>NZ_JAGQBA010000003.1:0-300000 GCF_024345395.1 Cyanobium sp. Tous-M-B4 | reverse complement strand
CGCCGTTTCGTCGATGCTGGGGGGTATGCGCTCAAGCGCAGCATCAAGCCCCTGTTTTGAGACAGCGATGAAGCGGTCGCCGTAGCCCCAGAGCAATAGCAGCACTGGGCTGAAGCCGAGGGGGCCGCCCAGCACGATCAGCCCGAGGGCCAGCACACTGCCGGGAATGGCGTATCCCAAGCCGGCGATGAAGCTGAGCTGTTGGACGAGCGGTTGGGGGCTCCAGCGCCGGCAGATGGCCAGCAGCAGCGAACCCAGGCAGGTCACCGCAGTGGCAATCAAGGCCAAACCGAGGCTGCGGCTTGCCAGCTGGCCCAGTTCTGCGAACGATTCGCTCTGCAGCCCTTGCCAGCCCTGTTGAATCCATAGGGCTGGAATGGCCACAGCAATAAGGGGTGGCAGCACACAGAACAACTGGGCCAGGGCTGCGCGCCAGCCCGCCAGATGCCAAACGTGGGCGCTGCCCGTTCCGCCTTCCAGGTTCCAGCGCCGACTGCGTTGGCGCAACTGACGTTCGCTGGCGATCAACACCGCCACGATTGCCAGAGCCACCAGAGATAGCAGCGCCGCACCCTGGGGATCGCCATCCACCTGCCAGCGATCGAGGATGCCAGCAGAGAGGCTGGGCACGCCAAGCAGTCGCACCGCGCCGAGATCGTTCACGACCTCCATGGCACTTAGGGCAATGCCGGCGCCGATCGAGGGCAGGGCAATTGGCAGGGCGACGCGAAAAAAACTTCTCCAAGGGCCCACGCCAAGGCTGCGGCTGGCTTCCAATAGCCGCCTGCCACTAACAGAGAAGCTCTCGGTGCTCAGCAGAAATACATAGCTGTAGTTAGCCAGGGTGAGCAGCACGATGGCCCAGCCCAGGCCATGGATGCGCAGGCCCCGGTAGCTGCCCCAGTCGATCAGGCTGGCGGCCAGGAGGTAGGCAGGGAAGGCCATTGGCACCAGTTGGGCGATGCGCAGCCAGCGGCGGCCTGGGAAGCGGCAAACCGCGGTGAGCCAGCCGATGGCAGTTCCCACAACGGCGCCTAAGAGCCCCTCCCCTGCAACCAGCAGCAAGGTGCCCCGCACCTGTCTGAGCCCGTCAAATCCCAGCACCAGCTTGGTTTCGCCCCTGTTGATCAACACGTCTTTCAACAGGCTGAGCAGGGGCAATAGGGCGAGCCCACTGGCCAAAATCACAACCAGTAAGAGCCAGGTCCGGCTGCTGGAGCGGCCCGGTCCCTGCGCGGGAGCGCCTTGTCCCTGCGCAGGGGCGCCTTGGATCGTGGAGGGCGTCAACGCGATGCCAAGTCGTTACTCCCAGCCAGCCTGCGTCATCAGTTGCACCGCTTCGCGGTTGCGGCGGCCCAGCTGCTCCATGGAGACCGTTGAGGCCTTAAAAGTGCCAAATGCCTTCAGGGTTGGGTTGTTGCCCCAGCCCTTGAGGGGGTATTCGTTGTTGGCGGCGGCGTAGCCCTCTCCTGATTGGGGCGAAACCAGGAACTCCAGCAGACGTTGCGCACCCTCGGGGTTGCGGGAGCTGCGGGTGACGCCACCGGCCGAAATATTGATGTGGGTGGGGTTGGGCCACACAACTTTCAGCTTCGAAGCGGTGCTGCGCTCAGTGCTGTTCTTGTCTTGCAGCATGCGTGCTAGGTAGTACTGATTGGCCACAGCAGCGCCGCACTGTCCCTGTCCCACGGCTCGCAGCATGGGGGTGTCGGAGGTAAAGAAGGGCCTTTTGGTGTTGGCGAGCATCCCCTGCAGCCATTGCTGGGTGGCAGGTTTGCCGCGCCGCACCAGCTCATCGGCCGTGAGCGATTGGTTGTAGACGCTGGCGCGGTTGCGTAGGCAGAGCTTGCCTTTGAGCTCCGGACGGCTGAGGTCGGCGTAGCTGCGGATCAGGCCGGGCTTCACGATTGCTGGGTTGACCATTACGGGCCGGGCCCGGCGGGTCAAGGCAAACCAATGACCCTTGGGGTCCCGCAGGTTGGCAGGCACGTCATTGTTGAGTTCAGCGGAGCGAATCGACCTAAACAGATTGGCCTCCTGGGCTCGATAAATCCGGGCCGCATCCACCAGTACCAGCAGATCGGCTTTGCTGTTGTTGCCCTCGCTCTTGAGGCGCTGGATCAGCTCGTCATCTTTACCCTCCAGCAGGTTCACCTTGATGCCGGTGCGTTTGGTGAACTCGCTATAGAGCTGTTTATCGGTGTTGTAGTGCCTTCCGGAATAGACATTCACTTCCTGGGGCCGGTTCTGGGCCATGCCGGCCACGCCGATGGCGCTGGCCAGGGTGGTAGCGGCTAGGGCACAAAAGCCAAGATGTAGGCCCCAGGGGCGGGAACGTTGGCAGCTTGTGCTGGGTGGGAGAGTCATGTTGGAAATGGATTTGGCGCTGACAATGCCCTCAGGCTAAGAACGCTCACGCCTTCCCCCTGTGATCAATGCAAGCCTTGGACGTAACTATTGCTACGCCCAAGGTGGATTTGCTTCAAGATCAGAAGCGGAACTGGGTTTGAATCACTCCACCCCAGAGATCTTTTTCATTCACCTGGTTAGAACTGTTGGTGATGTAGAACAGCCCTGGAGTGATTGAGATGTTGTCAGTTACCTGGAACTTGTAGAAGAGCTCAAGAGAGAGAGGATCATCTATGCCTGTTCCAGCGCTGGGGTTCTGCCCAATTGCCACACCGGCGATGTTGCCCTTAACGAAGGCGTCATCCCACTGCAAGCCGACGTACCAGGACTGGGAATCGGCGGCTCCAGCTACGCCCCCTGATATGTCAGTGAAGCCATAACCAGCGCTGATCGAGGGGATAATGCCGCTGTCAAGGGGTTGCCAGTAGCCAGCTAAGGAGAAGCTGTTGGAGCTCTGGCCAGAGCTCAGGTTGCTGTTTGCTGTGCCGTTGGCATTGATGGTGCGGGTGCCGGTGGTGCCGTTGCGGTAGGCGATGGCGGCTCCCCAGTTGGGGGCTTTGTAGCCGATCTGGGCCGTGGTGTTGAGGCTGCCATCGCTGTCGAAGATGCCCTCGTTGGAAATCTCACCATCCTGGGCGATGTAGTTGAGCGAGGCGTTCCAGAAGCCCTGCCCTTTTGCTACCTGTTGCTTCCAAACAGCGCCAAATCCCTGGCCGGTTACTTTGTTGTATGCACCAGGGGTCCCCGCCACGGCGAAGAAGTCGAGCAGCTGGGATCGGTAGGCACTGGGAATAAAGGCGAGAATTTCAGTGTTGCGCACCAGGGCACCGGCGGTAAGCGTGAATTGCTTGCCCACCGGGAACTGGTAATAGAGGCGATCGATTGACACCGTATCGAGGCCACCAGCGCCTGATGCTCCCGCATTAGTGCTGGAGGCTTTATCCAACTTGAACAGGCTGTCTCCAGCATTGAAGGGACTGAAGGCCGTGAAATTACCCGAGCGCAGGCGGGTTTTGAGCAGGTCCTTGCCGGTGAAGCTGGTATCCAGATTCAGGCGCAGGTCGTAATTGAAGGTGGTGCGATCTTGCCGGCCACTGGTATCTGAGTTGTAGTCGGGTACGCCACCCAGGATGAAGTTCACCTCGCCTTTGAGCTTGGTGGTGGTAGAAAACTGCTGGGCTTCCAGGCTGCCCACCTTTGCTTCAAGTCCGTCGACGCGGCCCTTCAGCACAGCTAGCTCCTTCTTGAATTCATCCATCAACCTTTGCAGCTCGTCGGTCACTTCGGTGACACGGTCGAGGCATGCATTCAAAAGGGCCGCCGCCTCGTAGCGGGTCATGGCCTGTCCACCCTTGTAGGTGCCGTTGGGATAGCCGGCCACGCAGCCGTACTTTTCCACCAGATTGGAAAGTGCTTGATAAGCCCAGTCGGTGGGCCTTACGTCAGAAAATTGGTTGACGCTGGTGACCTGGTTGAGGGAGCGCCAAGCCTTGAGCTCGTCAATTTCTTGTTGCTCCATGTAGTCGTTGATTGCCTCCCGGCTATTCAGCAACGGGATTTCATTGGCAACGGCGGAGTCTTGGGCGGCCAAGCTTGGTAATAGTGCGCCAAAAATGGCTGGGGCCAGCAATAGGCGATGGAACTGATTCATAGACTCCTCACAACAGAAGTTTGTTGATGTCCACTGGGGACCCAACTAGCCATACTTCTATTGGATTTAGACGATGGGCGTGCAGACTATTGATTCAAAATGATGTAACCAATATCACCGGTTTTGTCTGACGCGCACTGGGACCAGCACGGGTTGCATCAGGCCGCCACCACCATTGTCATCATCGGAATCGGTGGCGAGCCAAAAAGCCAAGCCAAACAAGGCGACAACGCCGGAGAAAAGAATCAGCTCGGCCATGGCGTTTGATTTCGCTTTGATAAGCGTAGCTAGCTCAGCAAGGGACTTGTGTAACAAAAGTGTCCGCTTGGGACGGTTCTCACGCCAACGGGGCAAGCGCTAGCAGCGCTCCAGCGATGCTGAGGGCAACTGCCAAGCGCCGTCCCCAGCTGGGGGCAAGCTGGCGGATCACGGCGAAACTTGCCCCCACCACGGCCGCTGAGCAGAGGCTCGCCCCTAGCCACCAGCCCAGCAGATCTGCGCTGCTGCCTGTTGCTTCCTGGCCATGCAGCATGGCGTGAATAGCCACTCCTCCTGCCAGCACTACGGCTAGCAGCTGGCCCTGGCGTGCAGCCATCGCTAGGCCAAGACCAGACACCATCAAGGCTGCTAACACCTCGGCGCCTGGCAGGTTGCCCCCTAGGGCCCCATACAAGCTTCCAGCAATCGCAGCGGCTAGGGCCACGAGCAGTAACGATGGACCGGCCAGGGCGGCAGCGCTGCCAACGCCCAGCAGCAACAGCAAGTGGTCTAGCCCAAGCAGCGGGTGGCTTGCTCCTGCGGCCAAGCCCGCGCTTGCCAGGCCATGGGCACCTGCTGGCAGGGTCGACAACAGGCTGAGGGCCAAGCCAGCGGCTGCGGCCGGGGCCAGTTGGCGCACGGTGGTGGACATCATGAATTTGGCTGGATCCTCTGAGTCAGTATCCCGTTCAAGCGAAGCCCTTGCCGGAATCTTTGGCAACGCACACCTGCAGTTGCTTGCGCAACTGGGCGTGGTCGAGATTTTTACCGATCAGCACGATCTGGTTCTTGCGCCCTGAGCCCTCTGGCCAGTCGGAATCGTCGATCGAGAAGCGCTTGCCAGCCAGGTGGAACACATGGCGGCGCTCACTTTCGTTGAACCAGAGGATCCCCTTGGCGCGAAACACCTCGGCTGGCAGCTGGTTGTCGAGAAAGTTCTGAAATTTGCGCAGGGCGAAAGGCCCCTCTGATTCAAACGACAACGAGGTGAATCCCTCGATGGCGGCGTGGTCGGGGTGATCGGCGTGATCGTGCTTGTGATGATCGTGGTCGTGGTGCTCGTGCTTGTGATGGTCGTGGTCGTGGTGATCGTGTTCGCAGTGGCCGTGATCGTGGTCGCAGGAGCTGTGGTCTGGCTCGGCGCTGAGCTGCTGCTGGGCAACGATTTTGTCGCTTTCGAACAGCCCCACGCTGAGTAGTAGGGGCAGGGGCACTTCGCCCTTCACCGAGCGCAGGATGCGGGCATCGGTCTTGATCTCGCGCAACTGGGCCTCCAGAGCCGCCATCCGCTCCTCAGCTACCAAGTCGCATTTGTTTAGCAACAGCATGTCGCTGTAAACGATCTGGGCCCGGGCCACCTCACCCTCCAGCAGCTCGTCGCTGAAGTTCTCCGCGTCAACCAGGGTGATGATCGAATCGAGCCTGGTGGCATCTCGCAGGTCGCTGCCGAGGAAGGTCATGGCCACCGGCAGGGGATCGGCCAGGCCGGTGGTCTCCACCACCAGATAGTCCACCGGATCGGGGCGCTCCAGGATGCGGTACACCGCTTCGAGCAGTTCACCGTTGATGGAGCAGCAGATGCAGCCGTTGCTCAGCTCCACCATGTCTTCGCCGGTGGCAACAATCAGGTCGTTGTCGATGCCGATTTCACCGAATTCGTTGACCAGCACGGCGGTTTTGACCCCCTGCTGATTGCTGAGAATGTGGTTGAGCAGGGTGGTCTTACCCGCCCCCAGAAAGCCGGTGAGGATTGTCACGGGCAGGCCCGTGGGGGTGGCACTGGCGGTCATGGAATGGCGCATGGCTTGGCTGTGATGACCCTAGGAACCCTTTGCTGCATTCCATTGGGGCAGGGGTTAGCTCGACTCAAAACTGGAAGCTGGTTTTGATCAGGGCACCGAATTGGTTGGCACCACCCCCATTACCCCCAGGATTGTTGAGCACGAAGATCGCCGGAGTCACGGAGATGGCGTCGGTGACCTGCCACTGGTAACACCACTCCCAAGCCCACACGCCGGATTCGCTGGTAGCCCCATTGCGGGTGGCGGTTGCAAATGCGGGTTGGCCCACTCCCATGCCAAAGCTGTTGCCCTCAGCCAGCACATCGCTCCATTGCAGGCCCACCATCCACGACTGGCTGGTGGGCAGGTCTGAGCCGGAGCTGCCGTTGACGCCGTAACCAGCGCTGATCGAGGGCAGCCAGCCTCTCTTGGCCGGCTGCCAGAAGCCGCTGATGCCTAAGGCATTGGTGTTGACGCCGTTCTCCTCGATCTGATTGGTCTCGATCTGGGTGGTGATGAAGGGGGTGGCATCGGGCACACCCACACCGGCCACCCACCTCGAAGCGGGTCATGGCCTGCCCACCTCTGAAGCTGCCGTTGGGGTAGCCGGCGACGCAGCCGTATTTCTCTACCAGGTTGGTCAGCGCCTGATAGGCCTAGTCGGTGGGGCGCAGATCAGAGAAGTGGCTGATGCAGGTATTGAGGTCAGCGAGCTCGAATTCAACTGCAGCTGCGGTTACCGGTGCCAGTACTCCAGCAGCAGTTGCTGCAATCAGCAGGATTGGGCGAATTTTCACGGCTGCGGAGCGAGGCACGGAGCCAGTGCATGGCGAGAATGAGAACGATTCTCGTTGTGGCTGCTGGTTGGGTGTCAGCGGATGGCCTGCCAGCGCTGGCTCAGGGCCTGCTGGCCGGATGGGTCGCAGCGGCCGCCTAGGCCGTTGACGATCAGGCAGGTGTTGGCGGCGAGGGTGGCTACCAGGTTGCCGTTCCCATCGGGTTCCGCTGCCAGACCATCGGCCACCAGTGGTGCGGCGGCGATGGGTACACCGCTGAGGCTGCTGACCCGCTGCAGCGCTTTGCCTGCAGGCAGCTGTTCAGCGAACAGCATCGGCACCTGCTCGCGCCGCAATTGCTCCAGCACGGCCTGGAAGGCCTGGGGGCGCAGGTTGTCGCTGCTGCTGCTGGCATCCACCACCGCCAGTTCCTGCAGTCCGTAGGCCCGGGCCAGGCTGGCAAAGGCCCGGTGTCCGGTGGCCAGGGGGCTGGCGGTGGGAATGGTGGCAAGTTGCCGGCGGTTCCAGGCGTCCAGCTGCTGCAGGGTCGCCGTCATCGCCTGGGCCCGGGCGGCAATGGGGGCTTGGGCGGCAGGCTTTAGCTGCTGAAGTTGCTGGGCCACCAGCAGCACCAGGGCGGCCGCCTGGTTTGGGTCGTGCCACACGTGGGGATCCCTGTCGCCATGGGCATGCTCATCTTGATCGTGGTGCTGGCCATCCTCATCGTGGTGCTGGTGAGAATCGGCGGTCTTGGGCGGCGCAGCCTCTAGGACGGGGCTGTTGGGTACGGCTAGCTCTGCTACGGCTACGGTTTTGGTCCGGCTTGTTCCCGGCTTGGTCAGTTCGGCCAGGGCTGGGGTGAGGCCGAAGCCGTTGATCAGTACCAGCTGGGCCTGGCTGAGCTCCCGGCTCTGCTGGGGTGTTAGCCGGAATTGATGGGGGTCGTCGCCCGGCTGCAAAAGGCAGCTCACCCGTAGGTCGCTGGCGGCCAGGCGTTGTGTCAGGTCGCAAAGGACTCCGTCGGCAGCGATCACGTCGGCCGGTGGGGGAGTGCGGCAAGCCTGCAGTCCTACGGCTGCTGCCAATGCCAGAGCGAGAGAGGCAGCAGCGGGAGAGGCAGCAGCGGGAGAGGGGATATGAGGCATAGCTGGCGCGCCTGATCCCGCGAATGATAATGGTTCTCAGGGTGTTGCTTGGGGTTGGCTGCGGCTCGTTCTGTCGCCCTCCAAGTGGGATTGTTGGAGTTGATGCCGCTGATCCAGGGCGTGGATCGTTCTGCTCTGACCAGGCCCCACGCCCTGCTGATGGCGGGTGTGCTGCTGTTTTTTTATCTCGATGCCTTCGTGCTGGGGGCTCCGGGCGGGATGGCGTTGGCGCTGCTGCTGCTGGCGCTGGTGGTTCTGCTGGGCTTTTTGCGGCATGCCGGCCATGGCCCCCCTGGAGCGATCCAGCCCGCGCCCGTGCTGCTGGCAGCTTTCGCGGCTCTGGTCGTGCTGGCCCTGAGCCGTGGAGCGCTTGTTTCGGTGGCACTGGCTGCGGCGCTGGTGGGTGCTGCCGGCGGGCTGGTCGAGGCCATCGGCCATTCCAGCCGTCGTTGCCGGGGGGTGGCTGGCCCGTTGTACTGCGGCGCTTTTGCTGGGATGACCTCTGAGCTGGTGCTCGGCCATCCGGGCTGGGTGGTGCTGGCCGGGGTGCTGGCCGGACTGGCGTTGTCGCTCCTGGCGAACAGTTGGAGCGGGATCGGCGGCAAGCTTGGGACCACCGCCTTTCTCGGAGTGCTCGGTGCCATGGGGGTGGCCCTGGTCTCCGGTGCCATGGGCGCGGGTGCCCCTCTGCATGCCTGGTCTGGCGATGAGCGCTGGCTGGTGCTGTTCGCTGCCCTGCTCTCCCCGCTGCTCACCCACGCCATCAGCTACCGCTACGGCTTCGGGGTGGTGCTGGGCTCCGCCCTGCCCTCCCTGCTGGTGGCCCTGCTCCTTGCCCTGCTGCCCCCTTCTTTGGAGCTGGCGCCAGGGCCCTTGGCGGCTATGTGGTTAGGTGCCAGTTTCGTCGGCATGACAGCTCCAGAGCGGCTCGCTCCGCGGCCGGTGCCCTTGCTGCTGGCGATGGGTTTGCTGTTCGCCCTGCTGAGCTTCAGCTTCGCTCCGCGCCTGGCGGGGATCGGCGGTGACCTCGGGGCCACGGCGGCGGTGTCGGTGTTTGCCGTGCTGGGAGCGC
The DNA here is from genome assembly GCF_024345395.1 of Cyanobium sp. Tous-M-B4. Lineage (NCBI taxonomy): Bacteria > Bacillati > Cyanobacteriota > Cyanophyceae > Synechococcales > Prochlorococcaceae > Cyanobium > Cyanobium sp. Tous-M-B4. The sequence continues at coordinate 290,908 of NZ_JAGQBA010000003.1, read as the reverse complement.
GGGTGCTGGTGCTCGACCGTCGTTAGGTTTGCGGTTGCACTGATGATGTTGCGTGTCGCTTGAGGTGAGTGAGCTGCGGGTGCGCCGCGGCGGCGACCTTGCTCTCGACGGCGTGGCTTTTGCGCTCGAGCCCGGCACGCTCACCGCCCTGGTGGGCCCCAACGGCGCCGGCAAAAGCACCCTGCTGCAGGCCATTGAGGGTCAGCTGCCGATCGAGAGCGGTTCGATCCGGCTCGATGGGGTGCCCCTTACCTTGGCCCTGGCGCGACAGCAGTTGGCCCTGATGCCCCAGCGGGGGGAGATCGCCTGGCACTTTCCTATCAGTGTGCGGGAGTTGGTGGCCTTGGGGCGGATGGCCGCCAAGCGTCCTGGCTGCTGTGATGTGGAAGCAGCCCTGCAGCGGGTCGGCCTGGCCGGGTTGGCGGGCCGGCGCCTGGATCAGTTGTCCGGTGGCCAGCAGCAGCGAGCCCTGCTGGCCCGCACCTTGGTGCAGCCAGCCAGGCTGCTGCTGCTGGATGAGCCCTGCGCTGCCATCGACCCCCCTTCACGCACCCAGCTGCTCAAGGTGATGGGCCAGCTGCGCGATGCCGGTCTCACCCTGCTGGTGAGCAGCCACGACTGGGGCCGCGACCTCGACGCCTACGACCGGGTGCTGGTGCTCGATCACTCGTTGCTCGCCGACGGCAGCCCCCAGCAGGTGCGCCAAGCCCTCGGCGACCTGCGGGTAGGCAATCACTGCTGCGGTTAATGGGCTGCGGTTGATGGCCTGCTGCTAGCTGGGCTGCTGCTAGCTGGCCTGGCGCTGTTGACAGCTTCCGCAGAGCCCGAAAAATTCCAGGGTGTGAAACAGCAGCTGGAAGCCTGCGCTCTGGTCGCCGTCTAGGTGCACGTCGTGCATGGGGCAGTTATTAAGAACCACCGTGGCGCCGCAGTCGACACAGGTGAGGTGGTGCTCGTCCCGCTCTGTGGGGGCGAACAGGGCCTCGCCGCTGGGCAGGTGGCGGCAACGAATCCAGCCCCGCTGCTGCAGTTGGCGCAGGTGGCGGTAGACCGTGGCCAGCCCCATGGGCTGGGAGCCTTGGCGCAGCAGGGCGTGCAGGTCCTGGCCGGAGAGTTCCCGGTCGGCTTGGCGCAACGCCGTAAGCAGCAGCTGCTGGCGGTCGCTTGACGCGGCAACCTGGGATGGCATGGCCAGAGTGGCTGGGGCGTAGTGCGCTGATCCTATGGAGACTCTTTGGTGGCTGCTGCCCCTGGTGCTGGCGCTGGTGATCGGCGGCCTCTGCCCATTGGCCGGCACCTTGCTGCTGGTGCAGCGGCGCCTGTTCCTGGCGAATCTCGTGTCGCACGCGGTGTTGCCGGGTTTGGCGCTGGCGCTGGCCCTGCGGCTTGATCCGGGCCTCGGTGGGGTGATCAGCGGCCTGGCCGGTGCCCTGTTGGCGGAGCGGCTCAGCCGCGGTGATCGTTCTGGTGAAGGGGGCGATGAGGCGGTGCTCAACACCGTGCTGGCTGGCTTTCTCGGTTTAGGGGTGCTGTTGATTCCCCTGCTGCACATCCGGGTCGATCTGGAGGCGGTGCTGTTTGGCGATCTGCTGGCCGCCGCTCCTGCCGACCTGCTGCGCAGCCTGCTGGCCCTGGTGGCGGTGCTGCTGCTGCTCGCCTGGCGCTATCATCACTACGTGTATCTGGGGGTGGATCCCCTCGGCGCCGCCAGTGCTGGTTTGCCGGTGCAGCGGCTGCGGCTGCTGCTCACCCTGGTGACGGCCTTCACGGTGGTGAGCGCCATGACCGCCGTGGGGGTGGTGCTGGTGATTGCCTTGATGGGTGCTCCGGCCCTAGTGGCCTTGGCTGGAGCCGCCAGCCTGCGCCAGGCCCTGTGGCGCTCGGCCCTGGTGGGTATGGGGATCAGCGGTGGCGGCTTTCTGCTGGCGATCCAGCCAGCTGTGAACCTGCCGCCCGGCCCCCTGATCGGGGTGCTCTGCATGGGCCTGCTGCCCCTGGCCTCCCTGCAGCACCGGCGCCTATCAGCCTGCCGGTAGCCACAGAGCCAGGCGCACCGGCTTGGCCAGGGGGTGCAGGCTCAGGCTGCTGCCATCCACCAGCACCGGCTTGGCGTGGCTGCCTGAGCGCAGGGTGAGCAGCAGCTGCTGGCGGGTGGTATCAAACAACATCGGCGCTCCCGGCTCTACCTCCCAGCCCTTCAAGGAGCGTTGCTTGAGCAGTTGGCCGCGGCGATCGAGGGCCAGCATCAGGGGCTGGGATCCCTGGGACCAGTTGCTCACCACCAGCCAGACCCGATCCCCACCCCGGTCGCAAGCGCTGGCCAGAACGGCTTCGCTGCCGATCCAAAGCTGCCGCGGCGGTTGGCCAGGCTCCACCAGCTCTAGGGAGCGCCGGTAGTCGGGCCAGTGACGCACCAGCAGGGCGCGGCCGCTCACGGGGCAGAAACTGCTGAGTTCCCTACTGCCAGGCAGCAGCTGGCGCCGGCTGGGCTGGCCCGGCAGGTTGTGCAGGGTGAGGCCTTCAAGCTCAGGCACCACTACCCCGCCTCCCTCGGGGAGCAGCTGCATGGGGCCAGAAGCAGAGTGGGGCAGGGACCATTGGCGCCCCTGGGCGGAACGCACGCTGGTGCTGCCCGGATCCAGGGCGGTGGTGGACGATTGCACCAGCAGGTCGCCGCGTCGGTTGCTGCTCAGGTGGGCAAACAGCAGGTCTGCGTCGTCTAGGGGTTGCAGCCCACCCGCCACGGGTTCGGAGAGGCGCTGCGGTTCGCGCACCAGGTTGTGTTGCTGCAGCGGCAGCAGCCAGAGACGGTGGCTGCCCATGCCATCACCACTGAGCAGGGCCACACCGGCACCGTTACCGAGGGGCTGCACTTGGGCCAGCTGCGGCCACACCGGGGTCAGCGCCTGCCAGCTGCCATCGCGCCGTTGCAGCTGCAGCTGTTCGCCGCCGGCCACGGGCACCACCGCCAGCAAGCGCGGCCGGGGGTCCCAGAGCCACTGCTGGCGGCGCAGCGGCAGGTTGCGGCGGTCGACCCCTGCCAGCAGCAACCGCAATGGTCCGGGGATGGTTTGGCCTGGAAGCAGCAGCAGGCGCAGGGGGTTGCTTTCCCCCAGCCACGTCCAGGCCAGCTGGGGTTGCAGGCTGCTGGAGACCACCAGGCTGGATCTGCGCATCGGTCGGCTGAAGCGCAGGTCCAGGGCCGCTGGACCGGAGCTGGCGCTGCTTGACTCCAGCTCCAGCAGCCGTGGTGGGCGTCGTAGCAGTAGTTGTTGCTGCAGCAAGGCCAGGGCAAGTCCTGCTGCCAGAGCCAACGTGATCCGTTGCCCCGTGGCCGTCATGGTTCCAAGGGCCGCTTGGGCCGGGCAATCGGTGTGATTCGCTGCGGTACCACCACGCTGCGGCTCTGGCCGTTGCGTTCCTCAATAGCCATGGTGCCCTCCACCGCCAGCCATTGATCCGCCCGGGGCGGCCGGCCGGCTGGCCAGCGCACAGGTAGGCCCACCGGGGTGGCATCGGCGAGACAGCAGCGCACCAGCAGCCTGGCTAGCTGGGGGGGCTCACCCGGCTGGGGCAAGACAAAGCCGCTGATCCGCACGGGATCACCCGCGTAGAGGCTGGGGTCGGGTTGGCTGCGCAGCAAGCGCACCCAATCGGTGAGGCTGCGCTGGGCTGGCGGCAGCACGAAGCTCAGCTCAGTCTCATCGCCCAGCTCGGCGGGCCGGTTGGCGGCCAGGGTGCTGAAGGAGGGGTTGGGGGGAATGGCCAACACCAGCAAAGCCACTGCGGCGCTCAGCCACCAGATTTTTGGGATGGCTTGGCGTCGCGATGGGGCTGGGCTTCCCTGGCCCCTTCGCGCTAGTTCAGCCAGCAGCAGGCCAGCCAGTAGCAGCAAGGCCACACCGCTCAGCGCCACTAGTGGGTGGAAAACGCCGCTGAGCAAGAGATCCAGCCTGCCGCTGAGGCTGCTTTGCAGCAGCACGGCTCCCCACAGCCCCAGGGCGAAGGCGCGCATCACAGCAGCAGCAAATTGACCCATTGCCCCAGCACCAACACGGCCACCGCTGCGGCGGCACTGGTGAGGGCGATGGCCTTGGGCTTGAACAGCACCCGGAACAGTCCCAGCAGCTTCAGGTCGACCACCGGGCCCAGCACCAGGAAGGCCAGAAGCGCTCCCGGGGTGACCTGGGCAGCGAAGCCCAGGGCGAGGAAGGCATCGACGCTGGAGCAAACCGAAACCACCACCGCCAGCAGCATCAGGCTCAGTACAGAGATGGTTGGAGCTCCCCCCACCGCCAGCAGCCAGCTACGCGGCAGCAACGTTTGCACCGTGGCGGCGATGGCACAACCCAGCACCAGCAGGGCGGCCAGATCGAGAAATTCGCGGCTGCCGTGCTGGAGCACCTCCTGTAAGGGCGGCCGCGCCACCTTCATGGGCTGCACCTTGGCGTCGATGGCACCCACAAGTCCGCTGCGACGCTCCAGCAGCCCCACCTGGGCCAAGGGCTGGCTCAGGCGCCGTTCTTCAAGTAGCACCGGATCTAGTAATTCGGCCTCGGGCAGCAGGCGCAGCACCGTGGCCAGCAGCACCGACAGCAGCAGGGCTGCTCCAGGGCGGGCCGCCAGCAGCCAGGGCTGGTTGGGGAAGGCGGCCCAGGTGCTGGCCAGCACGATTGGATTCAGCACCGGTGCGGCAAATAAAAAGCCCAGGGCAGTGCCAACCGGGGCGCCACCGGCCAGCAGCCGCCGCGCCACCGGCACATTGCCGCATTCACAAGCGGGCAGGGCAAAGCCAAGGGCGGCACCGGTGAGGGGCCCGAGCAGGGGGTGGGCGGGCAACTGCCGCAGCCAGGCACCTCCAGGCGCCAGCCAGCGGGCCAGGCTGGCGATACCAACGCCAATCAGCAGAAACGGCAGGGCTTCGAGTAGCAAACCCTGAAAAATCGCCCAGGCGGTGGCCAGCTGTGCCAAGAGCAACCCGCAGGGATAGACATCATGGATGCTGATTCAGGGCCTTTGGCTATGCGCAGCTGGGGGTGGCTCGAGCTCGGGATGGGTGGCGCAGGGCATCCACAGCGAACCCATCGCATGGACGCCGTTGCAGCCCAGCTGTTTGGCTTTGATCAGGGCGTCCTGCTTGCTTGGGTAGGCGTAGAGGTTTGGGGTATGGGTCCCGGTGGCCGCTTGGTGGTGCTGGTGGGGGGAGCTGGCACCGGCGTTCCAAATACCCATCACGTTGATGCCAGCCACCACGATGCCCATGCCCACCACGCAGATATTGATCACCCCCATGCCCACGGCACCGAGGCTCAGCACGCCCATCGGCACCACCCCAATGCTCACGACCCCCATTGGCACGATGCCGATCGAGATGATGCCCAGGGGTGCGATGCCGATGGCCAGCAGCTTGGGTTTGTCGCCGCACTTGGCCATCAGTGAGCCGGCATATGGCTGCCATGGCCATCGCCATGTTTGGCGCATGGCATCCATTTATCGCCCATCTGGTGCGCTCCGGTGCAGTGGAAGTGCTTGGCGGCTTTTTCGGCCGCGGCCTTGCTGGGATATAGCGCCTGAACCCCACCTCCACCAGGGCTGGTCTGAGCCAGGGCGGCAGCGGGCAGCATCAGGGCAGCGGTCAGCAGTTGGAGCAAGCGGCCCATAGGGCGGTGGCGGTTCATTGAGGCGCAAGCTAGGAGCCTCGCGCCCCTGGCCCATTCATTGCTGGCTTGATGTCAGGGTTTGAACCACCCCGGCAGGGCTTCAAAACAGGCGGCATTGTTTTCGTTTTCCCTCGCCTCCACTTTCCAGCAGCAGCTGCGGCCGCTGTCGCGGCCGTGCAGCAGTTCGTTGGCCCAGCCCCAAACCAGCTCAGCGCTGGCCTCCATGCCCACATTGGCCATCACCCGCAGGTCGAGGGCGCCCTGGTCGTGCAGCTGGCGCCAGGTGGAGAGGAGGGGGTCATCGGCATTGGCCAGAAAGGTGTGGTCGAATTGATCTGCCAGCCGGGCTTCTAGCTGTTTCAGGCTGGAAAAATCCACCACAAAGCCACATTCGTCGAGTTCATTGGCCCGAAACCAGAAGCTAAAACTGCGGCTGTAGCCATGCACGAAGCGGCAGTGGCCCTGGTGGCGCCATTGGCGATGGCAACAGGGATAACCGCTGAAAGTTTTAATGCAGCTGTAGGCCGGAGTGGGCATGGGTGAGGATCGGGACAGCAGCAGCGCAAGGGCCTTGTCAGCAGTATTTCAGCCCCCTGACCCTCAATTCATTGGGGCCTTGCGCTTCAACGAAGCTGGTTTGATCCCCGCTGTCGCCCAAGACTGGCTCGATGGCGCCGTGTTGATGGTGGCCTGGATGAACCAGGAGGCGATCGAGCACACCCTGGCCAGCGGCGAGGTGCACTACTGGAGCCGCTCGCGCCAGGAGCTATGGCACAAGGGGGCCACTAGCGGCCATATCCAGCAGCTCAAGGGCCTGCGCTACGACTGCGACGCCGACGTGCTGCTGCTCAGCATTGAGCAGAGCGGGGATGTGGCCTGCCACACCGGTGCCCGCAGCTGCTTCTACGACGCGGGCCCTGAGCCCACGGCCGGTGGCGCTTTCGCCGCACCGCCCCCGGCAGATGTCTGCACCGAACTGATGCGGGTGATCGAAGCGCGCCGCGACCTTCCCGAGCCCGGCAGCTACACCAACAAATTGTTAGAGGGGGGCGACAACCGCATCCTCAAGAAGATCGGGGAGGAGAGCGCTGAGTTTGTGATGGCTTGCAAGGACGACAACGGCGAGGAGATCGCCAGCGAAGCCGCCGACATCGTTTTCCACTTGCAGGTGGCGCTAGCTCACCACGGCGTCAGCTGGCGGCAGGTGCAGCAGGTGTTGGCCGCCCGCCGCGGCGCTCCTCGGCGGGGCTGAGGGCCGCCTCAGCCCTGGGCGCCTGTGCTGAGCATGGCCGCAGCAATCCAGATCAGCAGGCCGGTGAGCACGAAGCCTCCAGTGGCCACGGTGTATTGCCAGATCCTTTGCATCGCCGGAGTTGGCTGGCCAGCTAGCCAGCTTGGGCGGGGCCAGCCTCCGTTCGCCGACCAGGGAGATCCGCCAGCGGGAGCGCGCCTGGCCATCGCCTCACGCCAGTAGGAGTCGTAGCGGGGGGCTTGCTGGTTGAAGGGCATGGTGCCTAATGCCTGGCCGGGAAGTACCCGCGAGCGCTGAAAAGGCACCAGGTTTTCGCCGAAATTGTCGCGGTATTCGTCGGAATTCAGCAGAGCGTCAACAAACTTGGGTAGCCCCTGCTCGGCGATCACGATCGACCAGGCAATCTGTTCAGCTTGGCCATGCACCGGCCGGCCCAATACCCGACTCACCACCTGTTCGACCACCCTGTAATTGCTGTTGCAGCGATAAAAATCCCTCTGAAACTTCTCCGAGAGCAGGAGTTGGCGGATGAAGTCGCGGGTGTTGATCTGGCCGGAGCGCAGCTGGGATTCCAGCACCGCATCGCGGTCCACCTTGAAGGCGTGAAAGTAGATCTGGCGGTAGGCCTGCTCAATCAGGGCATCGGTAGCTGCCGGATCCCGCACCAGGCAAGTGGTGTCGCTCTGGCGGGGGCTTTCCTCACCGGCGGCCAGAAAGCTGCTGACACGAGCGCTGTTGGTCAGTGGTTTGGTGGCCAGAACGGGCAAGGGCATGGGGCGAAAACTCGTCAGGTCGGGCAACGTATGAGAGTTTTCCGCTGCTCTTTAAAAGATTCGCTCGAACATCAGACAACTTCACAATGGGCAACATCGCGTAATTAATGGCAGCCGGAGGTCAGGCCGGCTGCAGTTGGGTCATTGCCTGGTAAGCCGGGCTGCTGTTGCAGCCACATAAAAGTGGCCCGATCCCGGGACGTCAGCTGCAGCACGGGGGGCGCTCCAGGCACGGCCGCCATGGCGTCTTGGGGGTGATCACTGTGTCCCCACATCCCGAAGGCGTGGCCAAGTTCGTGCAGGGCCGTGGCCTGCATGGCGTCTGGTCGCTGCCCAGGGCTGATGCTCACCAGTACTCGCGGCTCGATTTTTGGCGGTTCGCCTGGCTTGTTCGTCGCCAGAGTTAGTTCAGCGCGGCCATGGCTGGCCCGACCCCTCTGCAGAGGTGGCCGGCGCCTCAATATCTGTACTTGGGCCGATTCCTTACTTTCACTGCGGTGAATCGTGACCAATTCAGCCCAGCTTGCCAGCGCCGCTTCCACGGCTTGCAGCCAAAGCTGATCCCAGCGGGCAGCAGGCCCGGCCGCTGCGGCGGGCTCGATCCAAACGCACCAATGCTGACGCTTGGGCCAGCCGTGGGGTGTGGGCACTAGCCGCTGGCGATAATCACCAGCAGCTGGTGCTGCGGCCAATCCCCTGGCGGGGAAAAGACCGAGAGCAAGAACTAGGCCGTAAACCGGCAGGCTCGCTCGATTTAATCGCCGGCTTAATCGCCGCAGCATCAGGCAGGCAGGCCGACGCCGCGGGCCATCAAGGTGGCTAGTAGGGGAACCAGGGCAAAGCCCACCAACTCGATATTGAGGATCCAGCCCAGACGGGTGGCTAGAGCCTCGCTCACCTGGGGCAGCTCGCCCTTGCGCAGCGGGATGGCCCAGAGGATGTAGGTGATGGTGGGATAGAGGGACAGGCCGCCCACCCCTAGATAGAGCCCAACCTTCCACCAGAACAGGGGGTTCTCCGTATAAAACTCGCTTCCCTGGCCGAAGTACAGAACCCGCAGAATCCCGCTCACCAGCAAGGCAAGGGCTGCCAGGCCGTACACCACATCGGTGATGACCATCAAGGTGGCATCGGCCTTGTTTGGATTTGGCTTGATCAAGCGCCGCTCCAGCACCAAGGCGCCAAAACAGAGCATGAAGCTCACGTAGTGCACGTAGGCCACCCCAGCGCGGGAGAGCACTTCAGGGGGGATGGCAGCCAAGCCAGGCATTTGTAGTAAGCAGATCCCTGCAACCGTAACCGGCGGCTCAGCTGGCCTGCTGCCTGCTCAAAAGTGAGCTGAAATCAGCAGCCATTATGAAAGTTGAACAATCACGGAAATTGCGAAGGAATTTTGAAAGTCGGAAGCTTTTCTGTTAGTCCGTTTGTGCCTGCTGATTGCCCTTAGGTTCAATTCACTGCTTGGGTGATCCATGGTGAGCTCCTTGAGCGCCTTTTTGGGTGAAATTGGCCGTCATCAGTTGTTGACACCCGAGCAGGAGCTCACCTTGGGTCGCAAGGTGCAGGCCATGGCCCTTTTGCAGGAGCGCTGCCGTGATGCCGGTGGCTCGGGACTTGCTTGTGATTTCAATGATCTGGAGCGCTGCACCCTCAAAACCGGTGAGCGGGCCAAAAACCAAATGATCACGGCCAATCTGCGGCTGGTGGTCAATCTGGCCAAGCGCTACCAGAACAAGGGCCTAGAGCTGCTGGACCTAATCCAGGAGGGCACCCTTGGTCTCACTCGCGCCGTGGAGAAATACGATCCCAGCCGCGGGCATCGCTTTAGTACTTATGCCTATTGGTGGATTCGTCAAGGTCTAAATCGCGCCCTATCCACCCAGAGCCGCACCATTCGCATTCCCGTAAATGTGAATGAAAAACTCACAAAATTGCGGGCTGCCAAATCTCGCTATCTCCAGGCCAACGGAGTTGCACCAAGGCCAGCCCAGTTGGCCCAGATGATGCATCTGCCTCAGGCGGAAGTGGAGGATTTACTGGGCTGCGAACTACGCAGCATCACCGTGAGCCTGCAGGGGGTGGTGAAGTCGAAGTCTGATCCCACTGAGTTGGTTGATGTGTTGCCCAGCCCGGAGCTGCCGCCGATGGAGCGCGCTGAGCTTGCCGAGCGCACAGCCACGGTGTGGACCCTGCTCGAACGCGCCAACCTCACAGCCAAGGAGCGCACGGTGGTGATGCTGCGCTTTGGTCTCGATAGCAGCCACGAATGGCGGACCCTGGCAGAGGTGGCCCGCCAGCTCGATTGCAGCCGGGAGTATTGCCGCCAGGTGCTGCAGCGGGCCCTGCGCAAACTGCGGAAAACCGGCATCGATAGCGGTTTGGTGGAGGCCTAGTAGCTGTCGTTTGCTCCTTGAATAAGCAGGTTGGCTGCAGTGCTGCCCGTGACCGAGTTCGTAGATCCGACCTCAGGGGATGCCCCCGCAACGGATGCTCCCGTCGTTGATGCCCAGGTGTTGGAGAGCACCGAGGTGAATGAGGTGGTGTTGCTCAAGTTGTTGCGCCGAGCTGGCCGCACCCTGGCCAGACCAGCCCTTGAATGTCTGGAGCTGTTGCTTGACCCCCAGACCCCTGCACCAGCCAAACTCACTGTGCTGGCTGCGCTTACCTACCTGCTGGTGCCCCTAGATCTGATTCCAGATTTCATTCCGGCGGCGGGCTTCAGCGACGATCTTGTGGCCGTTACGGCGTTGCTTGGTTTGTGCAGTCGCCATCGCACCCCGGCGGTGCAGTTGCGGGCCCAGCGCAGACTGGATCAATGGTTTCCCCTGAACCGCTGAAACCGATGGCCAGCCTCACAGGTGCAGAGCTCGATGATCTGCAGAGCTTTCTCAAAGACTGGCTGCGCCACACCGGACGCACCCAGGCGGATCTCAGGCGCGCCCTGCATGCAGCTTCGATTCGGATGCCCGTCCTGCTTGAGGTGCTGCAACGCACCCACAACAGCGACGGGTTGCCTGGCCTCGCCCAGCAGCTGTGTGGCGTTGAGGAGCTCTGGCAAAACGAAGACGGAGCGGGCCAGAGTGAGGGTGCAGGCCGGCCGGGGTTGGAGGCTTCGCTGGGGCAGCTAGATCTGCTGTTGCAGGAAATTCGCCAAGACCAGCAAACCTGAGCATGGCAGTTCAGAGTGGAGAAATAACAGCCATCGCTTCGATGCAGCTCCCAGGCCTCTCTTTGGCAACCCTTGCCGCCAGCACCTTGCTCACCATGGCTCCGGTCTTGGCCCAGGCTGAAAGTTTTCTTTTGGGCCCGGGCAGTTCCGTGGGGCCATCCACCAAGGTCAAGCCCAAAAATTGCGTCACAGCGGCGGATGGATCCATTACTTGTGACACCCAGCTGGAAAACTCCCCCAGCGACACCCAAGCCCGACCTATCTATGAACAGTTCAAGAATTAACGGGCGACCGTGATCAAAAAACTGCGCCGGCTCTGGCAAGACGCCACCTATCTCCAGCTGGTTGATCGCGGCGAGCAATCCCTGGCCAAGCTGCTCGGCATCGTGCTGCTGGTGGTGTTGGTGGCTGGCACTGTGCAGTTGACGATCGGTGTAACCGCGGCGGTGCTGCAGCCCGATACGCCCTGGCTCGGCAGCAAGATGAATGCGGTTTTGGGCGATCTGCTCACCCTGCTAATTGCGGTGGAGGTGCTCCAAAACGTGACCTCCTATCTGCGCCGTCATGTGGTGCAGATCGAGCTGGTGTTGCTCACAGCCATGACCGCGGTAGCTCGCAAAGTGATAGTGCTGCCCCCCGGGGCTGAAAACAAGCCCCAGCTTCTCGGCGGGCTAGGTATTGCGGTGCTCGCCCTAGCGGCGGCGTTCTGGCTGGTTCGCAGCGTCAACATTCGCCAGCCTCCCGCCAGAACAGGGCCAGCCATACGGTCCCAGGAGCAGGATCCGTAGCGAGGATCCGGTGCCGCCGGTGGGCTGCAATCAGCAGGCTGTCACCTCGGCAGAGCTCTACGGGCAGCTCCTCACCGTCTAGCTCAAGCAGGGCGCTGCCTTGGAGCAGGGTTACCCACTCGTGTTCCTCTTGGTCGTACCAAAAACCCTCAGGACTGGCTGCAAGGCAGGAGTGAATCCGCTCAAGTCGCCAATTTTTTTGATCCACTAAAACAACGCTGATTTCCTGCCCCGTAGCCGGGCAGGGACTAGCTAAGAGATTGGCTTCGGCTTGCCGGGGGGGATCGGTTTCACCCCAGCGCCGGCCGATCTCGAAGCCCCGGCTGCGGGCTAGTTCCACCACCGCGTGGTGATCACTGCAATTCCGCAGGGCCTGGCGCAGGGATGGCTCGGCCTCGCTGAGGGCCACGAAGGCATTCAGCTGGCGTACCTTCTCGAGAAATTGCTGCAATTGGGCTTCAGCCATCGCGGCCCCGTTCGCTTTGCTGGCTTAGATCTTTGATCATCCGCCATCGCAGGAAGGATTCACCAGCAAATATCACCTTCTCTTCGGCATCGATCTGCCAGCCGAGATGGAGCAAAAGCGGTTTGGAAAGCTGGCTCGCCTCGGTGTGCAACTGGCGGCACCCCTGTTGCCAGGCGTGGCTTTCAAGGGACTGGAGAATTAGGCGGGCCCTTCCCTGCCGGGAGGCTCTGCCGCGGCAATAGAGAAGCGATAGCCGTTGCGGCGGATCCAGCACCCCAAAAGCTTCAATAATGTTTTGGTTGTTGGCTGCGCAGCTGGCCAGGCCATAGCCCCTATGCAGGGCTTCGCGAACAGCATTGCTGGTGTGGGCATGGTTGGCCCATGCCGCAATCTGAGCTTGGCTATAGAGGCCTTTGGCCTGGCTGATCACGGCGTCGTGATACACCGCTGCTACTTGATCGAGATCGACAGGATGCAGCACCCGCAGGTTTTCCATCCCGTTGCTGGGTTCAGCCTGCTTTCTATCACCGCTGCCAGCCAGCATCGAAATGGGCTGAATGTTTAGGCATTGATTTGCCTGGCAAAGCTTGGCAGCTGCAGTTAATGGTGTAAATTCTGAATGTAATTTCCAGGGGCAAACCTCTTAAGCCCCGCCAATTCACCCACCAATCCCCTAAATCGATGCTCACAGGATCAGAACTGCTTGCCAAGGTCAAAGAGCTTGGCGATGTGGGTAAGTCGGAGATCGTCCGGGCCTGCGGCTATGTCTCCAATAAGAAGGATGGCGGCGAGCGCCTTAATTTCACTGCCTTCTATGAGGCCCTGCTTGAAGCCAAGGGCGTTGAGCTTGGCGGTGCTGGCAAGGTTGGCAAGGGCGGCCGCAAACTCAGCTACATCGCTACCGTGCAAGGCAATGGCAATCTGCTGATCGGCAAGGCCTACACGGCACTGCTTGATCTCAAGCCCGGCGATGAGTTCGAGATCAAGCTCGGCCGCAAGCAGATTCGCCTGATTCCCGCCGGTGCCACCGACGAAGACGAAGAGTGATAGTCGCGTCCCCATTTGACGCTGCTTAAGCATCTGTTGATTGTTTACCCCGGCTGGTCCGGGGTTTTTTTTTGCCTTGCCGCCTAAGACTCTTTGCTCAGGCGGCTAAAGCGATTTCACTGCCAAGCTCGGCAGCCAGCGCCTGATAGTCATTCGGGTTGCAGGACAGCAGGATCAGTTGCATGCCGTGGTTGGCCCCTCGGCGCAGCATTTGCTGCAGCGCTTGCAGGCGCTGTTGATCGCTGTTGGTAAAGGCGTCGTCGAATATCAACGGCAGGCAATCGTCGTAGGCGGGTTGGAGCACCTCCGCTATGGCCAAGCGTAGGGCGGCGGCTAATTGTTCGCGCATGCCTCCACTTAGCTGCTCGAAGCCAAAGCGGTGTGGGCCCTGCTGAAGTTCGAAATTGCCAAACCCACTTTTGGGGTCAAAGTCCAGGCTTGCCTGGTGCCTGCCGTTTTGCAGGTATTGGAGGTAGGGCCCAATGGCCTGCTCTAGCGATTCGCTGTAGCGCTGGGAGAAATCCTGGCGGCTCTGGTGAAACAGGTTCTGCAACATCTGCAATGCCTGGGTTTGGAGCTCCAGCGCCTCCAGATCTGCCTGGGCCGACTCCCAGGCGGCCTGGCGGTGTTCGACTAATGCCGTTGGATCATCCGAGCTAAGAGTGAGGCAGCGTTGCTCGTTTTGGCCGCGGCTGGTGAGCAGGGCGTCTTTCTCGCCATCTAGCAGGCGAAGGCGCTGCTCGATGGCGCCGCCAGCTGGCAGCTTGTCGAGTATTTCCTTATCCAGGGCGGCCAACTCCGCCTCCTGGATGAGCAGGGCCTGGCGGCTGCTGTTCACCGCATCAGTTAGTTGCTGCGCATCACCGTGACTGGCTTGTAGGGCTAGTTCGCGTTCCGCCAAGGTGCTCAGGGAGCCCGTGAGTTGCTCGAGGTTTCGCTCCAGCTCCTGGCTGCTTCGGCTCTGCTGCTCCAGCTGCTGGCGCCAGCTTGTGCGCTCGGCCTCGGCCTGCTGCTGCCTTTTACTGAGCTCATTAGCTTGTCGCCGCAGCTCTTCGATCCAGGCTTCGAGCTCCGCGCGCCCCTGGGGCAGCTCGCCGCGTTCGGTCAGGCTCTGGCGCTGCAATTGATGCTCTGCCAGCCGGCTGAGCAGGCGCTGACGCCTGGGCTCAAGGGCGGCGATCTGCTCTTCCAGGCGACTCCAGGGGATGGCACTGGCCGCTTGGCGCAGGTTGGCCAGCTCCAGCTCCAGGGCCTGGCGCTGCCGGGCAATTACTTCTGCCGCTTCGCTGTTGGCCACGCCAATGGCGGTCTGCAGCTCGCGCAGGGCCGCGCCGCTTTGCTGCAGTGCAGCTGCAGCTTGGGCGGTTGCCTCCCCTCCTCCAGGGCTGATTCGCAGCCGTACCCCGCAGCCCACCGCTAGCTCGGCGCTGCCATTGAGCTGAGCTGTTTCTCCAGGGGATAGGGTCTGGCCGGCGAGGCTCACGGGCTGATCTGCCTCAATCAAACTGATTGCTGTTGCCATGGCCTGGCTGCGGGCTTCGGCCTGGGCCCATTGCTGTTCGGCCTGCCGCAGGGACTTCACAGCGGCGGCATCGATCGGGGCCAGCTGGGCAAGGCTTTGCTTGCACTGTTCCGCCTGGAGCTGGAGCCGCTGGAATTGTTGTTGATGCTCTTGGAGCTGCTGAGCCTCCCGCTCGAGGTTGGCTAGATCGAGCAGTTGCTGGGCTAGCTCGAGACGCTCGACCTGTTGCTGCTGCTGGTTTTTCAGCTCCTGGCAGGCCTGGTCTGAGCTTTGGCAATTGGCTTCCAAGCTGCGGAATTGCTGTTGCCGGGTGCTGCGTTGCAGCTGGCAGCCCTGCTGCTGCGCCCCTAGTTCGCCCAGCTGCCGCTGCACCGCTTGCAGCTGCGATAGGGCCTGCTCAAGATTGCTCAGTTGCTGGCGCAGGGGCTCCACCTGGGCTCGCCGCAGCCGTAATTGGGCCTCCAGCTGGAGAGCTCGCTGCAGCTGCGGCCGCTCCTGGGCTTCGATCAATTGCAACCTTTGACCTATTTGACGCAGCTGCTCCATGGCCGCTTCCAGCTCAGCTTGGAGGGCTTGGGCCTGCTCCAGGTTCAGTAGGGCGCTTGAGCAGCGCTGGCGGGCCGCGGCCAGGGTGGAGCCGGCTTTGAGCTTGCCTGTGGCCGTGAACTGCTGGTCGAGCCGGGCTTGCAGCTGCTCGCTGACCAGGCGATCTAGGGGGGATTCCAGGGCTGCGGCCGCCGCGCCCCGCTGCTGCAGTTGCTGTACAAGCTGTTCAACGTCGTAGGCCTCGCTGGGGCTGGCCAGCAGGTTGGTGCCCGCCTCCCCCTGGCGCACCCAGAGGTGGGCCCAGCGCAGCGGCAACTGACTGTGGCGCCTGCCCTCGATTGGCCCATCCACCCCCAGCAGACGGGCCAGCTGCTCCTCCGCCGCCGCCCCCCGCAGGGCCAGGCCAGCATCACTGCTGAGCTGGCAGGTGCCACTTGCCCCGGAAAAGCGCTTGCGTAGCTCCCAACGGGCGCCGGCCGCTTCAAAGGCCAGCTCCACCTCGGGCAGGCCGCTGTGCAGGCGGGAGCGCATTTCGTCTACCGCGCGGCCCGTGGCACTGGCCTTCAGGAACAGCACCTTGTGCAGGGCTTCCACCACCGTGCTCTTACCCGCCTCGTTGGGGCCGCCTAGCAGGGTGAAGCGGGGATCAAACTGAAGCTTGAGCTGCTGGTGCAAGCGCACCTGGCGCAGGGTGGCGTGGAGCAGGCGCATATTTAGCCCTGCAACTGGGCCACGGTCTGGTGCAGCTCGCTGAGGGCTAGACGCACCACCGTTGGGTTGGCGTCGCCAGGGATCTTCAGGCAGCGATGCAGCTCTTGGGCAACCCGGGCAACCAGGGGATCGCCGGGGCGCTGGGTGAGCTCGGCTAGTTCGGCTTCACCCGGCGCTGCTTCGCAGCGACCCCGCAGCTTCAGGCGCAACAGCTGGGCATCCAGGCGCTCCAGCAGCTCTGCGTAGTGGCGATGGCCAGCCAGGCTGAGGCTGCCGCCCACCTCCAGCAGCAGCAGGTCGCTGCCGATGCGCCCGCCAAGCAGGCTTTCCAGCTGAGCTTCGAGTCGCTCAAGATCGCTGTCCTGTTGCAGTTGGACGCGGAGGGGATGCCAGCTCAGCGCTCCGGTGGCCAAGGGGCTCACCTGGGGCAGCACGCCCCGCCCAATCTGCACCTGCAATACCTGGCCGCAGCGGTAGTCGGCGCTGCGGGGAAAGCGATCTGCTTCGGGGGTGCCGCTGTACCAAACCTTCTCGGATACCCGTTTGAGTCCGTGCCAGTCGCCCAGTGCCACATAGTCAACATGCTCCATCCAGGCCCCATCTAGCCGCAGACGGTTGCTGGCATCGCCGGGGTTGTCGTCGTCTGGCTCGCCAGCGGCATCAAGGTCGGTGGCACCAAAGCCGTGAACCGAGCCATGGGCGAGCACCAGCCGGGGCTTGTTTTTAGGCAGCTCAGTCCAGTTGAGGCCGTTGAGCCAGCCGCAGGGATCGCTCGCATCAGTGCGACGCAGAAGCGGGCAGGGCAGCACCACCACGCTCTCCAGTTCGATGGGTGTGGCCTCCAGCAACACCTGCAGGTTGGCGGCGCGGCGCCCCTGCTCCGCCTGGAAATAGGGCGTATGCCACACGCTGCCTGGGGCACCGTGGTCGTGGTTGCCGGGGATCACCAGCACGGCACAAGGGATCGTGCCGATGGCGGCACACACGGCACTCACATCCGCTGCTCCAGGCGTGGGTGAGTCGAATAGATCCCCAGCTACCACCACCAAGTCGGCTGCTGTGGCGGCGGCGTGGGTTGCGATCCGGCCGATTGCCTGGAGCCGCACCTGGCGCAGCAGGGCGCGTTTGTCTGGATCGCTGACCCGGGCATAGGGCTTGCCGATCTGCCAGTCGGCGCTGTGCAGCAGGGTGACGGGTGGCAAGGGGCTAGCCAGGGCCCAGGTGGCGGCGTAAGACCCTGTTTAGCGCCTGCAGGCGCACACTGGAATCATCGATTGCAAGATTGCCAAGGTGCTGCAGAAGCTGTTGCGGGGGGTGGGGTTGGCCAGATTGGCCTTGTTAGCCGTGGTGATGGCGGCACTGGTTATCAGCGCAGAGCCGGCCTGGGCTGCCCCTGAGGCGGATGGGGCTGAGCTGTTTGCCAACCATTGCGCTGGCTGCCACGTCAACGGCGGCAACATCATTCGCCGGGGTAAAACCCTGCGCCTGGCGGCCCTGGAGCGCAATGGCATCGATGTTCCGGAGCGGATCGCCGTAATAGCCGCCGCTGGCCAGGGCCAGATGTCGGGCTATGCAGCCGTGCTTGGGGATGGGGGGGCAGAGGCGGTGGCCGCCTACGTATGGCAGCAGGCCCAGCTGGATTGGCCTAAGGCCTGAAGTTGCTTCAGAAGGCCTGGATCCAGGGATACACCTGAACCTCAGTCCAGATGCCATTGAGCCAGTAGACGTCTGCCTTGACAAGGGCTTCAACCTGCTCCTTGCTGCCCGCCTCGTAGATACCGAACACATGGGTGCTGCCTTCGGTGGGGCCCAGGGTGATCAGGGTGCCGGCGTCCTTAAGGCCCTGCAGTCCGGCCAGGTGCTCTTCCCGATAGGGGCTGCGCTTTGCGAGGGCGTTATCGCAGTAGGTGCCCCAGAGCACGAAGCGCATGGTGATGGGAGTTGTCAGGGCCTGACATTACGGGGTTACCTGCTTACTGGCTGCCGATCAATGGTGTTAGGACAGAGATCAAGCTTCCCAATCACCGTTTTGCGCTCCTTTCTCGTTCTTGTTGCTGCTGCCTTTTTCACGGCTCCTGCCCACGCCAACATGGTGAAGCAAATCATTGTCGGCAAGTGCTCCAGCGCCATGCAGGATGACTTCAAGAAGGCAGGTAAAACACCCCCTGCTGGAATGGTCAGCGAGACCTGTGGCTGCATTGCCGACGGCTACGGCAAAGGTCAAAGCTTGGACCAGGCCAAGGCCGCCTGCGTTAAGCAGTCAACTGCCAAATACAACCTTTGAGCCTTAGGGCTGTGAGCTCTACTGCTTACCCCCTACTAGGCCCAAGCCAGAGGTTGGCGAAGGTACTCAGCCCAATCATTCCTGAGCTGGCTGCCCTGGTGCACCAGACCCCAGGAACTCTGTCGCTGGCCCAGGGAATGGTGGGCTGGGATCCGCCACCGGGGGTAGCCCTTGCCGTGGCCGAGGCTCTGGCTGCCGGGGGGCCAGCGCTGCACCGTTACGGCCCACTCCGGGGTGATCCAGAGCTGCTGGCGGCGATCACAGCCAAGCTCACCAACCAAAACGACCTTGATCTCACAGGGGCTGAGCTGCTGGTCACAGCCGGCAGCAACATGGCTTTCAACGCGGTAGCTCAAGTGATCGCAGCGGGTCCCCCTGGGGAACCCAGCGAGGTGATCCTGCCTGTGCCCTTTTATTTCAACCACGTGATGGCGGTGCAGCTGGCCGGTGCCGTGCCGGTACCGGTGCAGGCCGGCCTGATACCCGATCCCGAGCGACTGGCGGCGGCAATCACCCCGCGCACCCGGGCCATCGTCACCGTGTCGCCAAATAACCCCAGCGGCGTGGTGATTCCGGCCCAGGTGTTGGCGGCGATCAACCAGCTCTGTGCGTTGCACGGCCTCTTTCACATCAGCGATGAGGCCTACGAGCAGTTCGTTTACGGCGAGGAGCCCCACTGGAGCGCCGGTTCGCTGCCCGGCAGCGCCGCCCACACCGTTTCGCTGCATTCGCTGTCTAAGGCCTATGGCCTGGCGGGCTGGCGGTTGGGCTATACGGCAGTACCGCAGGCGCTGCTGCCTCCCTTGTTGAAGGTGCAGGACACGGTGCTGATCTGTCCGCCCCGACTCACCCAGCACGCCGCCCGGGCCGCCTTGGCTGCTGGGCCGGCTTGGTGCGCGCCCCGGATCGCAGCCCTGGCGGAGCTGCGCCTGCAGCTGCTGGCTGCCGTGGCAGAGCAGCAGGACCAGGGCTTGCCGGTGCGTTTGCTGGCCCAGCCCGATGGGGCCTTTTACGGCCTGCTGCAAGTTGCAGCGCCGTTGCCCTTCGCTGCGGACACGCTGATGCGGCGGCTGGTGCTCGAGCACCGGGTGGCGACGCTGAGTGGCGGCAGCTTCGGGCTGGATTCCAGCGACGCTGGCCCAGTGTTGCGGCTCAGCTACGGCCTGCTCGACGCTGCGGATCTGGCTGAGGCCCTCGATCGGCTATTCAGCGGCCTGCGCCGCCTGCTTGCTACAGCTGGCCCCAGCGACCCATGAAGGGCCAGCGCACCAGCAGTGCAGCCTGACCCATCTCGGGCCATAGGGGCTCCAGCTCAGCCTGAAGGTTGGGGAGTGGATCACTACCGGCCTCACGGCTGCGCTGCACCGCCGACCAGGTGCCGATATGGGCGATCAGTTCGGTCAGGGTCCAGTGGCGTTCGATCCATAGCCCAGCCGGAAACTGCCACTCCTCAGCTGGGAAGGCCAAACCGGCGTAGCTCTGCTCCACCCAGCGGCGCTCGGCGGGCCACCAGGGGGCCAGGGTGACGCTGTGGAACGCGTCCAGTGATGACTGGAGCCGTTGATCCGCCAAGCGCAACGGCAGGTAGCCAATCCAGGCCACCACAGCCCCCGATTTGCACACCCGCCGCACTTCGGTGTTGAACGCGTCGCCGGCAAACCAGTGCACTGCGGCCGCCACCAGCACCCGTCGACGCTGGCGTTGTCCAGGCCGCAGCCGCAGCCGCAGTCCCACTCCAGGGGGTTGCTGATCAGGTGGCCCAGGAAGGCATCTAAGAAGGCAGCGGGGTAGGTGATCCGGTGGCGGGCGTAGGCCGCGGCTACCGCGCTGAATAGCTTGGTTGTCTCGTTGGTTGCCTCGTTCATCGACGCTCGAGCACCAGCATTCGATTGTTGGCTGGCAGGGGCAGATCGGCTAGGCGCTCGAGACCGAGATTTTGGGCTTGCTGCACCAGCTCAATGGCATCACGCACCCCCATGGCTGGATCGAGGCTGCGCAGGTGCTGGTCGAAGGCGGCGTTGCTGGCGGCAGTGTGAACGCCGCCGTCGTGGAAGGGGCCGTAGAGCAGCAGCAGCCCGCTCGGCCGCAACACCCGCGAGGCTCCGGCTAGCAGATGCGGTAAGGCCGCTGCCGACATGATGTGGCAGGTGTTGGCGCTGAAAACAGCATCGAAGCCCTGGCGTGGCCACTGCCCAACGTCCGTGACATCCAGGGCGATGGCTGCTGGCAGCGCGGGGCTCAGGGCCTCCAGCTGGGCCTGCAGATCAAGGAGGCTCTCTTGGCGTTCACTGGCCTGCCAGCTGAGGCCTGCGATTTGCTCGCAGAAGAACGCTGCGTGCTGGCCGCTGCCCGAGCCGATCTCCAGTACTTGGGCGTGGGCAGGCAGACACTCTTTAAGCACAGCCAGGATCGGCCCTTTGTTGCGCTCGCAGGCGGGGGAAAACAGCATGAGGGGAAATCCCTGCAGCCTGATTGGGGCTTAAGCGTCGAGCCCGGCCCGCAACTCGGCGCAGAAGCGCCCGGCCGCGGCGGCAACGTCGCCCTGCTGGCCATGGGCGGCCGCCATCACTTTCACTAGGGCACTGCCCACAATTGCTCCATCGGCGCCCCAGTCGCGCACCTGACGGGCTTGCTCGGGGCCGGAAATGCCAAAGCCCACGGCGATTGGCGTATCTCCCAGGATCTTGAGCTGGCCCACCAGATCGCCCACCCGGGACTCAAGGTTTGTGCGCACCCCGGTCACGCCGGTGACGCTCACTAGGTAAGTGAAGCCGCGGCTGGCCTGATGGATTCTTCCCATGCGCTCGGCTGGCGTGGTGGGCGCCACTAGCAGCACCAGATCGAGACCGGCAGCTGCTGCGATTGCTGAGAGTTTCTCGGCCTCTTCAAGGGGTAGGTCGGGCACCACCAAGCCGGCGGCTCCGGCGGCGGCGGCGGCGGCACAGAAGGCCTCCATGCCGCGGTTGAGCAAGGGGTTGCTGTAGGTGAACAGCACCACCGGCATGGTCAGTTCACCCTTGAGGGAGCTGAGCATCTCCAACACCCCTGCTGGAGTGGTGCGAGCCTTCAGGGCTCGGCTGGCAGCGGCCTGAATCACCGGTCCATCGGCCAAGGGATCGCTGTAGGGAATGCCTAGCTCCACCAGGTCGGCGCCATTGGCCTGGAGGGCCAGCAGGCTGGCCCGGGTGTGGGCCAGATCCGGATCGCCCGCCATCAAAAACGGCATCAGGGCACAGCGTCCGCGTTGGCGAAGGGAGCTGAAACGCTGCTGGATTTGGGTGGGGGCGGCAGACACAGCAGCGAGTAGGGCTTCGGCCAGTGAGCCTATGCCTCTCCCTGGGGAGCATCTGGCAGCTGGCCCGTTTCGCGCAGTAGACGCTCCTGCTCTTCGGGGCTGAGGGCGTCAAACTTGCGTTGCAGGGCTTCAGTGGTGAAGGCGTCGTAGGCCTCGCGGTATTGACGCCGCTGCTGGATAAAAGTCATTTTGCCTGTGACCACCCGAAATAGGTAGCTGCCCGTCCAGGCGAGTACCAGCACCATCAGCAGCGCTGAGGCGGCGATACCAGCAGAAAAGCCCTCAAAGCCCCCGGCCTGAAAAAGCCAATAACCGCCACCGCCCAAGCCAAAAACCCCCAGGGCAAGCAGCAGAGCCCGTCCGTTGGTCATGAGAGCACGTTGCCCTGGCCTGCCATGCGCAGGTTGATGAAGGGTGCAAACAAAATCAGACCAGGGAAAAACAGAAACACCAGTCCGTAAACCCCGAAGCGCTCAAGCTTGCCCATCACTGTCCAACGCTTGATCATCCAGGCGTAGAGCAGCAGGGGCACTGCCACTAGGTAGGCGCCTCCGATCACGGCATAGGCCACCAGTACCAGCAGCAGATCAGGCGAAGCGGATTGAAGAAACCCGGGCAGCTGCACGGCAAACCTTCGTGTTGCCACCAATTTAGGATGACCAAGCAGGGGGCATGGCGGAATTGGTAGACGCAGCGGACTTAAAATCCGCAGACGGCAACGTTGTGGGGGTTCAAGTCCCCCTGCCCCCATCGAGTCAAATCCACTGCATTGCATTGGATTTCAAGGATTCAGCAGCAGCAAAGCTCCGTAGTCGGTAGGCAAGCAATGCTCCTTTGCCTACAAAAAATGCCAAAATTAGGCAACGGTTTAGGCAATTGACCTCAGGTGGCAAAGGCGGCCAAGGGAGAGGGTATCCGTAAGCAGGAAGGCTGGGTTGAAAGCCAGAACCGTGCGCTTCGTGATCGGGGCTATCAGGTTTCCCTCGACCTCCACCAGGGCCTGTTTCGGCTGAGGGCAACCCTCCCTCCCAAGCCTTCAGAGCCGTTAACCAGTCCTTGGAAGCAGCGCCGAATCAGCACTGGACTGCGCTATCCGGATCAGGCATCAGATGCAGTCAAGAAGGCGGAGCGGCTGGGAGCCTGCATCGAGAAGGCGAAACGAACCAAAGAACCATTTGATTGGCGCTCATGGGACAATGTTCAATCTGATTATCGACATCACCTGGATCCAGCCAGGCCGCTTTTCACAGGTGTCGATGCTCTACGCCAGACCGAACTTTGCTGGCACCAGAAACGCAAACGAAGTGTTAGCGCTGACACCACTTGGGCAGTCGACTACGCCGCTCCCCTGAAGCCTCTGCTGTTGATCCCAGACTTGCAACCAGAACACCTGATCAGCCTGGTGGAGGCAACTTCACCTTGTACAAGAACCAGGAGACGCTGCAGTCAGGCCGCTGCAACACTTGCTACCGCTATCGGGTTCTCAGCGGAGGTACAGCAAAAGCTTCGGACGATGGGGAAGGGATACAGCCCAACCACCGATACAGCCCCGATGAATGTACCGACCGATGAGGCGCTGGTGGCATTCATCGATTCGCTTCCGACAGATTGGCAGTGGCCAGTGGGTATCTGTGCTGTGTATGGAGCCAGGCCCCATGAAGCTTTGCTCTACTCCGAAGTACTTAGCTCCAAGCTGCTGGCAATCAGTGATGGCAAGACTGGTTCTCGCACATGCTTTCCGTTGCCGAGCCAGTGGATTGATCGTTGGGATCTGACAACTAAGCGATTACCAGTTTTTGATTACGACCGCAGCAACAAGGTAGTTGGGGCAGAGATGAGTATCTATTTTCGCAAAGCGCAGGCAGGTTTTAAGCCGTATGACGTCAGACATGCTTTTGCCTTAAGGACGATCTATTCACCCAAGATAAACCCATCGCTTGCGGCCAAGTCGATGGGGCACTCCCTGCAGGTACACAACCGGGACTACCAGAAGTGGTTCGATGCCTCTGGGATGGAAGCTCTACATGCTCAACTGCTCAGCGAAGCTGCTTGACGTAGCGCTCCATGTGGATCAAGTAACGTACTGCCTGCCCAGACGAGGTGGGATCAACGCGGAAACACTCAGTTTGAAAATTTCCGTTGTTGATCTGGGCGCGCAATGCATGCGGTGATTTTAAGTTGAGAAAGTTGGCCTTCCACCTCGTTAAGCTATTTCCTGCAGAGCAAGGCATATGGTTGACGGTCGACTGCTTCTATGCTAAGAAGAGTAAAATATTTAAATTATATGTCTAAAGCCGATCGAATCACGGGTAGCTGGAAGACAAATTCCTTTAGCGGAGATCTGGTAATCTCGTTTGAAGGAAAAGCAATAGAAGGCTTCTACGCTTACCAGGACGTCAGCGGCCGACGGGCCAAGGCTATTTTCGCTGTCGACTCCAATGGAAATGGTAGACCTGATGTGACTGACATAGTTATTGGTGGCTTTTCCGCGAAGACACGTTTCGTCACCGGAGGCAATATTCCTGATATTGCGTTTGGAAGATTTGTGGCCGATGAAGATACTGGTCGCTTCAAGCTTTTTTATGGCTCCACGAAATTTGCAAGTGGATCTATTTTTGACCCGCGTGATATTTTTGGTTGAAGGTATTTGTGGGCGGGCGTTCTGGCCCTTGCGCAGCTTATGTTCGCTCAATTCTCCAGGGTGTTATTAGGCGTATTCTCCACATAGTTTTATTTTAGTTGTCGATCGGCTGGCTCGAAATAATTGTCATGCTAAATATTGTGTCTTAAGCGGTTTGTTTGAATTATAGTCATGCTGGGCGAATATATTGCCTTTCGCTAAGTGGACGGAGTGGGCTGTAAAAAGCTCGCCGGTATTTTGGATCATGCTGCCGCCTTGGTCTCTGGTCCGCTGATTGGCACGCAAGATTTTATATTCATGTTTCCCCAGCCCTTGTTATGCGAATGCTCCAATGCCATCCGCGGAGACCTCAAAGAGTCCTTCCGCAATGGCTGCTCGGCCGCCGTTTAAACCTGCCAGGGCATTTATTCCTGACACCCCCATCTCCAGTTCAGATTGAACATCTCTGAGGGAAAATAGACTGGGGTAGAAATCAGACTTTTCCTTGACGACTTCATAGGTGCCGGGCGGCAGAACATGAACATCCTTGCCCTTGCCGCCCTGTAGGGTGCCCCAGGGGCTCACCACCGAATCAGGGAAATCGCTTCTAGGTGCCAGGAATCCCCGAAACACATCATCTCCGGGCCCCAGGCGCACGTTGCCCGACCCCCACAGGCCCTGAAAACCGGCAGAGGCATCTATGAGGTCATTGCCTGCACCCAGATTGATGCCCGCATCTGGGTCAAGAACTAGTCCGCTACCGGCAATGATGCGATCATCACCAGCGTCCCCAAGGATTCCACTGGCAAAGCGGATCACGATCTCACCGGCCACATCAAGTAGATCATCACCAGCACCCATCACGATGGGCGCCCACCCCATAGTCAGATCTGTCGCGTAGACCTGATCATTCCCGGCGCCGAGATCCAGAAGACCAACGGAATCAATGTTCAGCCTCTCGGAAGCCGAGCCGAGTAGATCCGCTCCCTGTCCCATCCAGATTCCACCTTGGCCATCCCCCTCGCGGCTGACTCTCCCCGAGCGCAGGGTGTCGAGGCCTGTGATTAGGTCCTGACCTCTGCCCAGTTGCACAACACCAGGATTTCGAAAAGAACCGAAGCGAATCGTGTCCGAACCTTTTTGCAGTCGGATCACACCATTACGGCCATTGACAAGCTCAGGCGTTGATGCGCTGCCCTGAACCAGATCATCACCACCGGTACCGAGTAGTAGTCCGGAGTTCCTCGTTTCTAGGTTGAAGACAGTAGCCATAGCGACCTCCGCAGTAGAAGACACCGATAAAGCCCTTGTCCAGCAAGGGCTACCCCCATGAACAAACACTAGACATTTCCCACAGCTTTAGCCAGGCGAACCCCATAGGCCTAGACAATCACTCGGATAGACCTAGGCCACTGTTCGCCTCTAAGTCCTGATTAGGCGGCCTAGAAACCGCTGTCAAAAAACGCCCGACACAGCACACCTTCAGAGCTGCAGCAAAGGTGGCGACTCCCTGATCGCTGACCGCGAGGATGCCAGGTGCATAAGCGAATCGACCTCCGTTGATTCCCTCTAGGTAGTTGATGCCGGCAACGGACAGGAAAGCCTCGCTTGTGCTGATCTGATCGGCTGTGATCTCGTAGACACCCGTAGTCAGAACGATCGTGTCTTTACCCCTGCCTCCAATCAAGCGACCAGGCTCAATGGTTTCGGGCGGATCCGGAAACGCAGCGACCCGATTATTTTATCATCACCTGATCCGAGACTGGTACCGCCACTATAAAAAGAGTTTTCGATTCCATTCCTCGCATCAATGAGATCATTACCGGATCCCATAGAGATTCCACCTCCCTCAGAGAGACGCATGCCTCCACGGGCAATGAGAACATCATCTCCGGAGCCAAAGGAAACACTTCCCAAATCAGCACTAAGTCGTCCATCTCCAATATCAATCCTGTCATTCCCATCCCCGGTAGAAGCCGATCCTCCAAGCACAACCATTGCGTCTGCTTCTATACGATCATTTCCTTCTCCCATATCCAGGCCACTACCTTCACCGACCCACAGACTTCCGCTCTGCACAAGGATCGCGTCTCGGCCGCGACCCATCGTGACATTGCCATTGAAATTGTCGACCGCGAGCAGGTAGATGGCGCTCTGGCCAGGGGGGAGGTTTTCGCCTAGGCCCGTGATCACGTCACGTCCGCCGCCTAGCTCAATCACTCCATTGATCTGCACAAAACTTCTGCTGCTGATGACGTCGTCGCCTCTCAGCAGGCGGATCGCTCCCCTTTTTCCATTCCAAACGGGTGGGAACTCGGTACTCCCCTGAACGATGTCATCGCCCTCGGTGCCAAGCAGCAACGCCTGATTGCGTCTATCTAGCGTAAAGATCTTGCCCATGATGTTAGTCCAATGCTGAACAATTTTGGGGAACTTACGGCGGCGCACTGACAGACTCTGCCGCCAAGGGCCTGCGGAATCTTTGTATCTTTAACAAGGCTGAACTCGTATTGTCTACCAGGCCAAGCGTCATGCAATTTCTTAACCGAAAGATACATATCTCGCTCGCAGGTCTCTTGTTCGTGGGAATCAGCATCTCCTGATCCCTCAGCACCAGGAGCACGCCGCGCAGTGCCGTGCCAGGCAGGGCCAGAAAGCAGCTGACAATCGCCGTCGCCGTCGCTCAGCACGTAGAGGAAGCCGTTGGGGTCCTCGCGCCATTCGCGCGACATCAGCCCGCCGGCGAATAGCTGGGGTAGGGGGAGTCAGGGAGCTCCTCGCTCACGACCGCGATCCTGTAGTACTCACGGTCGTCTGAGCAGTACATGTCGGCGTTATAGCGTTCAACCACTGCATAGACCGCGTCGTGGCGTCGGATTAGGTAGCTGCTCATGGCACATCTGTCACTCGTCGTGCTCAGGTAACTAAGTCGGCGCCCCGCTAGGGGTTCACCTGCTTCCAACCCAGGGCCTTGAGCCTCAGCCATAGCTCCCTCGCGTCGTTACGGCGCATGTGACTACGAGTCTTGAGTAGCGGTGGTGCGCTAGGCCCAGCGCGGCTAGCCGTTGCAACCTGCTCTACCGCGCAGGTTTGTTGGGCAGCCCTCCATTGCAGAAGTTGGCCGCAATGGCCGTGCGGTCACCGCCCTTGATGCTGGGACTGGTTCGCTCCAGCCATGCCAGCCCAGCGTCGTAGCACTTGTTCCACCGGTGGGACTGGCCAGCAATTGGGCCAAGCGACAGGGCAATCGAGACTGAGCTCGCTGTGGCGACCAAGGCCAGGAGCGGGAACAGGTGAGCATTGATCATCTCCCGAACGCTGAGCTTGCGTCCTTCGTGATCAGCCATTTGAGGAGGTAACGATAAGTTTTCCATTGTGTATGCACGCGTCGCTTGGCTTTTTCTTGGCAATCACCATTTTGATGGTCTGGAGCACGCATGCCCCAGCTGCGGTTAAGTCATCCAGGGCTCACGTGGTCTCCATTGGACTTTTTGAACGCTTGCTAGGCAAACTGTTAGGCAACCCAATCTCAAAATGACTGCTACCATTGACACAACTGCGGACTTAAAATCCGCAGACGGCAACGTTGTGGGGGTTCAAGTCCCCCTGCCCCCATTGATTTTGGTTGGACTTGCCTCGTGGTAATTAGAGAGGTTTTGAGTGGTCGCTGGAAGCTGCTGCTGCTGTTGAGCGCTGTGGCGATTGTGGTGCCGCCTGAGGCGGCGGGTCCTTTCAAGCTTCCCTATTTCTTGCTTTGCGGTCTGGCCCTGATCCCTCTGGCCCAGATCACAGCTGAGCTGGTCGATCACCTTGTGCACCGCGTTGGTGAGCGGTTGGGAGGGCTGCTGAACGTCACCCTGGGCAATTTGCTTGAGCTGGTGATCGCCCTGACGGCCTTGAAAAGCGGCCTGTACGACCTAGTGGTGTTGAGCATTGCCGGTGCCGTGATCACCAACAGCCTGTTGGTGCTCGGAATCAGCACGATCGTGGCTGGCCGGCGTGAGTTGGTGGTGGATCTCAATCGCCACAGTCGTGGCCTTAGCACCCGCCAGTTGTTGATCAGCGTGATTTTGATGTCGGTCCCCTCGATATTTTTCTGGGACTCGATGCACCCGATCACCGAGGGCAGCAACGTATTTGATCTATTTGCCGTCTACTCACTGATCGTGGCGGTGATAGTGATGCTGGCTTATCTGCTTTCCTACCTATATCAACTGGGAACCCATCGGGGGCTCTTTGCTGTTGAGAGGGAGCTGACTGAAGCCAGTGCTACCAGCGAGTCCAAGGGGTCCCTGCTGGCAATTGTGGGGGTACTGGTTTTGGTGGCCCTGGCCATTGCCGGGGTTTCGGAGCACCTGGTGGCTGGGCTCGAGGATCTGGTCAAAGGCAGTGCGGTCACCCCCCTATTTGTGGGCATGTTGTTGTTGCCGTTGTTTTCGGCAATCCCAGAAGCTCTGGTCGCCTTTCGGGCGGCCAGTCGAGGTCGGATGGCCCTGGCGATGGCCAGCACCGTCGAATCCAGCGTCCAGTTGATGTTGTTCGTATTGCCCGTTTTGGTGCTGCTCGGACCACTGATGGGGCGTTTCCTGCACCTCACCTTCCCGCCCCAGGCCCTTGCTTGCCTTGGGGCCACTGCCTTTGCAGTGCACTGGGTGACGGAAGGGGATTCCCTGACCTGGTACCAGGGTTTGCTGCTGCTCAGCATCTATACGGCCCTGTTCGTGGGTGCTTTGTTGCTCAAACCCATCATTTGAATCGCTCAAGCGAACGGCTACCTGCTCTCGGGCTATGGTTGAGGGGTCTGGCAGAAGCCGGCTAGCTCTAAGAGCTTGCGCAGGCCAGAACAAGCACCATGCATCCCCTGCGCTTCCTGGGGAAGGCCGATCAGTCTGCTAATTCAGATCTGTAGGCCAAGTCAGCTCAGTCCAGTTTGATTGTTCTGCTTAGCGATTGCTCCGTGTGAATTCCCTTTGCGGGAATGGCAATCTTTCGGTGCGAGATCCATATCGATTCACTTTTCCATGTTTCTTGTTTCCCCGTCCCCATCCCGCTCTAGCCGCACCAGCTATCCCAGCTGCCCGCTGCACTCCCGTCCCCAAGGACGTCCCACCTCCCAACCGCTCACTTGGGAGGAGTTGCTAGGCCAGCGCTGAGCAGGGCCGCAAAGTGTCTGCCCTCGTCTCCAGGGGTGTCGGAGGTGTTTAAAAGCACATCTAGATGCTCGCCCCAGCGCACCGTCAACTCACGCAGTGCGGCGTCTTGGTCAGAACCAGCCAGCCAGTTGGTGTTGAGAAATACCGTTTGGCTGCTTTCTGAAAAATGGCTGCGAGCCCCTGGCAATTCGTCGTCTGCCATCAACTCCACCTTTGGCAGACCGCTGAAATCGCCCTGGGCCAGGGCCTTAGCCAAAGCTGTCAGAGCCAAAGGCTCCTGACCTAGCCCCAGGGCATGCACAGCGGCGCTCACAAGTTCGCCGTTCTGGGCCCAGGACCTGATCTGCTGCTGCCAGAGATCAAGCAGGGCTAGGAGTTTAGTTGTGGTCATGGGGCCTGCAGGCGCTGCCGCTGCAGATAGACACGAATCAACTTTTCGTCCATCAGCCCCTGGCGCGCCAGAGGCGCTTCATTGCAGCGCTCGAACAGTCCCAGCAAGGTGGAGGCCTGGAAGCTGAAGCCCTGATCGGCGGCTATGGCCACCACATCGGGAGCGGTTATCACTTCGTTGAGCTGGTCGCGCAGGGCACCATCCTGCTGAATCTGGCCCAGGAAGGTAAAGAGGCTTTCGAGCTCGTCGGGCTGACCGGAGCCAGCTGCTGTGGTTTTGGCGTCCGGATCAATCACTCGTAATGTCTGCCCGAAATCAAGCCAAAGCGTAGGTCGGAGCACCCAGGTTGACCCCTGACGGAGGGCGACCGTACAGAATCCCTATATCGCTTCTTTGGCAGCCCTTCACCGATGCCCCTGTTGCCCAGCGCCATCGAAATCATCGTTGGCATCCTGCTGCTGTTTGGTGGCGGCGAGTTGTTTGTGGGTGGGTCCACGGCCGTGGCCCTGTTGTTTGGCATTCCCCAGATCGTGATCGGGCTCACGGTGGTGTCTCTCGGCACCAGCGCGCCAGAGCTGTTTGTGAGCTTGATCTCCACGATTCAAGGCAACGATGCTATTGCTGTCAGCAACGTTGTGGGTAGCAATATTTTCAACGTGCTGGTGGTGCTTGGGCTCAGCGCCCTGGTGGTGCCGCTGCGAGTCAAAAGCCGGCTGATACGCCGTGATGTGCCACTGCTGCTTGGCGTGTCGATGGCTGTGTGGGGCATGGCCTCTGGTGGCCGGATCACCTGGCAGGCCGGACTGGCCCTGCTGGTTGGCACGGTGATCAACGTCGTTTGGGAGATGCGCACTGCCGGTGAGAATCCTGATGAGGCTGATGATATTGACGAAAACGATCGGGCTACACCGGTTGTAGCAGGAGCCAAATTGGCGGGCGGGCTTGTGTTGCTCGTGGTGGGATCCCAGATTTTGGTCAAGGGGGCCACCGCAGCGGCCGTGGGCTTGGGCGTCAGCCAAACAGTTATTGGCCTCACGATTGTTTCCGCCGGCACCTCGATGCCGGAATTGGTTACTTCACTTGTGGCGGCCTACCGCGGCAAGGCAGACCTGGCAATCGGCAACGTGGTGGGCAGCAACCTGCTCAACCAGCTGGTGATCCTTGGGGTATGCGGTGTGGCTTCCGGTGCCCAGGGCCTGGCGGTTGATCCGGTGATGGTGAGCCGAGATTTTCCAATCATGGTGCTAACCACCCTGGCTTGCTTGCCGATTTTCTGGACCCATGGTGTGATCACCCGCCTCGAGGGGGGAATCTTGGTAGGTCTCTACGGCTTGTATCTGGTGGAGCAGGTGCTTACAAATACGGTCACATCAGCAGTTGATGAGTTCAGGTTTGTAGCCCTAGTGGCGATCCTGCCGCTGGTGTTTGTGTTTCTCGTGTGGCAAACCCTTAGCTGGCGCCGGAATCGCTTCGCTTGAGCCACCTAGCCAGCAGTGCTGAGCCAGCCCTCTTGAGGCCTTTTCCCTTCACCTAGGAGTGGGGGAGCTTTTTGCCGCCAGCCACCAGCCAGGCGCTCAGGGCTAACAGAAATACACTGCCGCTGAATACCAGCAAGTTGGTGGTGCTATTGATTGGGAAGATCAACATTGCCTTGAAGGCGGATACGATTAATGCCACTACGATCACCTTAACCAGCTTTTCCTTGAGGTCATCTAGGCTGCGAATGTCGAGCAGGCCGCTACCTCCGTCTTTCCCGTCCAGGTGCGCCGCTTCGATGTTGGAGATCAGCAGCTCATACACCCCGTAGCCAAAGATCATCAGGGCGATGCCGATCAGGTAAAGGTCTACTCCGCCCACCAATCTGCCCAGCTGCATGGCGATTGTGTAACTTGAGTCGCTAGAGCCATCGATCAGAATTTTCAGGGCACCAAGCACCTCCAGGGTGCCGGCAAGGTAAGCGGCTGCAGCACTGAGCAGGCTCATCACCACCGGCACAATCGCGATCAGCCGGAAGCGCCACAGCCAACGCTCAAATATCCACTCAAGGCGATGTTGACGGTGAGCCATGGTTCTGATGAAAACATTAGGGCGCCACACTAACCTTGATGTAACACTGGGCCGAGATCGGAATTATCCATGGTCCTGATGGTCCTGCTTCGCCGGTTCAATGCCGTCATACTCCTGATCGCGTCCTTGGCCCTGGTGGCCTGCGCAGGAGACGGCGGTGGTGTTCAAAGCCAGAAGATGGCCACTATCAAGGCCCGGGGCAGCCTGCTCTGCGGTACCGATGGAAAGCTGCCTGGCTTTGGCTACGTGGACTCAGACGGCCGCTACGCCGGGCTCGACGTGGATACTTGCCGGGCCGTTGCCGCTGCGATGTTGGGCGATGGCGAGAAGGTGCAGTTCCGAGATCTAAATCCCAGCGAGCGCTTTGCCGCCCTCTCCAGTGGTGAGGTGGATTTGCTTGCCCGTAACACCACCATGACCCTCAGCAGGGATGCGCCCGGGGGCAATGGGCTGAGCTTTGCCCCAACTACTTTTTACGACGGCCAAGGTGTGATGGCGCCCTCGGCTAGTGGTATCCGCGAGCTCAAGGATCTGGCCGGCAAGCCTGTTTGTGTTCCAAGCGGCACGACCAGCGAGCTCAACCTGGCCGACCGGATGCGGGAAGAGGGCATTGCCTATACCCCGCTGAAGTTCCAGACCCTCGACCAGATGTGGACGGCCTATTTCAGCGGCCGATGTGCGGCTGTGAGCACCGATCGCTCCCAGATGGCGGCCTACCGCAGCATCCTTCCCCAGCCGGCGCTCCATAGCTTGTTGCCGGTGGTGATGAGCAAGGAGCCGCTCACGCCCTCCACCATCAATGCCGATCCGGCTTGGGCTGATGCAGTGCGATGGATCGTATATGGCCTGATGCAAGCCGAGGAGCTGGGGATTACTCAGGCCAATCTTGAGGCGAAGCTTGCTGAAGCCAAGGCAAATCCAAATCAGGCTGAGCTACGCAGATTCCTCGGGGTGGAGGGAGAGTATGGTCGTCAACTTGGATTGCCTGCTGATTTTGTGGTTCAGGCCATAAGAGCTGTTGGTAATTATGGTGAGATATTTGAACGTAATCTTGGTCGAGATTCTAAACTCAAATTAGATCGAGGCATGAATCGTCTCTGGACTCAAGGCGGGCTGATTTACTCGCCCCCGTTCCGTTGAACCGGTCTGCGATGAGTTCTGGAGTCACGCCTTGGTGGCGCAACCGCCGACTGATTCCTTGGCTGCTCCAGGCGGTTGTTGGGCTTGTTGTGCTGGTGTTGGTAGCTTTTTTGCTCGGTAATTTGGTGCGCAACCTCACCAATGCCGGATTGCTACTTACCTGGAGTTGGCTTGGTAATCCCTCTGGATTTGAAATCTCCGAAACGGTGATTCCATTCGATGCATCAATGCCCTATTGGCGTGCATTGATGGCTGGCTTGATGAACACCTTAAGGGTGGTTTTATTTGGCTTGTTCGGTGCCACCTTGCTAGGGGTTGCAGTTGGTACTGCTTCTTTCAGTTCCAACGGACTGCTGCGTCTCCTGTCCCGCATCTACGTTGAGCTGATTCGAAACATTCCCCTGTTGTTGCAATTGGTGTTTTGGTACTTCGTGGTTTTTCTGTCTCTCCCTAACGGCGCAGCAGCCCTGCAGATGCCCGGGGTGGTGCTGGCTAAATCTGGCCTCTATCTCAGTTGGTTTGATTCGGCGTTGCAATGGCAGTTGCCCCTGCTTGAGAACGGGGTGTGGCAAGCGCCATTGAGGATTTCAGTGGAATTTGCAGCCTTGCTGAGTGGTCTAGTGATCTATTCGGGAGCCTTTATCGCCGAGGTGGTGCGCGGCGGTATTGCCTCGGTGCCTAAGGGGCAGTGGGAGGCAGCCACCTCGCTGGGCTTTTCGCCCCTGCTGACCCTGCGGCGGATCGTTTTGCCCCAAGCCTTGCGCGTGATTGTGCCAGGTCTCAACAGCCAATACATTTCGCTTGCCAAGAGTTCATCGCTGGCAGTGGCCTGCGGCTTCACCGACCTTTATTCGGTGGCTGAAACCACGCTCAATCAAACCGGCCGTGCCATTGAGGTGATGTTGATTTTATTGGGTTCTTATTTAGTGATCGACCTTGTGATTTCTGCCCTGATGAATGGGCTAAGTGGCCTTGTGCAGCTGAGAGAACGCTGAAATGGCAAGTACAGCTCCTCTGGTGGTGCGAGCCAATCCCTTGCGCAGATTGCAAAAGGAGCTCTTTGGCAGCCGACTCGATGGCTTGATTTCAATCGCCCTTTTGGCCGCCCTGCTGGCAGCGGGCTTGGGCTTTTTCCGCTGGGCGCTATTCCAGGCCCAATGGGCCGTGCTCAGTGCCAACAGCACCCTGTTTGCTGTAGGTCGCTATCCAGTTGAGCAGCAGTGGCGCCTATGGCTGCTCACTACCTTGCTGGCCCTCGCAACTGGGCTGAGTTGGGGTCTGTTGAGGGCTTTTCCAGGTTCCGGGGCTGTTCAGCCTCTTTGGCCCCGCAATGACCGCTGGGCCGCCGCAATCTTGGCGGCCCTAGCCCTCTGGCGGCCTATGGCGCTCCAACTAACCCTTGCCATCCAGGTGCGTTGGTGGGGGATCGCTGCCCTACTGCTTCTCGCCCGCTGGGCCTCTGGGCGCTATGGGCAAGCCATTCCCCAGGCTTGCCGCCGGCTGATTCCCCTGCTTTGGCCCTTGCTTTACCTGGTGGGCATGGTGCTGATTAGTGGTGGCCTGGGGCTGGTGCAGGTGCCGCCTTCCGAGTGGGGTGGCTTGCTGCTCACGGTGTTGATGGCCACCTTTGCCATCCTGCTCTGCTTTCCCCTGGGGGTGCTGCTCGCCCTTGGTCGCCGCAGCGAGCTGCCGCTGCTGCGCTGGGGCTCGGTGATTTACATCGAGTTCATCCGCGGGGCACCGCTGATCACCTTGTTGTTTCTGGGGCAAAACATCCTCGGCTTCCTGCTGCCAGGGGGGCTGGCTCCCGATCGGGTTTGGCGGGCTGCCTGGGTGCTCACCTTCTTTGCTGCTGCCTATGTGGCTGAGGCGGTGCGATCAGGTTTGGTAGCAGTGCCTGCGGGTCAGATGGAGGCGGCTCGCTCCCTGGGCCTGCCGGTGCCACTTGCTCTGGTGCATGTGGTGCTGCCCCAGGCCATTCGAGTTGCCCTGCCAGCCACGGTGGGCCAATTCATCTCCCTGCTGCAAGACACCACCTTGCTCTCCTTGATCGGCCTGCTTGACCTACTCGGCACCGCCCGTACGGTGATGGCAAACCCAATGTTTCTTGGTAAGAACGCGGAGGTGTATTTAGTGCTCGCCATTTTGTTTTGGAGTTGTTGCGCGGCCCTTGGGCTGGGCAGTCGCGCCTTAGAAACTCGCCTTAACCCCCATTCCCCCTCTGCGCCCCAGGCATGACCAGCTCACCCGCCCTGATGATCGAAGCCCGTGGGGTCGAGAAGTGGTATCCCAACGGCTTCCATGCCCTACGTGGTGTTGATCTATACGTGCACCAAGGCGAGGTGGTGGTGATCATGGGTCCTTCGGGCTCGGGAAAGAGCACTTTTCTGCGCACCTTCAATGCCATGGAGGATTTTCAGAAGGGCTCAATCGTGGTGGATGGCATTGAAATCAGCGACGATTTGCGCCGCATCGATGCGATCCGCCGGGAGGTGGGCATGGTGTTCCAGCAGTTCAATTTGTTTCCCCACCTCTCGGTGCTCGACAACCTCACCTTGGCGCCGGTGAAAGTGCGCAAACGCCCTAAAGCTGAGGTGGAGCGCCAAGCGCTGGAGTTGTTGGAGCGAGTTGGGATCGCCGAACAAGCCCACAAGTTTCCAGGCCAGCTCTCCGGCGGCCAGCAGCAGCGGGTGGCGATTGCCCGCTCGCTTTGCATGGAGCCCCGGATCATGCTGTTTGACGAGCCCACCAGCGCCCTAGATCCCGAGATGGTGCAGGAGGTGCTGGCGGTGATGCAGGAGCTAGCCCGCGATGGCATGACCATGGTGGTGGTAAGCCATGAGGTGCGCTTTGCGCGCCAGGTGGCCAGCCGGGTGGTGCTTATGGCAGATGGCGAGGTGGTGGAGGTGGCGCCGCCGCAGCAGTTTTTTACTAACCCGCAGCATGAGCGCAGCAAGCAGTTTCTCAGCCAGATCAGCTGAGTTCTCCCTAGGTATTCCACCCCAACTGCGCCTGCTTTCATGACAACTCCCATGCCCCAGAGCTGGCATGCCATCGATGGGCAATCCTGCCTGCAGGAGCTGCAGTGTGGGGATGCTGGGCTGACCACGGCTGAGGTAAGCCGGCGGCTGGCCGCTGCTGGCCCCAACCGGCTTGAACTTGCAGCGGGTCGCAGCAACTGGCAGATCCTCTGGGACCAGTTCAGCAACGTGATGTTGATCATGTTGCTGGCGGTTGCGGCGGTTTCCGCCGGCGTGGCCTATGTGGAGCAGAAGTTTCCTAAGGATGCGATCGCCATCGTGCTGATCGTTGGTCTTAACGGGTTGCTGGGCTACCTGCAGGAGAGCCGAGCCCAGAAGGCGCTGCTGGCTCTGCGCGATTTGGCCCAACCCCAGGTGCAGGTGCGCCGCGACGGCCAGTGGCAAAGGTTGTCGAGTGAGGAGCTGGTGCCGGGCGACCTGATTCGCCTCGAGGCCGGCGATCGGGTGCCGGCTGATGGACGCCTGCTGGAGACGGCCGATCTGGGCGTACGCGAAGCCGCCCTCACTGGTGAATCGGAGGCCGTGTTTAAGCGGGCCGATCTGGTGCTGGAGCCAGGCACGCCGGTGCTGGAGCGCCAGAACTGCCTGTTCCAGGGCACCGAGGTGGTGCGGGGTCGCGGTGTGGCGGTAGTGACCTCTACCGGCATGGCGACTGAGCTGGGGCAGATAGCCACCCTGATCAACACCGCTGGCGGCGAGAGCACCCCCCTGCAGGAGCGGCTCGATGGTCTGGCCAAGGTGTTGGTTGGCACCTCCCTGGCCTTAGTAGCAGTAGTTGTGGGCCTTGGGCTGTTGCTGGGTCAAGACCCGCTCAACCTGCTCGAAGTTTCCCTGTCGATGGCGGTAGCGATCGTGCCCGAGGGCTTGCCGGCGGTGATCACCGTCACCCTGGCGATCGGCACCCAGCGCATGGTGCAGCGTGCGGCCCTGATCCGGCGCTTGCCGGCGGTGGAGGCCTTGGGGTCTGTCACCGTGATCTGCTCCGATAAAACCGGCACCCTCACCCAAAATCGTCAGGTAGTTCAGGAGCTGCGCTTCGGTAACCAATCGGTGGCGGTGGGTGGCCAAGGCTACGAACCAACAGGAGAATTCACGTCGGTGCCCCTTGCAACCCCTGAGGGTGCCTTGGCCGGTGCCCATCCTGGTTTGCAGAATCTGCTGCTGCAGGCGGGCGTGCTCTGCAGTGATGCCGAGTTGCGTCAAGGCGCAGATGGGCTCTGGGAGGTGCTTGGCGACCCCACCGAAGGCGCCTTGGCCGTGGTGGCTGGTAAGGCTGGTTACGACGATTTTGAGCTCAGGCGGCGCTACGCCCGCAAGGCTGAGATTCCTTTCAGCTCAGAGCGTCAGTTGATGGCTGTTTGGGTGGACGATCCTGACGGCAGCCTCCAGGCTCCCCTCGGGGCAGCGGCAGAAGGCTCCCATCAGTTGATGATCAGCAAAGGTGCCCCAGAAGTGATCCTGGCTAGCTGCAGCCGCTGGCTGGATGGTTCCGGGGTGATAGATCTCAGAGCCGATCAGCGCCAGTGGTGGCTCGATCAGGCTCGCGATCTGGCAGCTTCAGGCTTGCGGGTGCTGGCCTTTGCCTGCGCCCCACACCATCCCAGTCCAGAGCAAGACCTATCGGGTTTGGTGTTGCTTGGCCTGATGGCCCAACTTGATCCGGCCAGGCCTGAGGTTGCTGAGGCGGTGGCGATCTGCCGCGGAGCTGGCATTCGGCCCGTGATGATCACCGGCGATCACCCTCTCACCGCCAGGGCCATCGGCGCTGGGATTGGGCTCACCACCCTTGATGCTGAGGTGGTGCTGGGCCGGGAGCTGGAAGCTTGTAGTGAAGAGGAGCTGCGCGCGGTAGTAGCTCGCTGCAGTGTCTATGCCCGGGTGCCGCCTGAGCAGAAGCTGCGCATCGTTAAGGCCCTGCAGGCCAATGGCCAGGTGGTGGCGATGACGGGAGATGGGGTCAATGACGCCCCTGCCCTTAAGCAAGCCCATATCGGCGTGGCCATGGGCATTACTGGCACGGAGGTGAGTAAGGAGGCATCCGACATGGTGCTGCTGGATGACAACTTCGCCACGATTGTTAGTGCGGTGGAGGAGGGGAGACTGGTGTACGCGAATATTCGCCGCTTCGTTAAATACATTCTCGGTAGCAATGTCGGCGAGTTGGTCACGATTGCGGCAGCTCCCCTGGTTGGTCTCTTTGGCGTGCCCTTGACTCCGTTGCAGATCCTCTGGATGAATCTGGTCACAGATGGGGTGCCTGCCCTAGCCCTGGCCCTTGAACCGGCGGAGGCGGGCCTGATGGACCGGGACCCGGCTCGGCCAGGTGAATCGATCTTTGCTAGAGGAATTGGCCGCTACATCGTGCGAGTTGGTGTGGTGTTCGGCTTAATGGTGATTGCTTTGATGGTGTGGAGTTACCGCATCCAGGGGGTTGATGGCCCCTGGAAAACCATGGTATTCACCACCTTGTGCCTGGCCCAGATGGGTCATGCCCTCTCCGCTCGCAGTGATCGCCCCTTGTTGCAAGTGAATCCCTTCAGTAATCCCTGGCTGCTCTGGGCAGTGGTGTTTACTAGTGGCCTGCAATTGCTGCTTCTATATGTACCCTGGT
Organism: Cyanobium sp. Tous-M-B4; assembly: GCF_024345395.1. Taxonomy (NCBI): domain Bacteria; kingdom Bacillati; phylum Cyanobacteriota; class Cyanophyceae; order Synechococcales; family Prochlorococcaceae; genus Cyanobium; species Cyanobium sp. Tous-M-B4. The sequence continues at coordinate 252,372 of NZ_JAGQBA010000003.1, read as the reverse complement.
TGTCTCGTTTCTTCGGCACCGTGCCCTTGGCCTTTGGAGATCTAATGGTGTGTGTAGGGGTGAGCCTGGTTTTCTTCACCTACCTCGAGGCCGAAAAAATTCTGCGGCAGTGGTTTGGCCGCCGCAGGGCTAATACCCCGGCAGTAATGAATTGATGGCTGATCTGTCCGCCTTGATGGAGAAGCTTCCCCAGCTTCTCTTGGCGGCGGTGGATGCCAATCCGCTGCTGGGTTATGGGGCAATTGCCCTGGTGATGTTGCTGGAAAACCTGGTGCCACCTATTCCCTCTGAGGTGGTGATGCCGCTAGCCGGTTTTCTGATCCAGCAGGGAAGGCTGCAGCTGTTTCCTGTAGTGCTGTCTGGCCTGTTGGGCACCGTGCTTGGCGCTTGGTTTTGGTATGGAATCGGCCGATTAATCAACGAGGAGCATCTGGAGCAGTGGCTGGCAAACCATGGCCGCTGGTTTGGCTTGAGGCCTGCGGACCTGGCCCGCAGCCGCCGTTGGTTTAATCGCCATGGAGTAGCGGTGGTGTTTTGGGGGAGGATTATCCCCGGGGTCCGCACGCTGGTGTCATTACCGGCTGGCATCGAGTTGATGCCCCAGCCTTTGTTTCTGATTTGGACTACGGCAGGCAGCCTGATTTGGATATTGCTGCTCACGGTTGCCGGTCAAACGCTGGGGGCTGGCTACGCAGGTGTTGCAGCCGCCCTTAAACCATTTACCAGCGTTCTAGTTGGGATACTTTTGGTTGCGGCAGTTGGCGGATTGTTGTGGCTGTTTTTGAGGTGGATTGGCAAGAAATTCCACTGGCGCTAGTAGTTGCTGAAATAAGTGTTGGCTCTGGTTTCGCCTAGATCCCAAATTGGCGGCAAACCAATAGGGGTACCAGCAGGGTCATCACCATGGTGAGGGGGAAGCCGTAGCGGGCCACATCTAAAAAGCGATAGCGGCCAGGGCCAAATACCATCAAGTTGGTTTGATAGCCAACCGGGCTTAAAAAGCTTTGGCTGGCCCCAAACAGCACGGTAAAGATCAGCGCCATTGGCGCAATGCCAAGGCCTATGGCCAGTTTGCCGGCGATCGGAATCAGCATGGCGACTGTGGCGGCATTGCTCATCACCTCGGTTAGCAGGGTGGTGAACAAGAACACGGCCGCGATGGCCCAGTAGATGGGCCAGTCATCTAGGCCGCTGAGCAGTCCCTTGGCCATAGCTTCGGCCAGGCCTGTTTTCTCAAGGGCCACGCTGAAGCTGCCCAGGGATCCCAGCAGCAGGATTACATCTAGTCGGATTGAGCGCTGCAGCTCACCGCTGCGCAGGCAGCCTGTGGCCACCATCGCCACGGTGCCAAGCAGTACTGAGGCCACAAGCGGAATTAGCCCCAAACTCGGCAGCAGGATTGCCAGCACGGCAATGACTAGGGCCAGGCGCTTGCGGCTCACCGTGGGCAGGTCGTCTTCTAGCTGTTCCAGCACCACTAGATCGTTGTTGGCTTGAAGACCGCGAATGGCATCCTTAGGCCCCTGCAGCAGCAGCACATCGCCCTCTCGCAGCACCGCCTTGCCAAGGCGCTCCCTAAGCACAGAGTTTCCGCGGCGCAGGGCTAGCACTGTGGCGTTGTATCGCTGGCGGAAACGCAGGTCGCGCAGGCAGCCACCAGCCAGGCTCGATCCGGAAGGCAGCAACACCTCCACCATACGCTGGCTGCCAGAAAGGGTATCTGCGGTGTCTGGGCTGTCGGGGGTCGGAGCAAGCACCACCATTTGCTCCTGCTGCAGGCGCAGTAGATCGGCCCGGGTGCAGCGCAGCAGCAGCCGGTCGCCCTGCTGCAGGGGGCGGTCGGCCAGGGGTGGGGTGAAACGTTCTGGGCCCCGATGCAGTTCGAGCACATCGACATCGAAGCGTCGTTGCAGACGGCTGCCATGCAAAGACTGGCCGATTAATTCCGAGCTGGCTGGAATCATCACCTCGGTGAGATAGCCACTGCTGGTTATATCGCGGGCTAGGTCGTCGTCATCGCTGCCGCGATCTGGCAGCAAGCGATCTGATAGCAGGGCCATCACCAGGCTGCCCACGAGCCAGACGCCGATGCCGATTTTTGTGAAGCTGAACAGGCCGAAGGCGCCATAGCCGAGCTTTTCGCTGACTTCGCTGGCCAGCAGATTCACCGAGCTGCCCAGCAGGGTGAGGGTGCCACCCAGCACCGTGGCAAACGAAAGGGGCAGCAGCACCTTGGAGGGAGATATGCGGCGGCGGTGGCACCAGCCCTCAACTACCGGCAGCAGCGAGGCCACAATTGGGGTGTTGGGCACAAAGGCCGATACCGGCCCCACCACTGCCGATAACAACACAATCATGCGTTTGGGGCTTCGCACCGCATCGGAGCCGATCAAGCCCCGCAGGCGATCGAGGGCACCGGAACGAAACAGCCCCGCTGACAAGGCGAACAGGGCCATCACCGTGATCAGGGCCGGGCTGCCGAAGCCCTCGAGGGCTTCTCCCGGCTTGAGTACCCCAGTGGCCATCAGCAGGCCTACCGCCAGCAGGCCCGTGACTTCTGGCGGGATCACTCCCCACACGAACAGCACGATTGAGAGGACCAGCACCGTCAGGGTGATCAGGGCGCCGGGCTGTAGTGAGGCCTGCAGAAGGTCGGTCACAGATATCCCTCGGGCATAGAGATCTTAAACTACGGTTCCCTGATCGGGATACGAGGTTTAGGTGGGGGCTGGTTTGGCCCCGCGTTGGCCTGCCTCAGCTGCCAGGCAGTTTGGCCAGGTCTTCACTGGCGCCCATCACCACCAGCAGCTCGCCCGCATCGAGGACGTGGGAGGCGGGGGGGTTCACGGTCAGCTGGTTGTCAGGCCCGGCGGCCAGCACGCTGACGTTGAAGTTCTTGCGCAGATTGATCTCCCGCAGCGACTGGCCGATGAACGCCTGGGGCACTCGGATCTCCTCGATGCTGTTGCGGTCGTCGAGGCGCAGCTTCTCCAGCAGGTTGGGCCGCACCAGTTCCATCCCTAGGCGGTGGCCCTGCATCTTTGAAGGAAAAACCACCCGATCGGCGCCCACCCGCTGCAGCATTTTCATGTGCAGATCACTGGTGGCCCGGGCGATCACCTGCTTCACCTTGCTGCCGGGGCTGTCTTTAACAATCAAAGTGGCCGTCACACTGGCTTCGATCGGCTCGCTCATCGCCACCACCACGGTGGTCATGTCGAGAACGCCTGCGGCCCGTAGGGCTTCTTCGTCGGTACAGTCCACCACCCGGGCCTCGATGGCGGGGTCGATTTGACGCAGCTCATCTATGGCCCGCTGGCTGGCGTCGATGGCCAATACTTCTGCTCCCGCTTTTACCAATTCGCTACACACGGCGGAGCCAAATCGCCCCACCCCGATCACAGCAAAGCCACCTTTAATGGCGCCTTCAGACGGATTCCAATGCCACCAGTTCGTCATGGAGTCAACCTGTTCAGGGGATTCAGATGTAGATCTCTTCGCGGGGGTAGCCCACGCGGGGTTGGGGCCGGCTGCCGTAGATCGCCGAGAGCAGTAGCAGGATGCCCAGTCTGCCTACAAACATCCCCACCATCAGCACCAGCTGGCCCCAGCGGTTGAGTTGGGCGGTCACGCCCATATCCAGGCCCACGGTGCCGAAGGCCGACATGCAGGTGAACAGCTTTTCCAGGAAGTTGAAGCTGGTGCGGGTGGATTCTCCGGAGGCTGTTGGTCCGAGGCCCAGCAGCAGGGCCATCAAGATCACAAAAATTGCTGAAGCTAGGGTTACCCCCACTGCCCGAAGCACCACGGTGTCAGGGATCTGGCGCCGATGGATCACCACCTCCTCGCGCCCCTGCAGGGTGGAGCGGGTAGCTCCCATCAGGGTGGCGAAGGTGGTGGTTTTGATGCCACCGCCGGTGCCGCCTGGGCTGGCGCCGATAAACATCAGCACGATCAGCAGCAGCAGCCCGGCGTCTGAAAAGGTCTGGATCGACAGCGGCACGGTGTTGAAGCCTGCCGTGCGCGCCGTGATCGACTGAAACAGGGTGACCTGGATCCGCTGCCACCACTGCAGATTTTCGATTATCCCACCGGAGGCGAATTGTTCGGTGAACAGGAGGCCCAGGGCCCCAAACACGATTAATAAGGCCGTGCTGCGCAGCACCAGCCGGGTATGCAGGCTGAGGCGGCGCAGCCGTTGCAGCCGGGAGCGGTTGCTCCACAGATCGTTGATCACCCGCCAGCCGATGCCGCCCACCACGATCATCGAGGCGATGACTCCATTCACCACCGGGTTGTCTCGGTAGCGCACCAGGTTGTCGCCCCAGAGGCCGAAGCCAGCGTTGTTGTAAGCGCTAATGCAATGAAAAAGAGAAGCCCAGAAGCGCTCAATCGGGTTGGCGATGTCGGTGAAGCCGAAGCCGTAAAGCACCACCGTGCCGATTCCCATCACACAGAAGCCCGTGATCAGGATGCTGTTGAAGGTGGGGCCGATGCCCCCCACGCCAAATTCGTCGAGGGCGCGGCCCCTATCAAGCCTGTGGCGCAGACCCGAATTTCCCTGCACGAAGCCCTGCAAAAAGGTGGTGATCGCCATCAGCCCCAGGCCGCCGGTGACGATCAGCCCCGCCAACGTCACCTGGCCGAAGGCAGTCAGATCGCGGCTCACATCGATGATCGAAAGACCAGTCACCGTGATTGCCGAGGTCACGGTGAACAGTGCTTGCCATAGCCCCACGTCGTCGCTGGAACAAAGCGGGCTGGCCAGCACCAATGTGCCGATGGCGATCACAAGGGCGCCGGTGACCAGCGTGAACTGGGGCACCGTGAGGCGTTGGCGCCACGTCTTAAGAGCGGTCCAGGGTGTGCTGGTCAGGCTGATGTTGCGTTTGTGGTGCCTAACCTAATCACAGTTCTGTGCCTGGATTTTCCCTTTGATTCAGCAGTTGATCGACGGGCTGCCAGACCTGATCAGCGCCGCGGTGGAGACCAGCCCCCTGCTCGGTTACGGAGCGGTTGCTTTGGTGATGCTGCTGGAAAATCTCATCCCGCCCATTCCCTCAGAAGTTTTGATGCCCTACGCGGGCTATCTGGTGCATGCGGGCCGGCTGCAATTACTTCCCACGGTGGCGGCCGGACTGGTGGGCACCGTGCTGGGTGCCTGGTTTTGGTACGGCATGGGCCGCTGGATCAATGAAGAGCGAATCGCTGGCTGGCTGGCTGGCCGGGGCCGCTGGCTTGGCATCCAGCCAGATGACCTGGCCAAAAGCCGCCGCTGGTTCAACCGCCATGGCTCGGCGGTGGTGTTCTGGGGACGACTGATCCCAGGGGTGCGGACCCTGGTGTCCGTGCCGGCTGGCATTGAATTGATGCCCCAGGCGAAGTTTCTTGCCTGGACCACTGCGGGCAGCCTGATCTGGACCGCTTTGCTCACCCTGGCGGGGAGGGAGATGGGCCAGGCCTACGGCCAGTTCGAGGCTCTGCTGGCCCCCTGGGCCGAAGGGATCAAGCTGGTTTTGGAGATTGCCCTCGTCTGCGGAGTGCTTGCGCTGCTGAGGCTGTGGCAGCTACGCAGCCGGGCCGCTGGCAGTGATGGCCAATAACCCGGTTGACCCGGCTAGTTGATCTTTTCTATTTGAGATTCCCTATCTAATGGTGTGGACATGGAGCTGACTATGTCTGAAACCAGGGTGTGAAACACAGCCCCTCTAGCCACCATCAACACAAACATCAATGTGGATAGCTGGCTCCACTGGAAGGCCAGTTGATCAAAGGAAAGGTCGCGTGGGTGGCTGCAACCGCTGTAGATCAGCATCTGCTTAGAGCGCCCCCCTTGGTGAGTAGGCGGCAGCTGCATTTTGGGCAGGCCATGGTTTTTACACATTCGAGAAGTTTTTACAGAGTGGAGAAGTATGGAGCTGAGAGGGAATCCAATCGGTCTCGACGCTTGATAAGCACTTCTACTGACGCCGATTGGCTTTGCCCTACTTTTGCCGCCCCAAGCCGTTTCAGCTGTTTCTATCGTCACCAACCCGAAGGCATTTCCACGGTTTTTCAATGTATGAAATGTTGAGATTTTTGTTGCCTGGTTGACACAATGACCGTCTTTCTGCTTCAAGCGGCCTGGCTGATTCCTGCCTACCCCCTGCTGGCGGCCGTGGCCTCGCTGGCCTGGTCCCCGGGGTTGATCTCCCGCACCGGCCCTCGGCCCTGCGGTTACCTGAATCTATTGATGGTGGCTGTGGCCTTCGGCCACAGCCTGGTGGCGCTTACCGCTCTGCACACCAACGCCCGTGCCGGAGCAGAGGCCCTCTATCGGCCGATCAGCTTCGGCTGGACCTGGCTTGACACCGCCGGCCTGCGGGTGGGTTTTGACGGGTTGGTGACCGAGCCGGCCCTGATCGCCATGGCGGTGATCACGGGCCTGCACCTGCTGGTGCAGATCTATGCGATCGGCTACCTGGAAATGGACTGGGGCTGGCCCCGCTTCTTCGGCTCCCTGAGCTTCTTCGAGGCTGGCCTCTGCGCCCTGGTACTCACCGATTCGGTGTTCTTCAGCTACGTGATCCTTGAGTTACTCACCCTGGGCACCTACCTGATTGTGGGCACCTGGTACAACCAGCCCCTGGTGGTGAAGGGGGCCCGCGATGCCTTCCTCACTAAGCGGATTGGCGACCTGATTCTCCTGGCCGGGGTGATCGCCCTGTTGCCGATGACCGGCACCTGGAATTTCCATGGTCTGCAGGGTTGGGCCGCCGACCTCACCAACAACGGCACGCCCTTGCCCATGGGCTTCCAGCTGATCCTGCTGGCCCTGATTGCTGGCCCCATGGGCAAGTGCGCCCAGATCCCCCTGCATCTCTGGCTCGATGAGGCGATGGAGAGCCCCCTGCCTTCCACCGTGCTGCGCAATTCGGTGGTGGTAGTGGGCGGCGCTTGGGTGCTGCTGCGGTTGGAGCCCCTGCTGGAGCTCAGTCCCTTTGTGCAGGCGGTGCTCGTGGTGGTGGGTGGCTCCACCGCCGTGGTGGCCTCGCTGATCGCCCTGGCCCAGGTGGATGTGAAGCGGGCCCTCTCCTTTCTGGTGAGTAGCTGGCTGGGGCTGCTCTTCGTGGCCGTGGGCCTGGGTGGCACCGCCGTGGCCGACCACCTGCTGCTGGTGTATCCGCTGCCGATGGCCCTGATCCTGATGGCGATCGGCACAATCGTGATCAGCAATGTGACCCAGGACCTCACCCAATTGGGGGGGCTCTGGAGCAAGCGGCCCCTGATCGGCATCGCCTTCCTCGCCGGCGCGGGAGGCCTGATGGGCTTGCCTCCGTTCGCCAGCTTCGCGGCCCTGCGGGAATTGCTTGCCCTCACGGCGGCGAGTGGCCATCCCGTGCTGCTGGGGGGCGTGGTGCTGGTCACCAACGCCCTGATCAGCGCCGGCCTGATCCGGGTGTTCGGCCAGATCTGGGGAGGTCGACCCACCCCCTTCACCACCCGTTCTCCGGAGGTGCTCTGGCTGATGGTGCTGCCCACCATGGTGCTGGTGGGCATGGTGCTGCATCTCCCCATGCTCCTGGTGGCCAATGGGGTCTATTCCCTCACCCCCCTTGCCGGTTGGGGACCTCTGGCCTGGCCCCTGATCGCCTCCACCCTGGTGGGCGGAAGCCTCTCGGCCGCCTTTTACCTGCGTCCCCACGGCCTGGCCCAGCTGCCGGCCTTCCTCGGAGGCCTGCAGGATTGGCTCGCCCACGACATGCAGACCGAGCGCTTCTACCACCGCACCGTGGTGGCCCTGGTGCTGGCCCTGGCCCGCTTCGGAGCCTGGAGTGACAGTCGCCTGGTGGATGGCTTCAGCGGCGGCACCGGTGCCGTGGCCCTGGAGGGAGCCCGGCGCCTCAGCCTCACGACCTCCGGTCGCTCCCAGGCCTACGCCCTCACTTTGGTGCTCGGGGTGTTGCTGATGGCGGCCTGGCTGATTGCCGTTGATCTGCCGCCCGTGTCCATCGCTCTGCCCTGAGGCCGCCGCCATGACTCTGCTGCTGTTGCTCCTGCTTCCTCTACTGGTGGGCCTGCTGCTGCCGCTGCTGCCGCCTGGGCGCTCCGGGCTGGTGCGCGGGCTGGCCGCCGGCGCCGCTCTGGCCCAGTTGGTGGTCGGCCTGCTGGCCTGGCGCCAGCCGCCCCCTGCCCTGAGCCTCGAATGGCTGCCCCGGCTTGGTTTGGGCCTGGATCTCGGCCTCGATGGGCTGTCGCTGCCGCTGGTGCTGCTCACGGGCCTGATCACCGCCATGGCGGTGCTGGCCTCCCCCGCAGACCAAGCCCGCCCTCGCCTCTATTACGCCCTGATGCTGGCCACCAACCTGGGGGCGGTGGGGGCGTTCCTAGCCCGCAACGCCCTGTTATTTGTGTTGGCCTTCGAGCTGGTGCTGATCCCCACCACCCTGCTGCTGGCTATCTGGGGCGGCGAGCGCCGTGCTGGAGCCGCCGTGCGCTTCCTGCTCTTTGGCGCGGTGTCGGGCCTCAGTCTGCTGGGCGGCGTGCTGGCCTTCGGCTGGTTTGGCCAGGGCGCTGCCGGCGCCGACACCGCCGTGAGCTTCAGCTTTGAGGCCCTTGCCGCCACGCCCCTGCCGGCCTCGGCCCAGCGCTGGGTATTGGCCCTGCTGGTGCTCGGTTTCGGCATCAAGCTGCCGGTGGTGCCCCTGCATGGCTGGCAGCCGATCAGCTATGCAGAAGCGCCGCCGCCGGTGGTGATGCTGCTGGGGGGTGTGGTGTCGAAGCTGGGGGCCTACGGCCTGCTGCGCTTTGGTGTGGGCCTGCTGCCCGACGCCTGGAGTGCTTTTTCGCCTTGGATCGCCGCCGCCGGTGCCGTAAGCGCGGTGTACGGCGCCCTCAATGCGGTTGCCGCCACCGACATCCGCCGACTGATGGCCTACAGCTCCCTGGGCCATATGGGCCTGCTGGTGCTGGCCCTGGCTGCAGCCACGCCGATGAGCCTGCAGGGAGCCATGGCCCAGGTGCTGGCCCATGGACTGATCGTGGCCCTGCTGTTTGACTGCGTGGGGCTGATCCAGCGCAAGACCGGCACCACCGTGATCGCCGAGCTCTCGGGCCTGATGAACCCCATCCGCGGCCTGCCCTTCACCATGGGTCTAATGCTGCTTGCCCTGATGGCCGCCGCCGGCATCCCTGGCCTGGCGGGCTTCCCGGCAGAACTGCTGGTGTTCGAGGGCAGCTGGACCGTGTTCCCCCGGGCCACCCTGATCTGCATAGTGGCCTCGGGTTTTACTGCGGTCTACGCGGTGCGGCTGTTCAATCGGGTGGGCTTCGGCCGGCTCGATAACAACCGCGCTGACTGGCAGAGCACCCGACTGGCTGAACGGCTGCCGGCCGTGGTTTTAACCACTCTGGTGGTGCTCGCCGGCATCTGGCCGGTCAGTCTCACCTCCTGGAGTGAGGCCAGCACGGCCGCTATCGCGCTGCGCCACAGCGATCCGGTGGTGCAAACCCTGGCCATGGCACCCCGTTCTCCGTCGTCGACCCTGCCCGCATGACCACCTCCACTGCTGCAGCGGGTACCAAGACGGCCCTGATCCCCCCCTCCACCCACCGCTTCGCCGAGGTGATCCATCGGCTCGAGGCCGGTGGATCGATGCTGCCGGATACGCCGGAGAACCTCCAGCAGATCATCGGCATCTACAAGGCCTACGCCGTGCCGATGGACTTTTATTGGCGCGACCTTCTCTACATCGCCGAGCAGGTATTTCTTAATCCGTTGCCGGCCTTCAAGTACTTCATCTCCCAGGAGTATCTAGATCTCCCCAACAGCTACGCCGGCGATCAATCGAAGCTGCGTATCTGGCGAGGCGGTGAAAAGGCCCATCCGGAGCTACTGGAGTTCATGGCCAAGGGTGAAACCCGGGCCATGCCCAAGCTGCTGCATCACCTTTGGCATGACCGGGTGAACATGGAGTTCGCCGAGGCCTGCATGCAGGCCATGCTCTGGCACCAAGGCATGGGTGGTCGCTTCAACGACTACCTCGCGAGCGATGCCTACAAGGCCAACGCCGACCGCGCCATCAAGGCCTACTTCCGCGGCAATCCGCTGATGCTTGGCCTCTACAAGCTGTTCCCGGACATGCTCCTGGAGCAGGTGAAGCAGCTTTCCTATACCGCCAACCTCGGCCTGTTTTGGGAGGTGATGGCACCGGTGTTCTTTGAGATGAGCGATATCTACGACGAGGGTGGCTTTAAGGGGGTGCCCGACGCCATGGACTTCCTCGTCAACGGCATCTTCGCTGTGGCGGGCCGACCCATCTACCACCACGTGTTCATTCGGGGCGAGTGCTTCGAGATCATTCCTAAGAGCGAGGGCTTCACCTGGCTCTATGAGGCGGCGTTGCCCTATGTGGAGGCGGTGTTCTACCGCACCTCACCTTTCCGTGGCACCAAGAGCTACAACGCCCAAGCCAATCAGGTGCCGGCCGATCAAGCCGACTTCCACTACGGCATTCTCTATGCCGATGTGTTTCCGGTGGGATCCGCCGGCATTCCACCCACCCTGCTGATGCAGGACATGCTGCATTTCCTGCCCCCCTATCTGCAGGAGCTTTATAAGCAGCATCGCCGCGGCGAAGAAGATCAACTGATCCAGCTGGGCATCACCTTCCAGCGCTCGATGTACAACGTGACTTCGGCAGTGATCCAGGCGTTGCGCTGTGCCTTGTTCTATCCCCTCGACGACACCAACCCGGAGCATCTTGCGGCCAACCGCCGCTTCTTTGAGGCCCAGATGGATCGCTTCCTGCGGCCCGAGGCGCGCCTTGCCGACATTCAAACCAAGGATTACCGCTAGGAGAGCTGCCATGGCCACGATTCTGGAATCCGCCCTCGCCGCCGGCGGCTTTAACACCCTGCTGGCGGCCGTTGATGCCGCCGGCCTGCGAGGCGCCCTGGAGGGCCCGGGCCCTTTCACGGTGTTTGCCCCGGTGGACGATGCCTTTGCGGCACTGCCTGCGGGCACGGTGCAAACGTTGGTAGACAACCCACCCCAGTTGGCTCGAATCCTTAAGTACCACGTCCTGGCTGGTGCCTACACCCGCGAGGACCTGGTGGCCCAGTCCGAGTGGCCGTCTTTAGAGGGGGCGCCGATCCCAATCCGCCGCAGCGAGCCCTTTGAGGTGAAAAACGCCACAGTGGTAACCGCAGACATTGCCTGCGACAACGGCATTGTGCACGCGATTGATCGCGTGATCCTGCCGGGCTGATCCACTTTCGCCACTACCCGTTTGGGTTCCTCCCTGCTCACCACCCTGCTGCTGTTGTTGGTGGGGGCCCTGCTGGCCCGGTTGACGGCCACCCGGCTCGCCCGTTGGGCGGTGCCGGCGATCGTGCTGGAGCTGGGAGTGGGCTTTGCTCTGGGCAACACGGTGCTGCCTTTTGAGCAGATCCGCTCCCTCTCCGGTCTGCTGGAGCTGGGGGTGCTCACCCTGTTTTTTCAGGTGGGTCTGGAGGTGCGCGGAGGCTTGTTGGGCTCCCGGCCGGCGGCAGTGCTGCGCACGGTGTTGCTGTCGGCGCTGACGCCGCTGCTGGCCTGGTGGCCGCTGCAGCAGGCCTTTGGCCTCTCGACTGCCACCACCCTGCTCTTTGTGGCCGTGCTCAGCGCCACCGGCACCGGGGTGACCCTGCGGGCCCTCGGCCAGCTCGGCGCCTTGAAAACCCCCTCCGGTCGCCTGCTGGTGGGGGTGTCGGTGCTCGACGATCTGCCCGCGATCGGCCTGCTCACCTGCTCTCTGCTGTTGGCGGGCACCCGCCTGGGCGGTGGCGCGGCTACGGCCGGGTCGGGTTGGCTGGTGCTGCTCGGCCCAGCCCTGGCCCTGCTGAGCGTGCCGCTGTCGAGCTGGTGGTTGCGGAGCCACGGGCCCTGGCAGCCGGGGCCGCTTGGAATGTTGCTGCTGTTGATTGGCTGCAGCTGGATCGGTGAGGTCACCGGGGTGACCAGCCTGCTGGGGGCGCTCTGGGGTGGGGTGCTGTTCAATCGCCTGGCGCCCATGGGGGAAGGGAGCACCGAGGCCCGCGAGCTATTGGGCAACCTGGCTCTGCTGTCGGAGGTGTTCCTACCCCTCTATTTCCTAGGGGTGGGCATGCGCATCCAGGCCGGCACCTTGCTGCAGCCCGCTGCCTGGGCCCTGGCCCTGAGCCTGCTGCTGCTGGCGATTAGTTGCAAGTTGATCTGTGCCCTGGGCATCAGCCGCCAGGATCAAGCCGCTGGCATCGATCGCTGGGTGGTGGTGTTTGGCTTGATTCCGCGGGGCCTGCCGGGCTTGGTGTTTGCCTCAACGGCCCTGGCCAGTGGCGTGATCACTCCGGCGCAGTTTTCGGCCCTGGTGCTGATGGTGAGCTGCACCACGGTGCTTGGACTGCTGTTGCTGGGCCGCCGTTTGGCAGCTATGGCGTCGCCTTAGCCCAAAGCAACTATGGCCTGCTCTAGAGCTTGATAGCACTGCTGCAGCTGCTCATCGCTGCTGCCTAGGGGCGGCAGCAGATACACCACGTTGCCGAGGGGGCGCAGGTAGACCCCGTGTTCCAGACACTGACGCTGGATCTGTTTGCCGATCGGGTTGAGGTAGCTGTTTTCACCGGCGTCGAGCTCGAAGGCGGCCATGGTGCCTAGGCCGCGGGGGCGCAGCACCCGGGGCTGGCGACTCAGCTGCTCCAGCAGGGGGGTGTGCCGTTGCTCAAAGCCCTCAAAGCGCTCAGGGTTTTGCTGCAGTAAATCTAGGCTGGCCAGGGCGGCGGCACAGCCCAAGGGGTTGGCCGTGAAGCTGTGGCCATGGAAAAAGGTATCGCTGGGCTTCTCGCTGATGAAGCCCTGGTAGAGCCGTTCGCTGGCCATCGTTGCGCCCATGGGCAGAAAACCACCCGTGAGCCCTTTGGAGAGGGCCATCAGGTCGGGCTGGATACCGGCTTTCTGGCAGGCGAACAGGGCTCCGGTGCGGCCGAAACCGGTGAAGACTTCATCGGCAACCAGCAGCGCACCAGCACCCTGGACCCTTTCCGCCACTGCCCGCAGGAACGCTGGACGCACGACGCGCATGCCACTGGCCCCCTGTATGAGGGGCTCAAAAATCACCGCTGCTGTGGGTGTCTCCAGGGCCAGCTCAAGCTGGCCAAGGGCCTGCTGTTCCCGCGGCTCAACGCTGTCGTCGCCCCAGTGGCTGTGGGGCCAGGCGACCCTGGCCACGTCAAAAAGCAGGGGCTCGTAGGCGGCGGTGAATAGGGAGCGATCGCCTAGGGCCATGGTGCCCACGGTGTCGCCGTGATAAGCCCCCTCAAAGGCGATTAACTGGCGGCGCTCGCTGTTCTGATTGCGCCACCACTGCCAGGCGATCTTGAGGGCTACCTCCACGGCGGTGGAGCCGTTGTCGGAGAAAAACAGGCGCTGCAGCCCAGTGAGGGCGCTGAGCCGAGTGGCCAGCTGCTCGGCGGGTTCGTGGCTGAAGTTGGCGAAGATCACCTGCTCCAGCTGCTGGGCTTGGCGCGCAACCGCCGCCGCAATGGCCGGCTCGGCGTGACCATGCAGCGTCACCCACCAGCTGCTGATGGCGTCGATCAGCCTTCTGCCATCGTCTAGCTCCAGCTCACTGCCGCGTGCCGACTGCACCCTCAGGGGCGCCGGGCTGGTGGCCACCTGGGTGGTGGGATGCCAGAGATGGGGGTGCCAGGTCATGGGCTCAGGCTTGAAGGTGATCAATGAAGCGCACCGAAAGTCGCCGGATTGTTGCATTGGCCCTTCGTTCTAAACCTCGGGCCGTATCACGGGTGATGCCCATCTGCCGGGCCGTGGCGCTCAGGCTCAAAGGTTCCCCAGCTGCGATTCCATAGCGCAAGCGCAGCAACTCGGCTTCCTGTTTGGGAAGTTCATCGAGCAGCTGATGGATATCTTCTTGCATCAAGGTGGCATCAACATGCTCCAGGGGCTTGCTGACCTCGCAGGCCAGGCTTTCAAGCAAGCTCCACTCAGATTGAGAGGTTTGGTGCCCATCGAGGCTCAGGGGTTCTTGGGCCCGGAACAACACCTCGCGGATGTCCAGTGGCTTAAGCCCTGTGGCGGCCGCCAGCTCCTCCAGATTGGGGTCCCGCCCCAGCTGCTGGCTCAGGGATTGCTGGGTCTGGCGCAGCCGACAAAGCTGATCCACCATCGTGGCCGGTAGGCGGATGGTGCGTCCCTTGGCCAATAGGGCACTGGTGATCCCGTGGCGGATCCACCAGGTGGCGTAGGTGGAAAAGCGGTAGCCCCGGCTGGGGTCAAACCGCTCCACGGCCCTGATTAGGCCGATAGTGCCCTCCTGGATCAGATCTTCTAGATCGACAGGGGTGTGCCGGTAGCGGCGAGACATTGTTATCACCAACCGAATGTTGGCTAGCACCATGCGGCTGCGCGCTTTGTTGGCCTGCCTAAGGCAGATCTGCAACTCGCGCACCGTCATGCCTGTTTCCTTGGCCCAAGCGGTGGGACTGGGAGCCGCACCGCCTGCTCGCAGCTTCATCTCCTGAGCTATGTCAGTGGCTTTACAGCCGCTTTGGACAAGCCTGGCCAGGCTGATTTCCTCCTCAGCGGTGAGTATGGCTATGCGACCAATGGCGCGCATGTGCTGGCTTAGTGCGTCGCAGTCACCCTTGGGGCGCTTCTGTGGCGCAGGCATCGGTTGGGCGTCTGCGGGGGTGTAAGAAAACGTTAGTGGGTATTTTTTAGGCCTGGGTATTTGGGAGTTGATTTATCAACTAGCATGTGCAATCTCTGTGATCAGGGATCCTAATCCATGGTTGTATTTCTGCAGTTGCTTTGCGGATCATGTCTTGCTTGCTTCATTGGCTAATAGGCGGCGGCAAGACCAGCCACAATGACGTCAAAGCCTGCCAGAAGTTTGGATTTGCTTTCGCTTCCTGCTGGCAGCGCCATGAAGTTTGGGCTACGGCAGTCATGGGCAGGCAGTCAGGTTCTACGGCACTTCCAAGGCGACAAAAGTCACAGAAGCCGATTGTCGTTCATATCCGTGGATGGTGGAGAGGATCGTTTGTCGTTGAGCAGATTCTTGTGGCGTCACTAAAGACAAAAAAAGGGCCCGGTTTTGCCGAGCCCTGGGGGGTTGGATTGGGGCGTCAGCCGATGGCTGCGACAGATCGCTGGAGAGCGTCGCGACGGCTCAGGTTTGTGCGATCAGGGGTCAGCTTCTTGTAGAGGCCGAGCTTTTCCAATCGGCGCTGAGTTGTGCCGTTGGCGCCCACTACAAACACCTCACGCCCTTTCTCTATCGCTTCCTCAACTGCGTTCTCCACAGCCAGCGCTGCAGTAACGCCCAGGTGAGATACCTCGGTGAGATCGAAGACCACGGCAGTCACGTCGCCGATGGCGTTGTGTTCACGTCCGATGGCCTTGGCCACACCAAAGATCATGGCGCCGTTGAGCTGGAAGAGCAGCACCTTGCCTTTGCCTTGGTCGAGCAGAGCCTTCTCGTCGTCGGGCAGCATCAGGTCACCGTCGCCGGTGCTGATCGACTTGACGCTCTTGCTCTGCAGGGCGCTCATCTTGTCGATGGTGAGGATGTTGGCGATGAACACGCCGATGCCCACAGCGGCGATCAGATCGACCAGCACGGTCAGGGCGATCACCAGATACATGATCAGAGCGCCGCTGATCGAGATGCGGTGGGCTCGCTTGAGGAAGCCCCAGTCGACGATGTCGACACCCACCTTGAGGGCGATACCGGCCAGCACTGCCTGGGGGATCTGGGCAGCTACGCCAGTGAAGGCGAGGATCACCACCATCAGGATTACGGCCCGGCTGATGCCTGAGAGGGCACTGCGGCCGCCGGCTTGAATGTTGACCACGGTGCCCATGGTGGCGCCGGCACCGGCGATGCCACCGAACAGGCCAGAAGCGATGTTGCCTAAACCCTGGCCGATCAATTCCTTGTTGGAATCGTGCTCTGTGCGGGTGATGCTGTCAGCCACGACGGCTGTCAGTAAGGCATCAATGCAGCCGAGCATGCCCAGCACGGCAGCATCGATCAGCATTTTGCTCGCTTGCCCCAGCTCGAAATAGGGCATGCGCAGTTGGGGGAAGCCAGAGGCGATTTCGCCGATGCGGCGAATTTCCTCGCCACCAGCGCCACCGCTGAGCAGGGTGAGAGAGAGCACCGTGCCGGCTATCAGGGCAATCAGCTGGGGTGGGGCGATTTTCTTGATCGCCGCCGGAGTGAACCAGAGGATGGCAAGTGTGATCACCGCCAGAACCACTTCCGGCTGGCGGGCGTTCTGAAGCAGCTGTGGTAGGGCGCTGAGGGTGCCCATCACGCCGCCCTTGGGGATGGCCTGGCCGAGGAAAGGACCCAGCTGCAGGATGATCAAAATGAGCCCGATGCCGCTCATGAAGCCCGAGATCACCGTGTAGGGCATCTGGGTGACATAACGCCCCAGCTTCAGGAAGCCGAAGACGATCTGGAACACGCCGGCCAGCATCACCACGGTGAAGGCCATGGCCAGGCCGTTTTCCGGATCAGCAGCGGTCAAACTCGCGATTACGGCGGTCATCACCACCGTCATCGGCCCCGTGGGCTCGGAGATCAGGGAGGGCGTACCGCCGAACAGGGCAGCAAACAGGCCCACCAGCACAGCGCCCCAGAGGCCGGCGGCTGCACCTGCACCCGAGGCCACACCGAAGGCGAGGGCCATGGGCAGGGCGATCACCGCAGCGGTGACACCTCCGAAGAGGTCCCCTTTGATGTTGTTGGTGCTGATGTGATTCAGCAGGGACGGGCGCCGGGGTGGCGCCGAAGCGGTTGTCATCGCTACAGGCGTGGGTTGGCGCAGAACCATAGGGAGTGCCGTTGGAAGTTGGGTGATTGTCATCCGACCCAGCTGCTTTCTGTTCTGCCCAGGATTGCTTCGGTCCACGGTTTGCCTCCATGACCTTGCTCCTGCTTGTCGGCCTCGGCTGGTTGAGCCTGCGCACTGTGCTGTTACTTAGCCAGGTGTCACGTCACAGCGGCGAAGCTCAGCTTGGGCGGGCCTTTCAGCAGGAACTCAGGGATCGGGGCCTGATCGATGCCCCTGCTGACCGCTAAGAACCTCCCGGGTCTGATTGGCTTTGCCACCCCAAACCCAATGTCACCGTCCCTATAAATCTGCAATCCTGCCCATTGCCGATGTTGCCGATCTCTCCGGTGTTACTGGAGTTCAGTTCCCACCAGCTTGAGGTGGCGGAAACCCTGATTCAGGTGGGCCGCTTTGTGGTGATCTTCCTAGCTGCGAGGGCCATCGCGGAAGTGATGGTGCGCTTGCAGTTGCCCACGATCCTCGGTGAGCTAGTGGCTGGGGTGCTGATCGGTGTTTCGGGACTGCATCTGATCGTGCCGCCAGAAACCCAGGCCCAGCTCAGTGCCGGAGTCGCCGGTCTGCTTGCCTCCTTGGCCCAGATCAGCCCGGACGCGGCACGAGAGGTCTACAGGGAAACATTCCCGAACCTGCAGGCCGTATCCCAGTTAGGTCTGTTCGCTCTGCTTTTTCTTACTGGTCTGGAGAGCGAGCTTGACGAGCTGGTGGCTGTGGGCGTTCAAGCCTCCACTGTGGCCGTGGCTGGGGTGGTGCTGCCCTTTGCCCTCGGTACGGCTGGTCTTTACTTCATATTTCATGTGCCGTTGATTCCAGCTGTGTTTGCCGGGGCCGCCATGACGGCCACATCCATCGGTATTACCGCCAGTGTTTTCGGCGAACTGAAATGGCTGAAGCGCCGCGAGGGCCAGATCGTCATCGGTGCCGCCGTGCTCGACGACATCATCGGCATTGTGATCTTGGCGGTTGTGGTGGCGATCGTTGGTGGTGGTGCCTTCAGTGTTGGCCCGGTGCTGAAGCTGTGTCTGGCGGCGGTGGCGTTTGTGGCGGTGGCCTTGGTGCTGAGCCGTAAGGCCGCTCCCGCCTTCGACTGGGTGGTGGATCAGCTCAAAGCTCCCGGCGACGTAGCAGTGGCAAGCTTTCTGGTGCTCACCGTTTGTTGCTTTGCCGCCCAGGCGATTGGGTTAGAGGCGGCCTTGGGTGCTTTTGCCGCTGGATTGATCCTCAGCGCCTCCAAGCACACCCACGACATCGATGCGGCGGTGAAGCCCTTGGTGGCCCTGTTTGCCACCGTATTTTTTGTGCTGATCGGCACCGGCCTGGATCTCTCGGTGCTCAACCCTTTCGATCCCGCCAACCGAGAGGGCCTGATCGTGGCCGCTTTCCTGCTGGTAGTAGCCATGGCTGGCAAGGTGGCTGCCGGCTGGAGCTACTTCAGTAAGGAACCCACCAATCGTTTGGTGGTTGGGCTGGGAATGATGCCCCGTGGCGAAGTGGGCCTGATTTTCCTGGGGCTCGGCAGCCAGGCCGGCATTCTCACGCCGGCGCTGGAAGCAGCAATTTTGTTGATGGTGATTGGCACCACCTTTCTGGCTCCGATCCTGCTGCGGCTGGTGATTCCGCCCACTGTTGAGGATGCTCAGTCGGCCAGCTAATCAAGCTCAGCCGTTGCTGGAGCGACCTGGTGCCCACTGGTGGATGAGCTGTTCGAGGCGCACCAGCTGGTAGCGGGTCTGCTCGTTGGGCTGTTGGATGTAGGCGCTGCGCAGCTGGTCCAGCTCGGCGTCAAGCGAGAGAAGCACGGGGTGGTTCTCGTTCACGGAGCAAATCCAGGACTTACTCGCAAATCCTAAGCCTTTATTAAATTTTCGGGATGGCCGGGCAGGCCTTGATCGGCTCAGGTTCCGATTGGCAGTGGGCCGTCCCTGTCGGAGCGGAAGGTGAGAGGCATAGATGGCACATGCCGCTGAATCAACTCCAGCAGCAGCTCGAAAACCTCGCGGGTGTGGGGTGCGGTGGTTCCCATGGCTTCGCGACTCAGAAGCACCAGCTCCAGCACCTTGCCATCTGCTTTTGATTGCACATCGGCAAATAGCTGCATCCGCTGGCTTTCACCGCCACCGCGGATCATGGCGCTGAGGTGGGCTGGAGTGCGGTGCTCGATCTCCGCTCTAAGCCCCTCTAGTACGGGCTGGAGGGCCTCCAGCATGGTGACGGCCTCCACAGGCACGCCGGGTTTGAGCACTACTAAAAACCGCGCCACAGCCACTCCCTTATCAATTCACGCTACCTGTTGCAGCCTGCCCAGCTGGTTGGTCCGGATCCAGAGGTAATCCCCGCACAGCCAGGGCGAGGCGCCGGGCCAGCAGCAGCAGCGGGTAGAGGCGTCTTGCTCTCCCCGGTGTGGCGAGGAGCGGGCCAAGCAGCTGCAGCAGGGTGGCGCTGGGCTCCAGCCGGCTGCAAATCCACTGAATCGCCTCGGCTCCATGCAGCACCCGGCCCTCTGCCAACACCACGGCACCCCGGCTCAGGTCCCAGCCCTGCTGCCGCAGCTGCCGTCGCAGTTCGTGATCGCTGCGGCCATCGCGGATCGCCAAGTTCGGGATGCCACTGCGGAGTTCCGCCAGCTCAGCGAAATGGCGGCAGAAGGGACAGCCGCCGTCAAACACCAGTACCGGATGCTCAAGTGCCGGGAGGCCAATCATCGGCTGCAGCCTTTGAGATCGCTGTCATCCTGAAGGCCTAGCGGTTTAGTTGTTGTGTATGCCCAGTTCGGGCCCTGAATCCATCGCCGTGATCGGGGCCGGTGTATCGGGCTGCGCTTTCGTTGCCCAGCTGCGCCGCTTGGGTTACACCGGAGCCCTCAGCCTTTGGGAGACGGGGCGAGGCCCGGGCGGACGGGCCAGCACCCGGCGCTCCCGCCAGGATCATGGGCTGCGCATCGATCACGGGGCGCCCCTGCTCAACATCACCGGCGCAACGGAGCCGCTGTTGTTGCAGCCCCTGCTGGCAGGAGGCTGGATTGAGCCGTGGCCTGGTTTGATCGCCCAGCTCCAGGGGGAAGCGACCCTGCGGCCAGGTCAGGCTGATGCCCTAGGGCTTGGCCAGCTTTACCGGGGTCGGGGTGGCATGGATCATCTCTGCAAAGGACTGTTGAGCCTGGCTGGCGAGGCTGGCGAAGCGTGGCAGCCTCACTACGGCACCCTGGTGCGCCATCTCATTTGGCAGGACGGGCTCTGGCAGCTGCTGGATCGGGAGGGGGAGTTGCTGGGGCAGGCCCATTGGCTTGTGCTGAGCAGCACCTTGTTGGCCCATCCGCGCAGCCGGCAGATCTTTGGCTGGGAGGAGGTTCCCCTCAAGCAGGCCGCAGAACGGCTGGGCGACCTCCGGCTGGAGCATGCCCTCACTGTGATCGCCGGCATCCGCACTGAGGCTCGTAGCAATCTGCTGGTGCTGCTTGAGGCAGCCGCGGCAGGACCTTGGGCCAGTCTTCCTTTCAGCTTGCTCCATTTCGATGCTGCAGCCCAGCAGCGCTGGGGGCTGCAGCGGATCACCGTCCAGCCCTTGTCCGACGGTCGCTGCGCTGTGGTGGCCCATTCCAGCCACTCCTTTGCCGCCGATCACCTTGATGTCTATGGCACCCATTCCGCCGTGGCCCGCATGCTTCAGCTGCCCCCCGATGAGGGCCGCGAAGATACGGTGATCGCTGCCCTCACTACTGCGCTTGAGCAGGTGATGGCCCCCTGGTTGCCTGGCCTAGACCTAGCTACGGCTGATCGCCAGCTGATGCGCTGGGGTGCCGCTTTTCCCCTGGCTCCTGGACTGCCCTCCGAACTCAGTTGCTGCCCAAGCAGCCGGGTGGGGTTCTGCGGTGACTTCATCGCCGGGGTGGGATTTGGGCGGATTGAGGGTGCACTGCGCAGTGGCGAACAGCTTGCCCACGAACTTTGTGCACTTGTCTAAAGCTGCGTGCTGTCGATCATTGCGATAGGTGCAGCCTTGCTACAGATCGCCCAAACGGTGTTGATTGCGATTGCAGCCACTGCTGCGGTGGGGCTATCAGTTGGAAGGTGAGACGTCTTGGATGTCTTACACGCGATCACCTCCTGAAGTGCGATGCGGCCACTCTCACCACAAACGGCACTCAGCAGTGCTGTTCACGGTCCGCCGCGTCGCTGCCGCAGCCTTCCCGTGTTTCCTGCCCAGCAACTTGAAGTAGTGAAGCGGGCTGCCCATTACTTCGCCCATCATTTTTCCGAGCAGATCGAGCTGGAGGTGGTGGCTTATTCGATCGGTGTAAGCGCTGAGTGGCTCGATCTCTGCTTTGACCACTGCCGCGGCAAGACACCGTTTCAGACGCTCCAGCACATTCGGCTTAGTCGGCTGTTTGAGGGCATTGCAGCCCAACCGCAAATGCCCCTTGAGCAGCAGGTGCATCGCTGTGGCCTGGCTTCGGTGATGGCCGCCAATCAGCTGTTTGAGGAATTGTTCGGCATTGGCCTTGCACCCTTTCGTCGGGTTTGTCGCCGCGCCGAGGCTGATCGCTTGCTGCGCCAGCGGAGCGGCTGAATCCTGGGACCTTCCGCATCTATTTTGATCGCGCTGGCCAGTGGCTGGGGGCTGATTTCCTGCCTTGGTCTGGCGGTGATGCTGGCCCTATTGGAACGCAGCTTCAGTGCAGCTCCAGCTCTTCAACCAGCTCCATCAGGAAGCTTCCTTGCCCCTACTTCCTGCACCGTGGTGGTGCCGGCCTACAACGAAGCGGACAACATCAGCGACTGCGTGCGGGCAATTCTCGCCAGCGAGGCGCCCTGTGAGCACTGGGCACTGCTGGTGGTCGATGACGACTCAAGCGACACCACTGCGGCCTTAGCCCTGGAGGCGGGCGTAGGCGATCCACGCTTTGGTCTGCTTTCGGCGGGTGCCCGTCCGCCGGCGGAGCGCTGGGTGGGTAAAAACTGGGCCTGTTTTCGCGCCAGCAGTGAGCTCGAAAGCGACTGGTTGATCTTCATCGATGCGGATGTGCGCGTCGCTCCGGGAGCGCTGCGGGCCGCCTTGACAGACGCCATTGCCCACGGGGCAGATTTGCTCACCCTGGCGCCGCGGCTCACCTGTGGCTGCCTGGCCGAGTGGCTTGTGCAGCCGATCATCGCCAGCTTGCTGGGCCTGGGTTTTCCAATTGAGCGCGCTAATGATCCCTGCGATCCCCTCGCCTTTGCAGCGGGTCCGTTTCTGCTGTTACGCAGCCAGGCCTACAGAGCTATTGGTGGCCACGCTGCCGTGGCCGGCGAGGTGGTGGAGGATCTCGCCCTGGCTCGGGCGATCAAGGGCCAGGGATTCCGCCTGCGCTATCTGCTGGGGCTCGACTGGTTGACCCTGCGCATGTACCGGGACTTGGCCTCTCTCTGGGAAGGCTGGACCAAAAACTGGCTGCTGGGCCTCGATGGTGATGTGGCGAAGGCCTTGGCGGCTGGTGCGGTGGTGGTGCAGCTCTACGCCGTTCCCTGGTTGTTGCTGCCCCCAGCCCTTCTATTGGCCTGGCGATCGCCCCTACCCCTGTCCTGGTTGCCGGCTCTGGCGGCTCTGCTGGCCATCGCGCTGCAATTGGCGATCCGGCTCTGGAGTCGTCGCCATTTCGGCACTCCCCTCAACTGGTGGTGGTTGGCGGGTCTGGGCGGGCTGTTGATCGGCGCCATGGCCCCGGTCTCGGTGATCAAGACCATCAGCGGCCGGGGCTGGACCTGGCGGGGCCGCTCCTTGCACATGTAGCAATAGCCCCATACGTTGAGTGCCCACCGCCAGCGGGGTTTCCCCAGGCATGCCCAGCCCATTCAACGAATGGATGCCCGAAGTGGTTGTGTTTCACCCCACCCGCTTCGAGGAGGCCCAGTGGATCGTGCACCACCTGCGCGAGCGCAAGACCGTGCTGGTCCACGCCGGGGCGATGGAGCGCAGCGAGGCCCAGCGGTTGATCGATTTTGTTGCTGGTGGTGTCAGCGCTATCGACGGACAGGCCGAATGCCTCGACGAGCTCACCTTCGTTTTCGTCCCAGAGATGGTGGCCTTGCGGCGGGATCCCGCACCGCCGTGATTCAGGCTGCAGCGCTCTGCCTCCTAGGCTCGAACCCATTCCGGGAGTGGGCTGAGTGCCCCGTCTACGTCGCTTTCTGTACTCCCTCGGGCCCGTCTTGACGATTGCTGCCCACCTTGGCTGCCTGCTGCTCTTTTGGACCGGTCTCAGCCTCGGTGCAGCCCTTTGGGCTTTGGGGCTCTACTTGGTGCGCATGCTGGCAACCACGGCCATCTATCACCGCCTAATTACCCACTCCAGCTATAAGGCGCCCCGGCCCGTTGCCTGGATCGGTGCCTTTGTGGGTGCTTCGGCAGGTCAAATGGGCCCTAGCTGGTGGAAGGCCCACCACCAAACCCATCACCGCCACGTCGACACTTGCGCCGACCCCCACACGCCCCTTGCTCCTTCAGCGGGATGGCGAGGCCTGTGGCGCTCCCAGGTTGGCTGGTTGTTGTCTTCAAGTTTTTTCCCCACAACCCTGCCGGCCGATGTGGAGGCCGATCCGGTACTGCGCCTGATCGATAGGCTTCATTTTGTGCCCGTGCTGCTGCTTGCCGGCCTGTCTTGGCAGCTGGGCGGGCTGCCTTGGCTGGCGGCCTTTTGCCTAAGCACAACAGTTCTTTATCACGGGGTAGCCAGCGTTAATTCCCTGGCCCACCTGCAAGGCGATCAACCCTTTGCCACCGGAGATGCCAGCCGCAACAACCTGTTTGTGGCCTTGATCACCTTGGGAGAAGGCTGGCACAATCTTCACCACGCTTTCCAAGCTTCGGTGCGTCAAGGCATCACCCTGAAGCAAGGGCGAGTGCGTTTATTGCCAGATCCCACCTACCGCTTTATCCGTCTGCTCGAGCGTTGCGGCTGGGCCTGGGATCTAAGGATCCCCAGTAATCACGCCCTGCTTGCTCGCGGTGCTGAGAGCTAAAAAGCGCAGGCCACAAGGCTCAACTGCAGCCAGCAACCTCCTGGCGCCAGCTTTTCGACAACCACATTCTGGAGCCGATCGTGGGCTACCAAATGGGCGAAGGTCTCTGCGTCATCTCTGGTGTTGAAGCGAGCTGCTTGCACTTGCAGCGGCACGCTTTGTTCGCGCTCTACGGCAGCGCGTACGCGATAACGACCCGAAGCGATGGGATCAACCATGCCTGGATTCTGGATCCAATTGCTGAAAAGCGCGTCAGCCTTCAGAGTTTCAGAGAAATTGAAGGTTGGGTGGTTGTAAGCCAGTTCAGGGGCGCAGCAATTCGGCAACCAGTGGCTCCAGCGCCGCGGGATGTTGCAGTAGCTGCCGGTGGGTGCGCACGGGCAAGGGCTGCCGCGGGCCCAGCGGTAATACGGCGCGCCAACCAGGCAGCACCATCAGGTCGGCAGCGCAGTAGAAGCTGCAGCACTCCACGCCGTCTAGCCCTTCGAGATTTGTGTTGAGCTGGTGCAGCAGCGGGCTGCCCCACTTCATGTCGGCAATACCAGCCAGCAGCCAGCTTGGCCAGGGCTGAGCCGTGAGAGTGCCCTGCTGGGGGCTGCCGACGCTGATGAAGCGGCGGGTGCGGGATCGGCCGCCCTGAAGTTGGATCCAGGTACGGCCGATCACGCCGCCCATTGAGAAGCCCAGCAGGTCGATTTGGGTTTGGGTACCAAAGGTTGCTTCGATTTGGCTGCCCAGCCGGTGAGCTAGCTCCAGGATCGGAGTGGCACCGAGGCGATTGGGTAGGTAGGGGATAAGCAGTGGAGATCGCCGCCCATCCAGCCGGCTTTTGAGGCGATCAAACAGGCGTGGCGTGTCCCACAGACCATGCACCAGCACCAAGGGGGGAGCGCTTGCCATGGGCTCAGGCTAGGAAGCTGGTTGGTTGCCATCAAAAAGCCGCCCCCGTAGGGACGGCCAATGGATCGGCGGAGTGATCCGGAAATCAGATTTGAGAGCGGGGCTCAGTAGCGGCTGCCGCCACCGCCGTAGCCACCACCGTTGTAGCCACCGCCACCGCCGAAGTCGCGGCGACCGCCGCCACCACCGCCGCCACCGCCACCGCTGCCGCGGGGCTCAGCTTTGTTGACGCGGATGGCGCGACCCATCCACTCGACGTCCTGGAGGTCTTCAATTGCCTTGGTCTCTTCGGCCTCATTGGCCATCTCGACAAAAGCGAAACCGCGCTTGCGGCCAGTGTCGCGGTCGAGGGGGAGGCTGCACTTGCTCACCTGTCCGTACTGGCTGAACAGATGCTGGACATCTTCCGCTTCTGCATCGAAGGAAAGATTGCCGACGTAAATGGTCATGAACTCAGAAACTATGAATTGATCCTTCGACGGCCCAACAGAAAGTGGTTAGCTCGCTACAGAGAAATCTTTGAATCACTTTTCACCATACAGGGCCGCCTAACGCTTTCGTCAAAACTGCCCCTATCGGGATCTGCTTTGACCAGCGGTTTGATGCCAAATCATCAAACCCTGGCTAGGGATGGGGTGTTCCATGCCTTGCAACACCATGTCGAAAGCCCAACTCACCGCCTTCATGGTTAAGGTTGATGCCGATATGGCCCTAAAGGCCCGGGTTGATGCCGCCGGCAGTGTCGATGCGGTCGTGGCGATTGCCCTGGAGCAGGGCCATACCTTTTCTCCTGCTTCCTGGTCCCGCGCCCAGCGTCCCTGAGCACAGTTGAGCCTGATTAGGGCCAGGGCGTGAGGGTGGCGGGCTGGTATTTGACGATGCCGATCCGCCAGCCCCGCTGGGCCAGTTGCTTCAGGCTGGCTAGCAAATCTTCAGTTGTGCCACCGGCGATCCAGTCGGCCTTGATCAATGGCAACCGCTCGCTCATCACCTCGAGCGGCATCTCCAATAGCAACAGGCTGTCTTCAGCAGCGGCGCGCCGCAGGGGCCCCTCGTCACTGCGCTGCCACAGCCTCAGCAGCAGCTCCAGGGCCAGGGTGCGGCCTGCTTCGCCGGGGTCGCCGCCGCTGTCTTCCCGCTGGGACTTGCCGGTTAGGGGCAGGGCCCGCTTGCCATCGAGTTCGACTAGGGCTAGGGCCACCAGGTATGGAGCGTCAGCCATGGAAATCTCTGTGATCCGCCACACCATGGCGAGGGGCGCGGCTTCGGTGTGGAAACTGACACGTATTTGGTCTTCTGTTGCCGTTGGCGGATCGGGCAGCCCTACCGGCATTTGCCGGGACTAAATTTTCTGCC
Organism: Cyanobium sp. Tous-M-B4; assembly: GCF_024345395.1. NCBI lineage: Bacteria > Bacillati > Cyanobacteriota > Cyanophyceae > Synechococcales > Prochlorococcaceae > Cyanobium > Cyanobium sp. Tous-M-B4. Next base: position 226,243 of record NZ_JAGQBA010000003.1, on the reverse strand, counting down.
GTTCGCTCACAACTCCTTTTCAGGGAGCCAGCGCCATGTCGAGCATTGCTGACCAGTTGGTGACCTATCACTCAGCACTGGCGGAGGCCACGGAGCGGGGAGATCAGGCCGTTGCCCGCAAGATCGAGCAGCAGATCAAGGAGCTGCAGGATTTTCAGTTGCGCCATCCGGAGGAAACCGAGGCTCCAACACCGTTTGAGGTGTTCTGTGATCTCAACCCATCGGATGTCAATTGCCTCGTCTACGACGATTGAGCCCTGGCTTAGTTGTTCGTTCTTTAATCATCACAGTCAGGTAGACATCACGTCCACACTTTTAAGGGCGGTGCCAAGCAGCCGGGTGAATCGGTCCAGCTGCTCCTGACTGCCCATCACAACAAGCATTTGGCCTGGAGCCAGGCGAGTGTCGCTTCCGGGATTGGCCAGCAACTCTGGCCGCTCTTGGGAGTACTGGGATCCCCGGTACTGCCTTGGGACATCACTCCTGGCTGGCTGGGGCGGCACGATCGCCAGCACTAGGGCACCAGAGCGCGAGCCGAGCTGGAGCTCCGCCAGGGATGCCCCATTGAGGCTGCCAAGGTCAGCTGGGTCGCTACTCAGCAGAAATTCCTCCACCTCGCAGCCAGAGCCCGCCAAAAGATCCATGAAGGTCACCGCCAAGGGCCGCAGGGCGGTGGCGGCCATGGTGCGCCCCCCACTGACGTACGGGCTCACCACTTGATCGGCGCCGGCTAGGCGCAGCTTGCGTTCCGCTTCCTCACTATCGGAACGGGCTATGAGCCGGCAGTTGGGCGCCATACCCCGGGCGCTCAGCACCACGTAGAGGTTGGATGCGTTGTTGGGTAGGGCCGCCACCAGGGCACGGCAGCGGTGGATGCCGGCATCCAGCAGAGTTTCGTCGAGGGTGGCATCGGCCATCAGCACGGCCAGCCCCCGCTCTTCTGCTGCCTCACGGCGCTCCGCGTCCATCTCCACCACCAGCAGGGGAACGTTTTCCCTGGCAAGTTGTTCGGCGATCTCGCGGCCGATGCGGCCATAGCCGCAAAGGATCACATGGTTATGCATGGTGGAAAGCCAACTGCGGAATCGGCGCTCGCGCAGGCGCCGGAAGTAACCGGATTCAGACAGGCCCAGCACCCCTTGGATACTGATCTGCACCACCACCAGCCCGCCCAGGATCAGCAGGGTGGTGACCACCCGCCCACCGGCGCTCAGGACCTGGGTGTGACCGTCGCTGAATCCCAGGGTGCTGAGGGTGATCAGCACCATCCAATAGGAATCTCCCCAGTCCCACCCCTCACTGAGGTGATAGCCGATGGCGCCAGCGTTCACCAGCATGGCCAGCGACAGGGGAGCTCGCCAGGGCTTGCGTGCTCGCCGAGAGGGTGGTCGTCTGGGGACGATTGACCAGAAAGGCTTGGGCATGGGACCTGGACCCGGTGCTCCAGATCACGCATCCAAGATTATCGGCTGCAATTAGTTACGGCCTGTGGGCTGATCCCGAACATTTGTAGTCGTTGTCGACAGTTGGCCTGCCAGCTCCGTTAACCCTTAAAGGTTCTTTCCGCAGGGGTCGCCTGGATGGGCGCGTCTTCGGTGATTGGTGACATGACAACTGGTTTGGCGGAGCAGCCGCCCCTACAGCTCCTTAAGGAGAGCGGTCAGCGGGAGGTGTTCTGCGGACTCACCTCGATTGTCTGGCTGCACCGGCGCATGCCGGATGCCTTTTTTCTAGTGGTGGGCTCCCGCACCTGCGCCCACCTGGTTCAGAGCGCCGCCGGCGTGATGATCTTTGCCGAACCCCGCTTCGGCACTGCGATTCTGGGGGAGCGTGATCTGGCCGGCCTAGCCGATGCCAATGATGAGCTCGACCGGCTGGTGAAGGATCTGCTGGAGCGGCGCCCCGAAATCCGCACCTTATTTCTGGTGGGCTCCTGCCCCAGCGAGGTGATCAAGCTGGATCTGGCTAAGGCTGCCGAGCGGCTCAATACCCAGCTGGCTGGCCGGGTGATGGTGCTGAACTACAGCGGCAGCGGCATCGAAACCACCTTCACCCAGGGAGAAGACCAAGCCCTGCTGGCGATGGTTCCCCTGATGCCCAGCAGCGAGGTCGACCAGCTGTTGATCGTCGGCACCTTGGCCGATGCGGTGGAAGACAGGCTGGTGCAGCTTTTTGGTCGCCTGGGTATTCCGGTGGTCACGAGCTTGCCGCCGCGGCGCTCCACCGAGTTGCCCCCGATTGGGCCTGGCACCCGGGTGCTGCTGGCCCAGCCCTTCCTCTCGGCTACGGCAAGGGCCCTAGTGAGCCGCGGCGGCCAGCTGCTTACGGCTCCCTATCCGTTTGGTGTGGAGGGCAGTCGGGCCTGGATGGCTGCGGGCGCCGCTGCCTTCGGGGTGGCCCCGGCCCTGGTGGCCGAGGTGCTCGATCCGCTGGTGGAGCGGGGACAGCGTGCCATCGCTCCCCATCGGGAGCTACTGGCCGGTAAGCGGCTTTTTCTGCTGCCCGATTCCCAGCTGGAGCTCTCCTTGGCGAGGTTCCTGCAGCGCGAGTGCGGCATGGAGCTGGTGGAGGTGGGCACTCCCTATCTCGATCGCCAGCTGCTCGATGCGGAGCTGGCCCTGTTGCCACCTGGCTCCCGTATTACCGAGGGGCAAGACGTGGAACGCCAGCTGGAGCGGGTCCGCGCCGAGCGGCCAGACCTTGTGGTGTGTGGCCTTGGCCTGGCCAATCCCCTGGAGGCGGAGGGAATCGCCACCAAGTGGTCGATTGAGCTGGTATTCAGCCCCATCCATGGTTGCGACCAGGCCGGCGATCTGGCCGAATTGTTTGCCCGCTCCCTGCGCCGCCGCGCCGCACTCTCCTTTTCCTGACCACCCGTCTCATTAATCAGCCATGGAACTCACCCTCTGGACCTACGAAGGGCCCCCCCACGTGGGTGCCATGCGCATAGCCGCCTCGATGGAGGGGGTGCACTACGTGCTGCACGCCCCCCAGGGCGACACCTATGCCGATCTGCTGTTCACGATGATTGAACGGCGCGACCGGCGCCCGCCCGTTACCTACACCACCTTCCAGGCCCGCGACCTGGGTGGCGACACCGCCGAGCTGGTGAAGAGTTCGATCGCTGCAGCCGTGGAGCGCTTCCAGCCCGAGGCGCTGCTGGTGGGCGAGAGCTGCACGGCCGAACTGATCCAGGACCAACCTGGCTCCCTGGCGGCGACCATGGACCTGGGCGGCATCCCGGTGGTGAGCCTGGAACTGCCGGCCTACTCCAAGAAGGAGAACTGGGGCGGCGCTGAAACCCTTTATCAACTGGTGCGAGGCCTGCTCAAGGCCCAGGTGCCGCCGCCCGGCGAGCCCAAGCCCGATCCGACTCGCTGGCGTGCCGAGGGCCGGCGGCCGCGGGTGAATCTGCTGGGACCCAGCCTGCTGGGTTTCCGCTGCCGCGACGATGTGCGCGAGATCAGCCAGTTGCTGGCTGGCTACGGCATTGATGTGGCGGTGGTGGCGCCCTTGGGGGCTCGCCCGGCCGACCTCATGCGTATCCCCACGGCTGATGCCAACGTGAGCCTCTACCCCGAGTTAGCGGGTCCGGTATGCAGCTGGCTGGAGCGCAGCTTCGGCATGCAGACGGTGAAGACAGTGCCGATCGGTATCGGCGCTACGGCCGCCTTTTTGCGGGAGCTGCACGGGGTGCTGGGTGTGGAGCTGCCCGCTGAGCTTGAAACCGCAGCCGACGGCACCTGCGCTGCTGAACGGCGCTCGCGGCTGCCTTGGTATTCGCGTTCGGTGGACTCCACCTACCTCACTGGTAAGCGGGTATTCATTTTTGGCGATGCCACCCACGCCATCGCTGCAGCCCGCATCGCTAGCCGCGAGCTGGGCTTCAAGGTGGTCGGCCTGGGGAGCTACAGCCGCGAGCAGGCACGGGAGGTGCGGGCGGCCGCCCAGGAGCTGGGGCTGGAGGCGTTGATCTCAGACGACTACCTGGCCGTGGAGGCGGCGATGGCGGAGGCGGCCCCGGAGCTGGTGCTTGGCACCCAGATGGAGCGCCACAGCGCCAAGCGCCTCGGCATCCCCTGTGCCGTGATCAGCTCGCCGCTGCACGTTCAGGATGTGCCAGCGCGCACTTCGCCCCAGATGGGCTGGGAGGGGGCAAATGTGATCTTCGACAGCTGGGTGCACCCGCTGATGATGGGTCTGGAGGAGCACCTGATCGGCATGTTCCGCCACGATTTTGAATTCGTGGATGGGCACCTCAGCCACCTAGAGGGTGCCAGTGCCCCCGCCAAGCACCCCACCTCTACGGCCACGGCCACGGTCACGGCCACGGTCACTGCTACAGCAACTGCTGCTCCCCAAGCTAATGACACTGCGCCAGCCAGCATTCCCGGTGATGGGGTGATCGTTTGGAGCCCGGATGGTGAAGCTGAGCTGGCCAAGATCCCCTTCTTTGTGCGGGGCAAGGTGCGTAAAAACACGGAGGCCTACGCCCGCGAGCAGGGCCTAGCTCTGATCGACAGCGAAGCCCTTTATGAGGCCAAGGCCCATTTCGCTCCATGATGGGTTGGATGGCAATAGCAGGCCCGCGCTGCGGGGGTGACCCTGACGCTCCTTCACTGATTCCAAAAGTCAAGGACTAAGCCTTACGGTCCTAAATTATTTAGCTAAGAGTTTCAGTTCCGATCTTTCCTGTTTCCCCAACTTCAATGACCACAACACTCAATCCTCCAGCTACTTCCAAGCCTGATGGCGAGGGCAGTGTGCAGGTACACCTTGATCCCACCATGGCTATCGAGGAAGGTGCCTTAGTGCTGGCGGTTTATGGCAAAGGTGGGATCGGTAAATCGACTACCTCTTCAAACCTTTCGGCGGCCTTTTCGAAGCTGGGCAAGCGGGTGCTGCAGATCGGTTGCGATCCCAAGCACGACAGTACTTTCACCCTCACCAAGAGGATGGTGCCCACCGTGATCGATATTCTCGAAACGGTGGACTTTCATACAGAGGAGTTGCGGCCCGAAGACTTTGTGTTTGAGGGTTACAACGGCGTGATGTGTGTGGAGTCTGGTGGTCCGCCGGCGGGTACTGGATGCGGTGGCTATGTCACAGGTCAGACGGTGAAATTGCTCAAGGAGCACCACCTGCTCGAAGAAACCGATGTGGTGATCTTTGATGTGTTGGGAGATGTGGTGTGTGGTGGCTTTGCTGCACCGCTTCAGCACGCCCACTACTGCCTGATTGTTACTGCCAATGATTTCGATTCGATCTTCGCGATGAACCGGATCATGCAGGCCATTAATGCCAAGGCCAAGAACTACAAGGTGCGTCTCGGTGGTGTGATCGCCAACCGCTCTGAGGAGACCGACGAAATCGACAAGTTCAATGCCCGCACGGGGCTGCGCACCATGGCCCATTTCAAGACCGTGGACGCGATTCGTAAATCCCGCCTCAAGAAGTGCACCATCTTCGAGATGGAAAGCACACCGGAAGTGGATGCTGTTCAGCAGGAATATTTGAACCTGGCCCAGCGGATGCTCGACGACGTCGAGCCCTTGGAGGCCGAATCCCTTAAGGATCGGGAGATTTTCGACCTGCTCGGCTTCGACTGATTCTCTCAACTGACAGCTTCGACTGAAGATCTGGTCTGAGCCGCCTCAGACCAGGCTCACGAAGCGGCTTCGGCCGGCATCTTTGGCCTGATAGAGGGCCTTATCGGCGCGGGAGATCAAGTTGGTGGCCATTTGGCTGGTCTCCTGGTCTGCCGGGCTTTGCTGGCCCTGCGGCTCACTGGGGTCAAAGCAAGCCAAGCCAACGCTCACCGTGATCAAGTGGCGCTGGTCAGAGTCTTCAGGTTGCAGGGGGGAGGAGGCGAATCCGTGCACAATCCGCTCGGCCAGCAGCCGGGCTCCTTGGATGCCCGTTTGTGGCAGCAGGATCGCAAACTCCTCGCCTCCGTAGCGAAATACGCGATCGCCACCGCGGCCGGCCAGGTCGACCAGGCGTTGGGCCACGGCCCTGAGACAGGCATCCCCGGCCAGATGGCCGTGGGCATCATTGAATCGCTTGAAGAGGTCGACATCGAGCAGCAGCAGGGCCATGGGCTGTCCGGTCTGCCGGTGCTCGTCCAGATCGGCCGGCAACTCGCGATTAAACAGCAGCCGGTTGCCCACGCCGGTGAGGGCATCCTGGGTGGCCAGTCGCTCCAGATCCTGGGTGCGCCGCTGCACCAGATCGGCAATGGTCATTTCCTTGGTCTGGAGCATCACAAGGGAATCGGCTAGGCCGTCGTGGTGGGCCATGTCGCTGAGGCGGATGCCGAGCGCGTTGAGCTGCGCCATCTTGTGCACCACGGGGGTGCCAAGAAAAAACGCATGCTGGCCATCCACCAGCACCTGCCCCTTGAGCTGTAGCGGCAGATCCAGCAACTGCAGCACCGTGAGCTTCGAGCCGCGTTGGTGCAGCCCAGCCAGACTGGGCTCGCTGAGCCGGGGCCGCAGCCACTGCACGTGTTGGCTCAGGGGTGCTCCACATACCTGGTTGCCTAGCAGTCGCAGCAGGGCTGGTCCGAGCTGGCGGATCACCAGGTCGGCATCCACCGCCAGGTGGAACGGAAACAGCTCGGGGAAACGCTCCGCCGATGGTGCCAAGGTCATGGCTGATCAGCCTGATCCTCATAGCGCACGGCAAACACGTCGTGGTCGGCCCCCTCGCTGCGCCAGGCCAGCTGCTCCACCTGCACTGGCGTTGCAAAGCGATCGCCCAGGCCCTCCACCAGGCCGATCACCATCGGCGCCAAGCCCTGGCGTTGGGAGTGGTAATGGAGATGCATGGTGCCCTCCTCGGGCTCCTCGGTGTCGAAGCTGGGCGGCACCAGCTGGGGGAAATTCACCCCCACCCGGGCGTGGAGGTCGTCGAGGTTGCGTAGAAACTCTGGCAGGTTGGAGCCGGCCATCTCCATCAGCGGGCCATAGCCCTGGGCTGCGGTGTACGTCACCCAGAACTCGCCAAAGGCGCGCAGCAGCGCATGGGGGGATTCACCCAGTTCGACGCTCGCAGCCATCACCAGCCGGTGGGTGAGGTCGTCGGGATAGGGCTCCATGCCTTCAAAGTGGTCCACCGCGACCTCCGCGCGTAGGCGCACGTTGGTCCAGGCCTCCTGGCCGTGGTTCACACATATCATGTCCTGGATTGCTTGATTTACCAGGCCGTACACGTAGAGGGGCGATTCTTTTGTTGGTCGATGCTAGTAGTGTTACTAGGGAAATAGGTTTTTGAAGCCTGAAAACTAGTGGGGAGTTGTGACAGGCGCAAAGGCGGGAGCCCGATCTGCCGCTGATCCATTCTCGCGTCGCCACCACCATGCCCTCCCTGGACATGCCCAAGCCCCTTGCTCAGCCCCCACGCCAGCAGAGCTACGGCCAGCTGCTGATCGTCTGTCTGTTGGTGCTGATCACCTTCACCCTGCCCCAACCTTGGAATCGTCTTTCCTCCTTGGGCTATCTACTGATGGCTATTGTGATGATCCGGGGCCTGGGTAATCCCACTGGCAGCCTGCAGTTCGGAATACTCCCGCGGCGGTTATTCAAGGGGCTGGGAGTTGCGGCCATTGCTGTTGGTCTGCTCTGGTATTTCACTCCGCTGGAGCTGCGCAGCACCGGTATCCCGGTGATTGCGCTGTGGGCCTTATTCAGCGGTTGGAGTGCTATCCGCCTAATCAGGGGCCTGGCCCAGGAGCGACGGGTGTCGGATGTGGTGTTGCGGGGGGCGCTGGCGGGCTATCTGATGCTCGGCTTGGCAGCAGGCTTGCTCTGTTGTGCCCTGGAGACGATTGATCCGGCCAGCTTCAGCAACGTGAACTTGTCGGCGCAGGATATGGGCCAGAGCAGCCCGGTGTGGGGCCTCAATTTTGTGCGACTCAATTACTTTGCCTTCGTCAGCCTCACCACGATGGGCTACGGCGACGTGATTCCCGAGAGCCCCCAAGCCCAGATGGTGAGCGTGGCCATCGCCATAGCGGGCACGTTTTATGTGGCCGCAGTGATGGGGGTGTTGATCAGCCGTCTTACGGTGCAGGAAAGCCAGCAGCCTTAGGGTTGCCCAACTCCCAGCCCTTGACGATCCGGTAAACCACCGGCACCGCGAACAGGCTGAGGACGGTGGCTACAAGTAGCCCTGAAAACACCACCGTGCCGATACTCACCCGGCTACCTGAACCGAAGCCGCTGGCCAGCAGCAGGGGCACGAAGCCCGCCAGTGAGGAAATGGCCGTAAGCAGGATCGGCCGTAGGCGGGCGATGGCGGCGCCTCGGATCGCCGTGTCTAGATCCAGTCCTTCGGCCATGCGCTGGTTGGCAAACTCCACGATCAAGATGCCATTCTTGGCGGCCAGGCTCACCAGCACCAGCAAGCCCATCTGTCCATAAACGTCCAGGGGCAGGCCCCGCAGCATCAGGCCGCCGATGGCCCCCAGCATGGCTAGGGGCACGGTCACCAGGATGATCAAGGGGTCGGCAAAGTTGTCGTAGAGGGCTGCTAGCACCAAAACCATCACCAGGATCGCTAGGGCAAACACCCGCAGGTTTCCGCCACCGGCGCGTGACTCTTCCCGAGCCAGGCCGGCCCATTCCAATTCGGTACTGCCGCCGAGCTGCCGCTGCACTTCCATCAGGCTGGCCATGGCTTGGCCACTGCTTACGCCAGGGCGGGGCAGGGCCCGGATGCTGATCGAACGCACCAGCCGGGTGTGATTGATCGAGGTAGGACCTGTTTCTTGTTCGACTCGCACCAATTGGGCCAGGGGGATCAGCTGGCCGTCACGGGTTTTCACCTGCAGAGCGAGCACGTCATCGGCGCTGCGGCGCGAGGCGCCGTCAAGCTGCACGATTACCTTGCGCACCTGGTCACTCTCAAAGCTGTCATTGACGTAGTCACTGCCGAAGCTGGCTCCGAGGGTGTCCACCACGGTGCTGAGATCCACCCCAAGGGAGGCCATCTGCAGCCGATCTGGCACAAGCTGCACCAGGGGGGCACCGGCGGTAAAGCGGGTTGAAACCCGTTCAAAGCGATTGGTGGCTTGGGCGGCGCGGATGAAGGCCTGGGCTTGCTGCTCGAAGTCAGAGAGGCTGAGTTGCCCGTTGCTGTTGTCCAGCAGTTCGAGCTCGAGCCCGCCTTCAGCACTAAAACCGCGCACAGAGGGGGCCTCGCTGAGCTGTACCACTGCACCGGTGATGCGGCGGCGCAACTCGCCATTGAGTCTCTGTCCCACGGCCCGAGTAGCTGCCTCGGCGCTACGGCGCTGCTCGATCGGCGCCAAACGCAGGTAGAAGATGCCCTTATTAGGGCTGCTGTCCCCAAAGGAGCGCCCTGCATAGAAGGTGGCTCGAGTGATCAGCGGCTCGTCGGCCACCACCTGGCGCACCTGCTCCAGCACCCGTTGGGTCTGCTGCAATCCGAGGCCATCAGCCAGAATCACAACTCCCCGCAGCTGACCGTTGTCCTCCTGGGGAATGAAGGCCTTGGGCAGGGCTTGCAGGGCGAATCCCGTGATCATTAGGCCAGCCAGCAGCAGGGACATCACCAGCCGCCGCCGCTTCATAGTCCAAGCCAGCCAGCGCTCGTAGGGCACCTCCAGTCCCTCGAGCCAGCGCCGCGGCGGGTCGATCCAACGCAGCAACCAGGCCGGTTCGCGGCGCTCGGGGTTTAGTAGTCGGCTGCCGGCTACCGGCGTGAAGCTCAGGGCATTCAGGGTGGAGAAGGCGATGGCGCCGCTGATCGTGATTGCGATCGGCGCGTACAGCCGGCCCAAGCTGCCCCCCAGGCCCAGCACCGGGATGAACACCACCACCAGGGCTAGGGAGGTGGCTACCACGGCCCCGCCCAGCTCGGCCATGGCTTCGCGGGCGGCTTGTAGGGGCGGCTTGCCAGCCTCCAGCCGGCGGCCAATGTCCTCGCTCACCACGATGGCGTCGTCCACCACCAGCCCAGAGGCCAGCACCAAGCCAAACAGGGTGAGGGTGTTGAGCGATTGGCCGGCAAGCTTCAGCACGCTCAACGAGCCGATCAAGGCCACTGGCACTGCGGTAGCTGTAATCAGGGCCAGGCGGCTGTTGCCAAGGCCAAGAAGTAGCACCAAGAACACCAGCAACACCGCATCGCGCAGGCTGTCGAGGGTGCCCTGGATGCTGCCGCGCACAAAGTCGGCCTCATCAACAATCAACTGCTGATCCACCCCGGGCGGAAATTGGGGTGCAAGCTCATCGAGGGCTGCATTCACAGCTTTGCTAACGGCGATGGCGTTGCTGCCGTCGCGCTGGTTGATCAGCACGGCTACCGCTGGTCTGCCTTGCAGGTTGGTGGCGATCGTGTCGTAGCTCTCGCTGCCCAGGCTCACTCGGCCCACATCCCGCAGCAGGGTGACGCCTCCATTAGCGCTGCGGGCCACCACCAGCTGCTCAAATTCCGCCGGACTGCGCAGGCGCCCCTCCATGCGCAGCGGCAGGGTGAGCTCCTGGCCGTTGGGGCTGGGGGCTTCACCCATTTGACCCAAGGCAGCCAGCACGTTTTGCTGTTGCAGGGCCGTGCGCACATCGGTAATGGTGAGGCCGCGCTCCTCGAGATGAGCCGGGTTGAGCCAGAGCCTGAAGGCCAGGCTATTTCCACCTGCAAGGGTGACGTTGCCCACCCCAGGCACCCGCTGCAGCTTCTCTTTCACCACCTGGTCGAGCCAGCCGCTCAAAAAGGTTTCGCCATAGAGCTTGGGATCGGCACTGAAGCTGAGAATCATCAGCAGGTCGTCGGAGCTGCGCCGCACCTGCACCCCGAAGCGCGCCACCGGTGCTGGCAGCTGGCGAGTCACCACCGCCACTTCGTTCTGGGTGTTGATCTGGTTGAGCTCGGGGTCGCCGCCCTCGAATCCCAGGGTGATGGAGCTGCCGTTGGCTGAGCTGGTGGAGCGGATGCTGTCGAGCCGCTCGAGGCCGTTGAGCTGTTGCTCCAGCAGGGCGGTGACCCCCTGCTCCACCACCTCTGGGCCGGCACCTGGGTAGGTGGCCCGCACCGTGACTCGGCTGGGAGCAATCGGCGGCAGGTTTTCCACCTGCAGCAGCGGTAAACACACCAGCCCTGTCAACAGCACCAGCAGACTCACCACCAGGGTGAGCACGGGCCGGCGCAGAAAGGGATCTGAGATCGATTTCATGGGAGCCTTTGCGTTGGGCTGCTCGGGCCGGGATGAATGATCAGCCGAGATCGCGCTTCAGCACAACGCAGAGATAGTCAGGCGATTTATAGCGACTAGGCAAGCAGATATGCAGTTGCTCCAAACGGCTCCAGCAGACGGTGCGCTGAATGGCGGCTACGGTTTTTCCCTCCTTTAGAAGCAGCCTCAGGGCCTTGCAATAAAGCGAATAATTGGCTTCGAGTTCCCCGATGGTGAGTCCCTGACTGCTGCTCATCGCACGGGTGGGCGTCCAGGAGTTGCAAAGACGCACCAATCACCCTACGGCTTCAGGTGGCGCTGAGATCAGGTTGAGCCGGCGGCAGAGCCGCGGCAGGGTGAGGCCTTGGGCTAGCAGGTTGATCAGCACCACAACGAATACGATGCTTTGGGCGTTGTGGGCTAGGGCAATGACGGAGCCTGGGTCAACACCGCGTAGGTGGTTGATCTGATCGACCGCGCTGTAAGAGAGGGCCAAAGGCACTGCCCCCCTTAGGCCACACCAAGAAATCAGCACGCTGTCTTTCCAGCGGAAGGGGGAGAGGGGTTGGAACATCAAGACGCTGATTGGTCTCACCACCAGCATCAACACCGCCGCGGTTATCAAGCCCACAGGCAGGGCGGGAACCAGGCTGCTTGGATTCACCAGCAGACCAAATAGTAAAAAGATACAGATCTCAGCCATGGTGTTGAAGGGCAGCAGCACCTCCTGAATCGATTCATGGTTGATATCGGCTTGGCGGTAGATCATGTTGGTCATCATCACTCCAGTGATGTAGACCGAAATTAATCCGGAACCGCCTAGAAAGTAGCTACAGCCATAGTCTACAAAGGCAATGGACATGGCCACAATTAGTAGCTGGGATTTGTCGTGGGCCAGTTCATTGATTACGAATTTGGCCACATAGCCAAACAGTGCTCCTATGACTAGGCCGCCGCCTACCTGTTGTACGAAGCTGCGCAGGCCGTTGAGCATCACTACTACAGGTGCTGCTTGCTCGAGGTTGGCGCCGGCGCTGGAGGTGCTGAACAGCCCCACGATCAACCCGAATAGCAGCAGGGCCGTTGGGTCATTGACCGAGGATTCGAATTCGAGCAGGTGCTTGAGCCGTTCTGGCACCAGGTGCCGCACCGAGCTCAGCACGTTGATGGTGGCTCCGGCATCGGTGGAGCCCAGGCAGGCGGCAATCAGTAGGGCGGCCCCCAGGGGCATGGCGTTGCTGAGTCCTGGTGCCAGTTGGTTTCCACCAGCGGAAGAAAGCAGCCAGATCAGGCCGGCCAGCAGACCCGTGGCAATCGCGACACCGCCTACCGCAAGGGCCAGGCCATATTCCAAAAAGCCCCGGATAGTTTTGATATCCGTTTTCAGCCCCGCATAAAAAAGCAGCAGGGCCAGGGCGAATACATGCAGGCTTTCGGCCTGTTCGTGGGAGACGTTGAGACTTTTGATGTTGATAGCTAGGCCCAGCAGCAGCACCCCGAGAATCGCCGGGATTCCGATCTGGACAGAGAACCGGCTGATCGCCAAGGTGCCTAGAAACAGCAGGCCGATAAACAGCAGCTGGCCCTCCAAGGGCACTCCATTAAGACCTGGTGCCTGAGCAAAGAGGGGTGCCTGGGCAAAGAGGGTCGCGATCACGGCTGGGCTGAGTTGGCATGGGCTGAGCCGAGGCTCGCGGCCTGGGCATCGCTGAGCCGGCTGGCCCGCTGCAGCACAGCGGTGATCTGGGCGATGTCCAGCACGGAATGGCAGCTGTAGCCCGCCGCCGCCAGACGCTCCCGGGCGCGGCGGTCATGGTCGCCGCCATGGTCGATGAACACCACCACGTCCTGCACCGTCAGGCCCGAGCTCTCCAGCTTGCCGATGCCCTCTAGGACGCTGCCGCCTGTGATCAAGATGTCGTCTACCACCACCACCCGGTCGCCCTCCTCAAAGTCGCCCTCGATCAGGCGCCGGGCGCCATGGGCCTTTACCTCCTTGCGGGGATAGATCAGCGGCTTGTGCAGTTGCAGTGAAAGCCCAGTGGCGGTGGGCAAGGAGCCGTAGGGGATGCCGGCGATGCGGTCAAATTCGAGGCCCTGCAGCTTGCCGGCATAGGCGTGGAGCACTCGGTGGAACAGGTTTGGGTCGGAGATGATCTGGCGCAGATCGACGTAGTAATTGAAGACCGCGCCCGAGGCTTGTACGTAATCGCCGAATAGCAGGCAGCCGATGTCGAACAGATCAACAATCAGGCTCTCGAGCGGGTCGGCGCTTGGTTGCTTCTCAGGTAGCCACAGGGCACAGGTATCAGCGTTGCCTTTGTCGTGATTTTCCAGCCACTGGTGCCGCTTTGCCGTGATCTGCTGTTTGAGCGCCTCGGCTCGACTGGCCATGTCGTCTTCTACCAGCAGGTTTTGAGGTAGGGGCAGCAGCAGCCCATCGGCGGCGGCCCCCAGGCCGGCCTGCAGCATGGCGTCGAGCTTTTCCTCTTCCCCCCAGAGGCTGCGCAGGATCAAGAAGCGCTCGGGCGCTTCGGCCCGCACCCGCGCCAGGATTAGCGGATCACTGGTTCCCACCTCCAGCAACAGCTGGTCCGGGGTGGCCCACAGCTGGGTCTCGCGCACAATCTGCAGGTAGAGAGGTGTCTCCTCATTCGGGTAGTGCTGGATCTGGCGCGCCGCCTGGTTTGAGCTGTGGCAGGTCATCACCACGGCCTTGTCTGGATAGAGCAGGAAGGGGGCAGCGATGTCCTGGCCAGCCAGGGGGGAGAGGGTCACCGCATCGGCGCCCAGATCTTTGAACAGGTAGTGGGCCAGGGCAGAGGAGGAGTTGAGGTCGCCGTGTTTGGCGTCGATGATCAGGGGGAGATCGCGGGGCACCAGGTCGCGCACCTCCAGCAGCAGCTCCAGTCCCACCGGCCCAAGGGCCTGATAAAAACCAAGGCTGGGCTTGTAGGCGCACACATGGGGCGCTGTGGCCTCGATCACCGCCTTGATCCAATGGCGGGCCTGGCTGAGGAAGGAGCGGCCCGCTAGGCCCCGCCTCGCTGCCCAGCTCTGCAACATCTCCGGGTTGGGATCAAGCCCGGTAACCAGCAGCGACTGGCGGTCGGCGATGGCATCGGTGAGTTTGACGAAGAAGCCCATCGCCCGCAGGCTGTTTGGGCTCGTTGTTAAGCCAGCCGTTGGCCTGTCCGCCGGCTGGTGACACAGCTCTTTGCAATCAGCCGCACCATCAACCCTTCCTCATCGGCGGCCACCCGCAGCCAGCGCAGCCCGGGCAACCAGGCCAGGGCCTGCTCCAGTTCGGTGGCGAGGGCGTCGTCGTGTTCGCCGATACCGCCGCTGAGGGCGATGGCCTCCACTCCTCCGAGGCTGGCTGCCATGGCCCCAATCCCTTGCAGTAGCCGGTGGCGGAACACCGCGATTGCCAGCTGGGCGCCCCGGTGGCCCTCGCCAGCCTGGAGGCGCAGCTCCCGCATGTCTCCGCTGTGCTCGGATAGACCCAGCAGGCCGCTCTGGCGGTTAAGGGCCGTATCCAGTTCGGAGACGCCAATGCCCTGGCGCAGCAGGTGCAGCAGCAGCCCTGGATCCACGCTGCCGCTGCGGCTGGCCATCACCAGTCCCTCGAGCGGCGTGAAGCCCATCGTGGTGTCGACGCTGCGCGGCTGGCCCTGGGGATCGATTTCGATCGCGCAGAGGGAGCAGCCGGCGCCGAGCTGGCAGCTGATCAGGCGGCGTATGTCTGGCTCTCGGGCTGCCACCGTTTCGCCCACGTGCTGGTGGTTTAGGCCATGGAAGCCGAAGCGGCGCAGGCCCTGCTGGCGCCAAGGCGCCGGTATGGCGTAGGTGGAGGCAGCTTCGCTGAGGCTGGCGTGGAAGGCGGTGTCGAAGCAGGCCCACTGCTGGATGGCGCTGCCCTCCAGTTGACCCTCGAGTTGGCCTTGCAGCCAGTTGATTGCCTCCAGCGCTGGGCCGTTGTGCAGCGGGGCCAGGGGCACCAGGTTTGCCAGCTCCGCCAGCACCTGCGAGCTCAGCAGGGTGGGAGCGCTGAAGTGGGCACCACCGTGCACGATCCGGTGAATTACAAGCTGGGGTAGGGGCTCAAGGGCCGCGAGCAGGGGGGAGAGCCACTGCTCCAGCAGTTCAGCCAGTTGCTGGCTGCCCGAATCCGCTTGGGGAAGACCCCAGCTGCGCTGCTCCTGCCAGAGCCGTCGGCCGCTCGCATCGCAGAGGGCCAGCTTGACGCTGGAGCTGCCCGTGTTCACCACCAGGGCGTGGGTCATGCGATCGGGTGCAGGCCTGGATTGGGCATAGCCTGGCAAGTCTGCGTTAGAGCCGCCATAGATGCCAGTCCCTGGCTCAAGTAGCCGCTGGCGCCCATGACACCCCCATGACGCTCTCCGGCAGTTCCCTGTTCAACGCTGCCGGCGGTCTGGGACTGTTTTTGCTGGGGATGGGCTTGATGACGGAGGCCTTGCGCAGCCTGGCGGGCAACAGCCTGCGTCAGGCCCTGCTGCGCTTCACCCGATCCCCCTGGAGCGGTGCCGCCGCTGGGGCGATCGGTACGGCACTAGTGCAATCTTCAACCGCCACCACCGTGGCCACGGTGGGTTTTGTCAGCGCTGGGCTGCTCAGCTTCCAGTCGTCCCTGGGCATCATCTTCGGCGCCAACGTGGGCAGCACGGGCCTGGGCTGGCTGGTGGCCCTTTTCGGCATCAAGTTTGAGCTGGCCGGGGTGATGCTGCCGCTGCTGCTGGTGGGGGCCGGCCTGCGGCTGCTGGGCCGCGGCCGCCAGGCGCTGCTGGGCCAGGCCTTGGCTGGGCTAGCGCTGCTGTTTTTGGGTATTGACGCGCTGCAGGAGGCGCTGGCTGGTCAGGGGTTGCTGCTTGATCCGGCCCGCTTTGATGCTTCCCTGCCGGGGGGGCGGCTGCAGTTGCTGCTGCTTGGTCTGCTCAGCACGGTGATCACCCAATCTTCGGGGGCGGGGGTGGCCACCACCCTGGCGGCCTTGGCGAGCGGGGTTATTGGCCTGCCCCAGGCCTGTGCCCTGGTGATCGGCATGGATGTGGGAACTACCGTCACCGCCGTGATGGCCTCGCTTGGCGCCAGCCTCAGCGCCCGCCGCACCGCGGCGGCTCATGTGATCTTCAACCTCCTCACCGCGATCGGGGCCTTCCTGCTGCTGCCGGCCTACCTGGCGCTGCTACGGCTGGGTTGGCCAGCCCTGAGCCAGCAGGACCCTGAATTTGCTCTCACCGCTTTCCACACCGGTTTCAACCTGCTTGGTGTGCTGCTTGTGCTGCCGTTCACCGCGCCATTTGCCGCCCTGATCCGGCGGGTGGTGCGGCCGGGGGAGGGACGCCTGATCGATGATCTGGCTGACACGCCGCCGGCCGAGCCCGCTGCTGCCATCGGCCTGGCCCGCCAGTCCCTGCAGGCGTGTCTGCTGGAAATGCTCCAGTTGCTGAGCGATGGGCTGGCTAGGGGCAACGGCAGGCCCGCCTCAGGCGCTCAGCGGCTGGCTGTGCTGCAGGCCGATTTAGATCGACTCCAGCTTTATCTCGATCAGATCCACTTGGCGCCGGGGCCGCATCCGGGCAGCGATGAAGCGGTAAGGGAGGCCCTGCTCCACCTGCTGCATGGTCTTGATCATCTTCAGCGCCTACATGAGCGTTGTGAAGAGGAGCAGGACCGCCTGCGCACCGCAGCCACAAGCCCGAGTTTGGCTAGCGAGCGCCAGAAGCTCCTGGCCACCCTTGAGCAGCTGCCCGTGCTGGTGCAGCAGGGCCACTGGGCTCAAGCCAGCGCCCTGGTCAGCGCCTGTGCCCAGGAGTTACATCGCCGTGTCGGGCCATACCGCCAGGAGGTGCTGGCAGTGGTGGCCAGGGGCGAGCTGAATGTCGATGCCGGTACGGCCCGGCTGGAGGCGATTCGCTGGCTGCAGCGGGTGAGCCAGCACCTGGGGCGGGCCTGCTACCACCTCGGTGGCTCAGGGCTGCACTAGCCGCCAGGGCAGGGTTTCTCCAGCATGGAAGGGCACCAGTTCGACGGCGGTGCCGGCCGCATCATTGAGGTGGAGCCGGCTGGGTACCTCCAGGGGCTGCCGCTCCAGGGTGACCTTGGTCTCGTTGAGCGGTAGCCCGTAAAACCGGGGCCCAAACTCTGAGGCGAAGGCCTCCAGCCTCTCCAGGGCGTTCTCCTGCTCAAATACCGCCGCGTAGCTCTCCAGCGCAAATGGGGCATTGAAGATGCCAGCGCAGCCGCAGGCCGCTTCCTTGGCAGTGCGGGCATGGGGTGCGGAATCGGTGCCCAGGAAGAACTTCGGGTTGCCGGAGGTGGCGGCGCCCCGCAGGGCGATCCGGTGCAGTTCCCGCTTGGCCACCGGCAGGCAGTAGAGGTCGGGCCGCAGGCCGCCGGCAAACATGGCGTTGCGGTTGATGTGCAGGTGGTGGGGCGTGATCGTGGCCGCCAGGTTGCCCGGCCCGCTACGCACAAAATCAACCGCATCACTGGTGGTGATGTGCTCAAGCACCACCTTCAGGCCGGGGTGGCGCCCCAGTAGGGGCTCCAGGTGGCGCTCGATGAATACCGCCTCCCGGTCAAAAATGTCGATATCGGCGCTGGTTACTTCGCCGTGGATCAGCAAGGGCATGCCGATGCGCTCGAGGGTGTCGAGCACGGGCGTGATCGCCTCGATTGAGCTGACGCCAGCGGCTGAATTGGTGGTGGCATGGGCTGGGTAGAGCTTGCAGGCCACCCAGGCCCCCTGGCGGAAGCCCCGTTCGATTTCGGCGGGATCAATGGCATCGGTGAGGTACGCCGTCAGCAGTGGTTCGAAGCGACTGCCGTCGGGCAAGGCTTCGCGGATGCGGCGGCGATAGGCCTCGGCTGCCGCAGCAGTAGTGACAGGCGGGCTCAGGTTTGGCATCACGATCGCCCGGGCGAACTGGCGGGCCGTAGCCAGGGCGACGGCTTGGAGCATGGAGCCATCCCGCAGATGCACATGCCAGTCATCGGGTTGACGCAGGCTCAGCTGCTGGCTTGGCATGGCGCGGGATCGGTGGTGGTGGAACTGGTAAGGATTCGTGTCTGGACGGCATTGTTGCCGCGGGCACACAACCCTCTGTTTAGCGTTGTATCGAGTTCGTCGGCGGGCTTCCTTCCGAACTTTCCCAGCATGACCGTTGCCCCCAAACCCACGATCGGAGAATTGGAAGCTGGTTACTCCGGCTGCTGCAAGGCCCTACGGCTACTGATCCGGGAAGGGCGCAGTTTGGAGGCGATCAAGCGCACCGTGGCCTGGGACCGACTCAGCCTGCTCCACTCCTGCCTACCCACCCGTTACAAGGCACCCGACTATCTCTACGCCCTGCTCAAACGCGAGGTAACCGAATCGGTGTGAATCCTTGGCGGTGTGAACCCTTCGTGCTTGTCGACTTGACGCTTCCCGTCTAAAGCGGGGGAATGGCATCCAGCCGCTGCTCCACCAGCGGCCCTTTTTATGGCCCATCACCAAATTTTGATTGTCGGCGGCGGCGCCGCCGGCATCACCGCCGCCGCCCAGCTGAAACGGGCCCGTCCGGCACTTGCGGTAACGATTTTCGAGCCCTCCAGCGATCACTACTACCAACCGGGCTGGACCCTGGTGGGTGCAGGTGTGTTCAGCCTTGAGGAGACTCGCCGCTCTGAGGCAGATCTCATCCCAGCGGGGGTGACCTGGATCCGGGATGCGGTGGCTGGTTTCGATCCGGATCGCAACCTGGTGAGCACAGCCAGCGGCCAGAGCCTCAGCTACGACGTGCTGGTGGTGGCCACCGGCCTGCAGCTCTGCTGGGACAAGATCAAGGGCCTGCCCGAGGCCCTTGGCCAGGGCGGGGTGTGCAGCAACTACAGCCAGCACCACGCCGCCTACACCTGGGACACTCTCCAGGCCTTCAAGGGCGGCCAGGGGGCCGACGGCAACGCCGTGTTTACTTGTGCGCCGATGCCGATCAAGTGTCCGGGGGCGCCCCAGAAGATCGCCTATCTGGCTGCCGATGTTGTTGCCAAGAAGCGACTAGCGGCAAAGGTGATCTATGCCACCGCCACGCCTGGCATCTTCGGAGTGCCCGTATATGCCGCACCGCTACGGGAGGTGGTGAAGCGCAAGGGTATTGATGCCCGCTACAACCACGTGCTTACGGAGGTGCGTCCCCAGAGTCGGGAGGCGGTGTTCAAGGTGAGTGAGGGAGACACCAGCCGCGAAGAAGTGATCGGTTACGGGATGCTGCACGTGACGCCGCCGATGGCTGCCCCCCAGGTGGTGGCAGATAGCCCGCTGGCAGCGGCGAGCGGCTTCGTCGAGGTCGACAAGTTCAGCCTGCAGCACACCCGCTACGCCAATGTGTTTTCGCTCGGCGATGTCAGTGGCATGCCGAACTCCAAGACGGCCGCGGCGGTGCGTGGCCAGGCGCCGGTGCTGGTGGCCAACCTGCTTGCCCTGCTCGATGGCCAGCCCTTAGCGGCGGCCTACGACGGCTATAGCTGCTGCCCCCTGATCACCGGCTATGGCAAGGCGATCATGGCTGAGT
Organism: Cyanobium sp. Tous-M-B4; assembly: GCF_024345395.1. Lineage (NCBI taxonomy): Bacteria > Bacillati > Cyanobacteriota > Cyanophyceae > Synechococcales > Prochlorococcaceae > Cyanobium > Cyanobium sp. Tous-M-B4. The sequence goes on along the minus strand of NZ_JAGQBA010000003.1, from coordinate 206,473 downwards.
TCAACTATGAGCAGCAGCCGGTCCCCTCCTTCCCGCTCGACCCCACTAAGGAGCGCTGGAGCATGTGGTGGATCAAGCGCAAGCTGTTGCCTGGGCTTTATTGGAATCGCATGCTCACCGGTGCCCAGCACGAGCGGCGTTTTATCCCCGGGCTGAAGGGCTCAGCCGTGTAGCCGTCGCCCTTCACGCAACATCTCTGAGGGGCGAATGCCGTAGGTGTTGTGGAAGTCGCGGCTGAAGGCGGAGAGGTTGCTGAAGCCCAGTCTTGAGGAGATGCCGGCAACGCTGTCGCTCGGCGAGGGGTTGAGCAGGTGCTGCCGGGCCAGGCCAAGGCGCTGGCGGCGGATCCATTGGATTGGTCCGCAACCGAAGCGTTGGCTGAAGGCGAGCTGCAGGTTGCGTCTCGAATAGCCACTGCGCTGCTCCAGCTGCGTGAGGTTGATTGGTGATTGCAGATTCGCCCCAATCCACTCCAGCAGTTCTTCGAAGATCAGTTCCCTGCAAAGCCCCTCGTCCTTCCGGCGGCCCTGCAAGTCCTGCCTTTCTAGTTGAGGGCAGAGGGCCAGGGCCAGGATGCGATAGATGAGGTCGTCGATCTGCAGCGCCGCCAGATCGCCATGGGCTTGCAGCTCCGGCGCATCCAGCAGGGCAAAGGCCCGGCGCATGGTGATCAGCAGTGTGGCCTGCCGGCCCTCGGTCATTGAGAGCACCTGGGGACGCTGCAGATCGGGGGCAAAGCGTCGACCGGATAACCCCATGCCGCCGATGGCAGCGGCCGTGTCCTGCAATCGCTGTAGGTCTACGTGCAGCACTAGACCGTTGTAGTGCCCAGTGGTGTAGTTGTAAGAGAAACCAGGGTTGAAGTAGAGGGGTGCTTCAGCGTGAATGTGGAAGGTGTTTCCATCCACTTCGTAGGAAGACTCCCCCCGGTAGCAGATGTTGATTGCGGCTATGCCGGGGTTATCACCGATGCAGCCATGAATAGGACTTGTATATCCAGATGTGAGAGTGAGGTCTCCAGCCACGGCTGTGCTGGCCCGGTGCCGAAACGGGTTAAGCAAGGGGTTGCGAGGGGCAAAATCCTCTACAGGAAAGTGCTGGGCCAGCTTGGTAGCTAGGGCCTGGGGATCCAAATCCACCACCGCTTGCTGGTCGTGGAACACCAGGGGGAACTGGGAGACAGGATCCAAGCCAGACCAGATCAATGCTCAGACCCTAATGAAACCCGGCTGCGGTGCCAGCACCTGGGAAGCAGTATTAATGCTTAGTGATTTAGTGCTCAGCTCTGCTTCGGGAGGTTTAGCAGGGTGTCCTTGCTGTCCTTGAGATCCTTCCAGATGCGGCGGATTTCGGCGTAGGCCTCCTCCTGACTCACCTTGCCATTGCTTTGCAGGCCCACCACCAGTCCGACCCTCTCGGCAAATGATTCGAGGTTTTGGTGAAACATCAAACGCTGGGGAGTCCAATCAGAGCCCCGGTAGGTGGAATGGGGCTCCATGGGCGAGATCAGGCCGTTGGCCTCGGCTCTCGGATCGGATGGGGTGGGCCGGGGCCCCGCACTGGACACTGGAGTCTGATGAACTCATCTCAATTTAGAAGGATCTGATTAAGGAGTGTTGAAGGGCGCTTCGGTGTCGTCAGGAGCACCGGCGGCATCAGGTCGGCGGCCGCAACATGCCAAATCATCCGATCTGCGCTCTCATGGATCAGTCCACGGGTGGTAGGTGGCTTCAGGTAGTGATGTGTCTGCTGATCCAGGCCAGCATCGTTGCCGGTGGCCAACTCTTGATCCGCTGGCAGGCTCCTGATCTGACCCCAACGTGCTGCGCCCCACCCCTGGTGCTCTGAATTCCCACCTGCTGGAGGAGCGGCCTGCCAATTTGCCGGTCCACCTCTACGTCTCTGGAGGGCGGCACCGCAGTTGCTTCAGCGCCGTTTTGTTTGAGCCAGACGGCCCCCGGCTGATATCCCTGCACAACCCTGCCGAACTTTTGCCTCTGCAAGCGCTCGGCTATCCCATCTGGCTGAGGGTGATGGGCCTGGGCGATCCAAGGGTAGTTGAGGCCATGCTCGACATAGTCCAAGTGCCTCGCATGTTGCTGCCTCCCCTACTGGAGGTGCCTCAGCGTTCGCGGGTTGATGGGCTCGGGGAAGCCGTGATCGTGGTGCTGCACCGGCTCAGCTTTGCGCGTGATCCATTGCACCTGCTCAGTTCCCAGGTGGGTCTGCTACTACTGCCCAACCTGCTGGTCACCTTTGAGGAGGCTCCGGCGGGGGAGTCGTTTCCGGAGCTCACCGCCTGGCTGGAATCCAGGGTCGGTGCGGTGGAACATCGCGACCTCGATGACATTCTCCACTTCCTGGTGGATGAGTTGCTCGATGCCCTTTTCCCCATGCTTGAGCAGATCGCCAATCGCCTCGACGATTTGGAAGAAGCTGCCTTACGGGACCCTAAGCCGAAGTTATTGGCCCGGGCTTTTGTGCATCGCAGCAACCTGCGCACGATTCGCAACCAGGTCTGGCCCCTGCGCCACCAGATCCGGGTGCTGCTGCGCCAAAGGCAGCAGCTACTCGGCGCCGATGCCCTAGTTGGCTTTCAGGAGATGGCCGATCTGGTGGAGTTGCTGTTTGAAAACTGTGAGTTGTTGCGCCATCAATGTGATGCCATCACCCAGGCCTATTCGGCCAGTGTGGGCAACAGGATGAACCAGGTGATGAAAACCCTCACCATCCTCACCAGCATCTTCGCGCCGCTCACCTTCATCGCCGGGATCTATGGCATGAACTTCACCAACATGCCTGAGCTGCGTTGGCATCTTGGCTACTTCTACTGTCTGCTGTTGATGTCAATCGTGGGCGTAATCCAGACCTACTGGCTGTGGCGCCGTGGTTGGTTTGCGGATTGGACGGCACCGCGCTGAAGCCACAACCTGGCCTTAACCCCTCTAAGCCCTGGAATCACCCAGACTTCTGTTGTGGTTGTGACCGTTATGCGCCCTGCCTTGCGCTTTTCCTGGCTCCATCTGGCTCTCCTGTCGCTGTTGCCCTTGGAAGTTGCCCAGGCGGCGACTCCTGCTCCGCTGCGCATCGGCGGTTCCAGCACAGTGTTTCCGGTGATGCAGGCATCTATCCAGGCTTATCAAAAAGCCGGTGCCAATGGCCAGGTGCGCTTTGAGCTCAAGGAAACGGGCACCTCTGCCGGCTTCCGTCAGTTCTGCAGCGGGCAGCTTTACCTGGCTAATGCTTCCCGCCCCATAAGCGCCAAGGAGCTCAAGGCTTGCGCCGCCAAAGGGGTGCGCTTCCTTGAGCTGCCGATTGGTTTTGATGCAATCACGGTGGTGGTCAACCCTAAAAACACCTGGGCCACCCGCATCACCACCCGCGAGCTCTCCCGCCTCTGGAGCCAGGCGGCTGCCGGCAAGGTGACTCGCTGGAGCCAGGTGAACCTGGATTGGCCTGATCGCCCGATTCGGCTTTGCGGCCCTGGCAAGGATTCCGGCACATTCGACTATTTTAATAAGGCTATAAACGGCAATGATAAAAATTCGCGCGCTGATGTTTTTACAAGCGAAAACGACAACGATCTGGTTACCTGTGTAGCTGGTAACCCTGATGCTCTCGGCTACTTTGGCTATGCCTATTTTCAAGCCAACAGCAAGCGTTTAAAGGCCCTCAGCGTTGTGGGTAGTAAGGGTCCTGCATATCCGTCACCTCAGTCGGTTCAGAAGGAGAGTTATGTGCCCCTATCCAGGCCTCTCTTTATTTACGTCAACGATCAGGCATTGCTTAGCCAGCCTGAGCTGCGAAAATTTGTTGCTTACACAATCCAAAATGGTTTGAAGCTGGTCAAGCAGGCGGGATATATCCCCATGCCCTCCAGCACCTACCGCTTGGTGGAAAGCAAGCTCTACCGCCATGTGCTCGGCACGGCTTTTGGCGGCGATTTACCGGTGGGTCTTACCACCGGCCAAGCTCTGCAGCGCAGCTTAGATAGCATCAAAAAACCAGAATTCCGTTGAGTTCCGCATGGTGTTGATGGATCGCTGCCGCGGTTTAGCAAGTGGTGCCTTTGCGCGGGAACTGCTGCAGAAACAGGTCGCCAAGCTGGTCCAACTGCAGACACCAGTGGCATCAGGCGAGGGCAGCGAGCCGCTGCATCAGATGCGGGTAGTAATGCGTCGGCTGCGCACGACATTGGTTCAGTTTGAGCCGGCCCTGCAGCTGCCAGCTGCTGTTAATGATCAGCGCCTTGCCAAATGGGTGCGCCGTTTGGGGATGGCCCGGGATCTAGATGTTTTACGCGAACGCCTCGAAGATGGCTTCCTGCCCCAATTGCCGGCAGCGGAGGTGAAGGCCCTGCGCCCAGTGCTCAGGCAGTTGCGCCGCGAGCGTCAGCTAGCCCACGGCCATGTGGTGGAGGTGTTGCAAAGCCGCTCCTACCTAGAGGGGTTGGGTCAGCTACAGCGTTGGTTGAAGGAGCCCGCTTTCACGTCGCTTGGTGAGCAACCGATTTCACAGTGGGTGGTGGAGTGGCAGGGCCCCGCAGTTTCGGGTCTGTTTCTGCACCCGGGTTGGCAGATCAGCAAGGATTCGGTTCAAAAGAATTCTGCTGAAACCGAGCAGTTGCATGAGCTGCGCCGCCAGCTCAAGCAGGTGCGTTATCTGCTGGAGAATCTTGCTCCCTTGCAGGGTGCCGCCACGGAACCCTGGATTAGCCGCTTCAAGCTGGGCCAGGAGCTGCTGGGGGAGTGGAATGATCTGCAGGTGCTGCAAAGCGCCATCCACGACCAGGTGCCAGGACGGTTTGAAGACACCTTGCCCCAACTGGAGTGGCTGCTGGTGCAACATCAACGCCATTGCTGGCTGCAGTGGCGCGAGCTGGTGGATGAGTTGTTGCCCCACCGGCAGCGCCGCCGCCTGCGGTTTGCCCTACTGGCGGAGCCGCGGCCCGCTGGGCCGCGTTCTTGGCTGAGTGTTGGCTTAAGGCGCGTCCTGGGAATTGGTTGATGGGAAGCGGGCACTGAGCCGCAATTCAGCAGCAATTCAGCAGCAATTCAGTCAAATGTGTCCAGGAGCACATTGGCTATGTCGCCTAGTTGCTCGTTTTGGCCTTGCTTCGTAGATAACTTGCCCTCGACTTCCTTTGTGAAGTCTTTCCTATCGGTGTGAGGACCCGATGAATCTTTCTAAAAAGCTGCTGCTGGCTTTGGCTGGCACTGGCATGATGGCCCCCATGGCCGCTTCTGCTCAAGAGCTGGCTTCGTTGAACGGTGCTGCTGCCGTCAACGAGTACATGCAACAGCAAGACGTTGATCGCTTCCGCGCTTGGGAATCCAAGAACCAAGTCACCAGCGTCACCCAGTTTTCCGACGTCCAGCCCACCGACTGGGCTTACCAGGCTCTGAGCAACCTGGTTGAGAAGTACGGCTGCGTTGCCGGCTACCCCAACGGCACCTACAAAGGCGGCCAGGCCATGACCCGCTACGAAGCGGCTGCCCTGCTTAACGCCTGTCTCGATCGCGTCACTGAAGTGACCGACGAACTGCAGCGCCTGATGGAAGAGTTCAAAGCTGAACTTGCCACTCTTCGCGGCCGCGTCGATGGCCTTGAGAAGAAGGTAGGGGTCTTGGAGGCTCAACAGTTCTCCACCACTACCAAGCTGCGTGGTGAAGTGAGCATGATTATTGGCGGATCTCCCAACTACGACGGTGACGGTTCAACCAAAACCACCTTCAACTACGACGTCCGTCTCAGCTTCGATACCAGCTTCACTGGTAAGGACTTGCTGAGGACCCGCCTGCGTAGTGGCAACTTCCTCGATGATCCTTTCGGCAGCAGCGGCAACGTGTTCAAGCTGGATAAGGCTGAGGAAAATGCTGTTGATGGGGGAAATGCTGTTTCCATCGATCGACTCTTCTATACTTTCCCAGTAGGCAATGAAGTGAAGCTTACGGTCGGCGCACTCGCCCGTAACACCGAGATGCTTACCTTCCTGCCAACTGCTTATAAGTCTGATATCCTCGACTTCTTTAACCTGGCCGGTGCAACGGGTACCTACAACAAAGCCACAGGTGCTGCTGCAGGCTTATCTTGGAAGCAAAAGGTCAAGAAAGGCAACCCCTTTGTTTCCTTTGATGTCAACTGGGTTTCCCAAGATGGTGGCGAAGGAGACGGCTTCGCAAACTCCCAAATTGGTGCCTTTGAGTCAGAAGGTGCACAGAACATTCTGGCCCAGTTGGGTGTTAAAGGCCAGAACTGGGGGGCAGCAGTGGCTTATCGCTACGGCTCCGAAAATGCACGCCTGAGGGATCCCAACAGCCCTTCCAGTGACTTCTTCCGGACAGTGGGTGCTGGTCAGGATAGCAACAGCGTTTCGCTCGCTGGTTTCTGGGAACCGATGGATGCTAAGTGGCTTCCCTCGATCTCCGGTGGCTTTAGCTACACCAACTACACCAGCGGAGATACCCAGCCATCAGCGGACATCTGGTCTTGGATGGTTGGCCTCCAGTGGAAGGATGTGTTTGCCAAGGGCAACAGCGCAGGCTTCGCAGTGGGTTCACCCCTCTACGTGACCAGCAGCTCCGATAATGGTGTTGATCAAACCCCTGGCTACATGTATGAGTTGTTCTACCGCTTCCGTGTCTCTGACAATATCTCCGTCACCCCGGCCGTCTTCTGGATCACTAAAAACTATAACGACGGTAATGCTGGCGAAGGTACTTATGGCGGCGTGATTCAAACCACTTTCCGCTTCTGATCCAACTGGCGTTTATCCAGACACTCCTCACCGCTTTCTCGTAGCTACAACTCACACACCTTCAGCCCCCCAGCAATGGGGGGCTTTTTATTGCTTGCAAAGCTAATTTGCGCCAATCTTGAACCCCCCTTAACCGGGCGATAAAGACTGCTAGCTATGCGTCTTGCTATTAATGGGTTGACCCTAAAAGTCTTTTTCCATGACCTTCGCCAAGAAGGCCCTGATTGTCGGTACCGTTGCAGCTATCGGTGCTGGCGCAACTTCAGCAATGATTCCTGCGCTTGCCCAGGCCACTATCAATGGCGCCGGGGCAACCTTCCCTGCAGCTTTCTATCAGCGCGCTTTCGCTGGTGTGGCCAACAAGGTGCGTGTCAACTACCAGTCGGTTGGTTCCGGCTCGGGCGTGCGTCAATTCGTAGCCGGTACTGTTGAATTCGGCGCCACCGACGAACCAATCAAAGACAAGGAGGCTGCTAAGGTAAAGCGTGGGGTGATTCAGTTCCCCGCTGTGGGGGGCACCATTGCTATCGCCTTTAACAAGGCAGACTGCAAGAACCTTAAGCTCACTCAGCAGCAAGCCGTCGACATTTTCCTCGGCAAGATCAACACTTGGGATCAGCTCAAGTGTGGTAAGGGCAAGATTACTGTGGCGCACCGTTCCGATGGTTCCGGTACCACCTTTGCGTTCACTAACAGCCTCTCGGCCTTTTCTTCCGAGTGGAAGAGCAAGGTGGGTGAAGGCAAGAGTGTCAAGTGGCCTGTAGGCGTTGGCGGTAAGGGCAACGAAGGCGTTTCTGGTGTGATTCAGAACACCCCCGGTGCAATCGGCTACCTCAACCAGAGTTACGTTAAAGGTGCTATCAGAGCTGCTGCCCTGCAAAACAAGGCCGGCAAGTTCGTCATGCCCACAGAAGAGAGCGGCGCTGCTGCACTGAATAACATTAAGCTAGATTCAATGCTGGCTGGGGAAGAGCCAAATCCATCCGGTGCAAACAGCTATCCGATTTCGACTCTCACCTGGATCTTGGCCTATCGCACCGGTAACGGTGACAAGGCTCCGGCGATCCGTGAGGCGATGTTGTTTCTGCTGAGCCCGAAAGCCCAGGGTCAGGCCTCCAGCCTCGACTTCGTGCCACTTAAAGGCAGTATTCTCTCCGCGTCTAAGAAGGCCGTCGGTCAAATTGGTCGGTGATCGCAGCCTTTCTACTGCGAACGTATTGAAAGCTAAGGCCCCGCAAGGGGCCTTTTTTTGTCTTGCTTTATGGGACGATTTCAAGCCTGCAGGTGCCAGGTATTAGACGTGCGTAAGTTCTTACTTTGGGCCCTTTCACGCAAGGATCACAAGGTAGCAGCTGAGCTCTCTGCTACGTACCCCTCAAGGGTGATGTGCTGAAGCCTGCCAAGGCAGCCGTCGCCAAGATTGGCAGTTGAAGTCGAGATTCTCCGGATCTGATCAATAGGCTTAATCTAGGGTCTATTGAGGTCCCCTTCTCTCTTGCTTAGCATTTGCCTCTTGACTAGGCCCTCAGTTAGCGTAGCTCTTGCCGGCATGCTTGTTGCTGTTGCGACGCTGCCAACTCCCTCGCGGGCCGAGGTGGGAGTTAGCTCCCGGTCTATATTGGTTGGGCAGTCGGCTGCTTTTAGTGGGCCGGCGGGCCAGCTTGGCAGTGAGTTTCGCGAAGGTGCCCACCAGGTATTTGATCAGGTGAACGCCCAGGGGGGAGTTCATGGGCGACAGATTGTGATGGTGTATCGCGATGACCGCTACGAGCCCGAGCTGGCCAAGCGCAACACGGAGCGCTTCATACGCTCCGACAAGGTTTTTGGTTTGTTTGGTTATGTAGGTACGGCTACGGTTAAAGCCTCGTTACCACTGATTAATCAATACCGAGTTCCGTTAGTGGCTCCGCTCACTGGGGCCCAGTTGATCCGCCAACCGGTTAAACCCTTGGTGTTCAATATTCGGGCCAGTTATCATCAAGAAATTGAGGCCACAGTTCGGTATCTGCTCCGCTACGGGCGCCGCTCCATTGCGGTGGTCTATCAAAATGATGCCTTTGGTCGCGATGGTTTAGAGGGAGCCCGCAAAGCCCTTGCGGTTCGGCGCCTACAGCCCGTGGTGGCTGTTACGGTTGAACGTAACTCTGCAGACACGTTTGAGTCAGCTCGACGGGTTGCGCTGGCGCGTCCCGACGCGGTACTTATGGTTTCGTCCTATGGCACCGTAGCTAGTTTCATTACGAATCTGCGCCGCCAAGGTAATAAGGCCCAGGTAATGAATGTGTCGTTTGTAGGAAGTAATGCACTTGCACAGGCACTCCCTCCTGAATTTCGGCATGGTGTGGGCGTTAGCCAGGTGGTGCCATTCCCTTGGAACCCTCGGGTTCCTGTTGTGCGGGATTATCAAAATACAATTCGCCGTAATCGAAGTGATGCACCTTACGGCTTTTCAAGCCTTGAGGGTTATATCTCCGCCACAATGCTCGTTCGTGCACTTCAGGCCGCAGGGCCCAATCTCACCCGTGAGCGTTTTCTAACAGCCATGGAGACCATGGGTCCAGTCGATTTGGGAGGCTTTCCGCTTCGTTTTAGTGCCAAACAGCATCAAGGCAGTGACTTCGTTGAACTCACATTTTTAGTGGGCCGCGACGGCGCCTTTATCCATTGATTGTTATGTATTTTACTCCTGCTTTTGCAATGGTAGCCAACAGAGTTCTCGATGATATCCTGCTCAATACTGGAGTTCTGATACTTTACCTTGGATTTGTCTTTCTAACCTTCGTGGCCTTGCTTTTGGCCCGCTGGGTTAAGGCGCGTGGCAGTATTCAGATTCAAGCAGCATTGCTAAGTCCCATGGGCTCGCTTTATACGTTGACTACCGCTTTTTTGTTGTCTAATGTAATTTTCCAGTATACAAATTTGCGTAGTGCGCTCACGCAGGAAGTGGTAACTATTAATAAGCTTGGTGCCGTTATGTCTGTTCTCCCGGCTGATCAGCGTATTGAGGGAAGAAGGCTTCTTTATGATTATGGCGAGTCAATCGCACGGGATGAAGCGCTGACGATGCGTAATGGTACTCGTAGTGAAGTAACTCAAGAGTCTATTGACCGCCTCAGGGATTTCCTTTCTACCCGGGATGCCTCACCTTCTAAATCGATTGAGGTAACGCCTGAATCGGTGAATTATTTCCGTAAGGCAAGTGATTTCGGTTTTGATCTTATTGATGCTCGCGAACGTCGCCTTTCCCTCGCTGCGCCCCAAGCCTTTCCAGTGAGGCTAGTGCTCGCAATCGGTGTGATGTATCTTGCGCTCGCCTTGTTGTCTTTTCTGGTGCAGAGTGGTGCTTGGACAACTCTTTGGGTGGCTATCATTTTGTTGTTATCTGCTCCCGTGCCGGCTGTTATGTTGTTTGTATATTCAAACCCGATTGCCAGTGGTTTGATCAATATCACAGCCACGCTGGAAGCCGTTTTGGCTCGGAGTCTTTGACAATGATAATTATTCGTGTTTTTGCCGTCTGCCTTGCTGCCTTGACTTGCGGCTGCGTTAGTTCTACTAGCGCAGACTTGGATGAAAGTGCGGCAGTTTCCTTGGAGGGAACAACTAGTGTCGAGACTGCTAATGCTTACTATCGCTGGTTCAATCAGCTTGCGGTCCGTAAGGGAGTAAATGTAGAGTTGCAATCGAATAACCTTGCTCCTGATTTATCTAGTCTTGCTGCCGGGCGGAATCAGTTTGCCGGCATTGATAAATCTCCGTCGGTGCAAGAGTTAAAGGCCTTGCCCACGGAGGTCTTGGCATTTCCTGTCACTGGGATTGCTATTGCGGTTGCCTACAACCAACCGAATTGTCAGTTGAAATTGACTCGGAATCTGCTCGTCGAGTTATTCCTTGGCAAGATTCGCAATTTTTCTGAGTTGGGTTGCCCAGATCAGCCGATTACTCTTCTTTATCGGGGTGATGCCTCAGCTGCTACCGCCCATTTCACGGCTTCCCTAGCTGCTGTAAGTCCAATATGGCGTAACGGCCCAGGGTCGGGACGGCTTGTTTCCTGGCCCTCTGGTGCTGCAGTGCAGGGAGCAGATGCCATGGCGAATGCCTTAGAAGCTACTCCTGGCAGCATTGGCTTCCTTGAATCACCATTCTTACGCTCACCTTTGCAGTCGGCAGCCCTTCAAAATCGCAAGGGCGAGTTTGTTCGTCCGGATATAAAGGCTGCAGGTCTTTCTCTGTCAGGCATTGCTCTTGACAATAGATTGTTAGGCTCTAGCTCCGATCCATCCAATGGTTATCCAATTGTTTATCTTAGTTGGATGCTTGTGCCGAGAAAAGGTTTGGCAGCCAACCTGCCGGCTATTAAAACAAGCCTTACGTATATTCTCAGTGGAGCGGGCCAGGATGATTCTGAGTTATTGGGTTATGTGCGCTTGCCTGCCGACTTGAGGCAAAAATCCTTCGGTCAGCTTGGTAGCATTCAGCGTTAGGTAGTTTCTTGAAGCTGCCGCGGCGGGGTTGGCAAGCGAGTGCTCACCAAGGCCGCTAGAGCAACAAGTACTGCCGAGCTCCACAGGCAAGCCTGCAGGCCGCCCAGCAGAAATAGGGCTCCTGATAGCACGGTGCCCAGCAGTCGGCCGGCGGCATTGGCCATGTAATAGAAGCCCACGTTGAGGCTCACATCCTCCGCTTCGGTGTAGGCGAGGATCATGTAGCTGTGAATTGATGAATTCATCGCAAACACCACTCCAAATACTGCCAATCCCACCACTACTGCTACCCCAGGCTGGCCAACCTCCCGCCACATGGCAATTGCAATCAGGGCTGGAATAGCCGTGAGTACCGCACTCCAAAACCGCACTGCTGCTACTCCTGGAGGGGCGCACCTTCCCCAGGATCGGCGCAGGGCCGGTGCCGATCCCTGCACGATTCCGTAGCAGATTACCCACAGGCCCATGAAACCGCCCACCTCCCAGAAGCGCCACCCCAGGGCGCTCTGCAGAAATACCGGTAGAGCCACCACAAACCAAACGTCGCGAGCACCAAATAGGAAGAAGCGTGCCAGCGACAACACGTTGATGCCCCGGCTCTTGGAAAACAGCGCCGTAAAGCTTGGTTTCTGTTTCATCCTGCCGATATCTGCCGGCAGCACTAGGGTCACCAGAAAGGCTAAAAACAAACCAGCAGCCATCGCTGCAACCGCGGCGTTAAAGCCGATTGTGGTGAGCAACACCCCGCCGAGAAAAAAGCCCACTCCCTTGAGGGCATTTTTGGAGCCTGTGAGAATAGCTACCCACTTAAAAAGTTGACCTTCTCCCTTGCTGTGGTCTTCCGGAGTTTCGGGCACTACGGTTTTAATGGCGCTCTTGGCACTCATTTTGTTGAGATCCTTGGCTATGCCGCTGATCGCCTGGGCCACCATCACGTAAGCCACGCTCCACCATTTTGGCCAGTCTTCAGCTACTGGGATCAGCATTAGCAGCGCCGCTACCTGCATCAAGGTGCCGCTCCAGAGAGTTAGCCGCAGACCAAAGCGCGCTCCCAACCAGCCACCATAGAGGTTGGTGATGATGCCGAAAAACTCATAAAAAAGAAATAGAAAGGCGATCTCAAGGGTGCTGTAGCCAAGCTCGTGGAAGTGGAATACCACGAGCATGCGCAGGGCACCATCGGTGAGCGTGAAGGCCCAGTAATTGGCCGTCACGATCATGTATTGCTGCAGGGCTGAAAGGGCGCGGCTCATGGCTCAGGTTCAGCGCTCGTCGATCAGGGCCACATGGCTCACCAGATCGGCCATGCGAGAGCTGTAGCCCCACTCATTGTCATACCACGCGTATACCTTTAGCTGGGTGCCGTTTACCACCATGGTCGAGGCGGCATCGATGATGGCGCTGCGATCATCATTTACATAATCAACTGAGACCAGCGGCCTGGTTTCGTAGCCAAGAAGGCCGCGCAGTGGTCCGTTGGCAGCGGCTTCAAAGGCGCTGTTTACCTCCTCTACTGTCACCTCGCGCATTAGTTCAAATACTGCATCGGTGAGGGAGGCATTCAGCAGCGGTACCCTCACCGCATGGCCGTTTAGTTTTCCTTGCAGCTCTGGAAAGATCATTCCAATCGCCTTGGCTGACCCCGTGGTGGTGGGGATCAGGCTTTGCATGCAGGAGCGGGCCCGGCGCAGGTCGCTTTTGAAGCCATCCACCACTACCTGGGTGTTGGTGACGTCGTGCAGGGTGGTGATTGAGCCGTGCTTGATGCCAAAGCTCTCGTGAATCACCTTCACCACCGGCGCCAGGCAGTTGGTTGTGCAGGAGGCGGCGGTCAGTAAGCGGTGCTGGCCTGGGTCGTAAAGCTGGTGGTTGATACCGAAGACAACGTTGAGAGCCTCTGCCCCTGCGATTTCACCCTTCACTGGGCAGGCCACCACCACGCGTTTGAGGCCCACTTGGTCGAAATAGGGCTGGAGTGTTTCCGGTGTTTTGAACTTGCCGCTGCACTCCAGCACCATCTCCACGCCGGCTTCCCTCCAGGGCACTGCGGTCGGATCGCTCTCCCGCGTGTAGCTCACAGCCTGGCTCCCCACGAAGAAGCCCCGCGTATTTCCTTGCACCGCCTGTTGCCAGCGGCCATGAACGGAGTCGAAGGCGAGCAGGTGCGCTGCGGTTTGAGCATCACCGCCGCAGTCGTTGACGTGAACCAGCTCAATGCCGGGACGGCCCCACAGGGCCCTAAACACCAGGCGGCCGATGCGGCCAAAGCCGTTTATGCCGATTTTCATGGATCAGAGCCGACAATGGCGGCATGGATTGCGAGACCCTAAATCAATATGAGTTGATTCATCAACTAAAATTGGTGTATGAGTGTTCTAGATCACCCTGTGGCGCTTGAGCCCACCAAGGCTCGGGCCCTGCTTAAGGCCATGGCCGATCCCCTCAGGCTCCAGGTGCTTGAAGCCTTGGGGGCAGGTGAGCGCTGCGTTTGTGAGCTCACCAGTGAGCTGGGCCTAGCCCAATCGAAGCTCTCTTTCCATCTCAAGGTGTTGAGAGAGGCTGGTTTGATTGAGGCCCGAGATGAGGGCCGCTGGGTTTACTACAGCCTGCGCACCGATGCGATTGAGCAGTTGCGCGGCTGGCTAGGGGATTTGGCTGCCAAATGCTCTACTCCTGCCCCCTGTTGCCGATGACCTCCCCTGCTCAAGAGCCCGTTTTGGCTCGACTTTCTCTACTTGATCGGCTTTTGCCGTTTTGGATCCTTTTGGCGATGGCGAGCGGCCTATTGCTTGGTCGCCTGTTGCCTGGTCTTCAGTCGCTGCTTGGCACCGTGCAGGTAGGCCATACCTCGCTGCCGATTGCGCTGGGTCTATTGATGATGCTGTATCCGGTGCTGGCCAAGGTTCGCTACGGGGAGCTCGCGCGGGTGGCCAGCGACCGCAAACTGCTGGGACTGGCGCTCGGCTTGGTTTGGGGTTTGGGTCCCTTGCTGATGTTCTGCCTGGCTTGGTTGTTTTTGCCTGATCAGCCCGAATTTCGCACCGGTTTGATCCTGATCGGTATCGCTCCGTGCATTGCGATGGTGTTGATATGGATTGATCTGGCTGGGGGCGACCGGGAAGCGGCTGCGTTGCTTGTGGCTATTAATTCTGTTATTCAGGTGCTCGCCTATGCCCTGCTTGGCAGCTTTTATCTGCAGATCCTGCCTGACTGGCTTGGTCTTAATAGTGAGGTGGTGAATTTCTCGTTTTGGGAGATTGCTAAGGCGGTGATGATTTTTTTGGGAGTTCCTTTGCTTGCAGGTTTCCTTACTCGACGTATTGGCGTGCGAACCAAAGGTGTGCGCTGGTATGAAAAAACCTTTTTGCCACGGCTCGCTCCTTGGGCTCTCTATGGCCTGCTGTTCACGATTGTGGTGATGTTCGCCTTCCAGGGTCAGGCCATTACATCTGATCCGCTTCGGGTGCTGTGGATAGCCATTCCACTGTTTATTTATTTCGTTCTGATGTGGAGCCTGGCCTTTGTTATTGGCCGCTGTAGTGGCCTCGATTATAAGCGCACCTCGTCGCTCGCCTTCACTGCTTCTGGCAACAACTTTGAACTGGCAATTGCCGTCAGTATCAGTGTTTGGGGTGTGACTTCTCAGCAGGCCCTTGCCGGGGTCGTGGGCCCTCTGATCGAGGTTCCTGTTTTGGTGGGCCTGGTTTACGTCTCGCGGGCTTTGAGAGGATGGTTTCCTCTGGTTTATGAGAATTGAGCGCTGTTCCATTGTCATGGGCTTCACCACACTGCCTCGGCTTTTGAGGCCACCACAAGCAACGCTCACGGCAGGGGAGCCGGCGCGCCAGACTGGTAAGTAACAAACCATCACAGTGATGCCCAAGCCTCTTTGGCTGGTGCGTCCCCGCCCAGACGGGGGCTGCGATTACGTGAGTTTCCTGCCCGCCCAGGGACCTATTGGTGCGACCACGGTTGAGATGCGGGAAGGCAGCCACTTGCCACCCCAGCTTCCCCTGCTTAAACACCGCAAGCGACTCGGGGCTGAGGAAGCAGAAAGCTGCAGCCGTCGTCTGCAACTCGAGGCTGGATTTCTCTCTAGTGATCCCCTGTTTTAGTCAGGCCTCGATACGCTGACTCAATGGAACGTTTTGTGATTCCCCCTATGTCGTTCCGCGGCTTGTCATGACTCAACGCTCCGACAAGCCATCACCGGCTGCCGACCCCTCTGGCCCCTACGAGCGGCTGGGCGTGCCTGCTGATGCTGGCTTCGACGAGGTGCAGGCGGCCAAATTGGCCCGGCTCGACGAGGTGGGTGACGACACCATGGCGCGCTCGCGGATCGAGGCTGCCTATGACGCTGTCTTGATGGAGCGCCTCAAAGAGCGTCAGCAGGGTCGCGTGAGTAGCGCGGCTAAGTCCGCCTCCCAGCGGGAGCAACTGGCGCCGCCGCCGCCCAAGCTTGCGGTACCGGCCTTGCCTCAGCTTCAGTTGCCCAGGGTTTCCGCTCCCCAGCTCAGGCTTCCTGGCATGGCTCTAGCTACTGGACGGGAGCTCTGGTTCCCCCTGGCCACATCTGGGGCTTTACTGCTCCTACTACTGCTAGCTCCAGGCTTCCCCCCGGATCTGGTGCTTGCCTTTGCTACAGCAATGGCAGTTATCAACCTGCAGTGGCGTAACCGGCGCTTCCTAGCTGCGGTGGGCTGGGGCTTCGCCCTGCTCTGCGCCGGATTGCTGGTGGGCGCGATTTTGGCCGGTGCTCTCTCCAGCACCTTGCCGCTCGGGTTGCCATTGAGCCTGACCCAGGTTCAAAGCCTGCCGGCTCTGCTGCTGTTGTTGCTTGGCGCCCTGCTGATTGGTTGATTTGATTGATCACTCAACCAGCTAATTGTTTTATTGTTGAATCGGTTCAGGGCTTGCTATATTTAGTGCAGGCCTTGCTATTTATAGAACACGGCTTGTTGTCTATGGAGCCGGAGTGCACTCTGTGATTAATTCGCTAAGTTCATCCGCCTCAACAGTGTAGATCTCATTGCAGAAGTGGCAGATAAGTTCGGCATGGCCGTCTTCCACTAAAATTGAGATTAGTTCGGCCTGGCCTAGCAGTTTCAGGGCGCTGACGCTGCGCTCCCGGCTGCAGGGGCAGTGGAAGCGCACCGGCGTACAGGCCTCAGCGTCTTCGAGGGGCTGGGGATCGAGATCTGGAAAAATATCTTCGAGCAGGCTGTGTAGCTGGCCTTCGCACTCGGCTAGTCGCTGGCTGAAGTGCTTCACCTCGCGGCAGCGCTCTTCGAGAAGGGCGACTAGGGCGGGTTCGCGGGCGGCCTTTGGCATCACCTGCACCAGCACGCCGCCACTGCAAAGCACACCACTGTTGTCGAGCTGCTCGCCGACGAATACCGCTGAAGGTGTCTGCTCGGAGTGCAGCAGATATGAGGCCAGGTCTTCGCCGATGCCGCCGCTCACCAGCTCCACCGTTGAGCTGAAGGTCTCGCCTTCGCCCAGATCTCGCACCACGTGCAGATAGCCGGTGCCGCAGGCGGTTTTGAAGTCAAACTGGGCCAGGCCTTCTGGATCTTTCAGCAGCTCGAGCTCCAAGCCCGGGTAGCCCACATGGCCGCGCACCGTGCCGTTGCGGCCCGCATCCACCATCAGGCCCTTCAGTGGGCCGTCTGAGGCGATGCGTAGGTTGACGCGGCCATGGGCCACCTTCATCGAGCTGGCCAGCAGCAGCCCAGCCGTCATGGCGCGGCCCAGCAGGGCACTGGCGAGAAAAGAGAGCTGATGGCGCTCCCTGGCGGTGCGGCTGGCCTGGGTGGTGCTGACCGCCACCATGCGGATGCCGCCGCCGGCGGCCGTGGCCCGGAGAAGTTGGTCGCTCAAGGCTGGTTTTCCTGGGGGGTGGCCATCGTTGGAACCATCGTAGGCAGCGCGCCGAGAGGTTCCAGCTGACCCTGCTCCAGCCGCCAGCCTCCATCGATCACGCCGCGAAATAGCTCCGGCTCGTGGGTGACCACCAGCACGGCCCGCTCCTGGGACAGGGCCGCCAACAGCTCCAGGATTTCGCCACGAACGGCCCAGTCGAGGCCTGCGGTGGGTTCATCCAGCAGCAGCACTCGGGGGTTGCGCAGCAGCTGCACTGCCAGGGCCAGGCGCCTCTGCTGGCCGCCGCTCAGCTGCTCCGGCGCCTGCTGCAATGACAAGCCTTCCATACCCACCAGCTGCAGGGCTGCCTGGGCCTCTTCTGCTGTGAGCCGGCGGTGACCGAGCTTCAGCTCCTGCCCCACGCTGAGGCCGAGGAAATGGCGCTCCGGAAACTGAAACACCAGGCCGCATAGCCAGCGCAGCTGGCGGCCATTGAGCTGCTGGCCTTCCCACAGCACCTGGCCGCTCGAGGGCTCGGCCAAGCCGCTGATCACCTCCAGCAGGGTGGTTTTGCCACTGCCACTGCGACCGGCCACCAGGGAGGCGCGGCCCACAGCCAGGGTGAGGCTGACGCCGCAGAGCACCGATGCCACCGCCGTGGCCGGTTGGTAGCTGACGTTGCGGAGTTCAAGCATCTCCCCAGCATGCCGGCGGGCGTGTTTGATTGAGCCAGTTCTGTGCTGCAGCCAATCCGCCATGGAGGTGCGTTTCCGCGAATTCAACCCCTTCAACTGCTGGATCTGGATGCGTTTCCCCCACCCGGTGGGTTCGGGCGAGCGCGGTTACTTGGAAACTGCCTTTGATAGTTGGTTTTACCTGGGCAAATTGGGTGGCTTCAACGCCGAAAACCTCCAGTCCCACGAGGAGGGCGCAGAGCTGGGCTGGATGGCTTACAGCCACGAGGCTGCTGCCGGCGCCCTGCCAGCCCTAATGCACAACATGGGCCCGATGGAATATCAGGAGGAGTGGGCGCGTTGCTGGGTGGATCTCGGCACCAGTGATGCCTTCGCCCTCGACGTGTTGATCAATGCCCTGGGCCAGCTCAACAACGACGTGCTCGAAATTGAGGAGTTGCTGATTGGTGGTCTCAACGACGACTGGCCGATCGAGGACCAACCCGATGCCCTGTTCCCTAGCCTCGATGAGCTTGAGGACGACGACGAGGGCAGTCATGAAGAAGACGAAGAAGACGAAGAAGGTGATGGTGAAGCTGGCGAAGATTACAAAGACCTTCAGTCCCGCGACTAAGAAGCAGCGTGACTCGGGATCTGCGCCGTCTGCTAGTTACCCCCGGTCGCTTGACCGCCGGCCCCTCTGCTGGCGCTGAGCTGGAGCTGGATCGCCAGGAGCTCCACTACCTCACCCGGGTGCTGCGCTTGCGCCCCGGCGATCGCTTTGCGGTGGTGGATGGGGCAGGCAGTCTCTGGACTGCCCTGTTGGGTCCAGCCGATCTGGCTCTGCTGGAGCAGCCCCCCAGCTACCCCCTGGCGTTTGAGCCTCCAGCGGCGCCGCCACTGCAGTTGGCGGTGGCACTACCAAAGCGCGATGCCGACGTGTTGTTGCGCATGGCCTGTGAACTTGGTGTGGATCGGTTCACCCCTCTGCAGGCCCAGCGCAGCGTTGCCGCTGACTCCCTGAAGCCGGAGCGAGCAGAGGCGATCCTGCGGGAGGCGGTAGAGCAGTGTGAACGCCTTTGGCAACCCCAGCTAGAACCGCTGCTGTCAGCCGCCGAGCTGCTGGGGGCCCAGCCGCCCGGCGGTTCAGGCCGGGGGCTGCTGTGCACCACCAGACGGCCCGGCCTGGCCCTGCTATCCCAGGCGCTTGAGCACTTAGGGGGCCCGCCTGGGGCCAGCGAGCCGCTCACTGTGGCGATTGGCCCAGAGGGGGGCTGGACTCCAGTTGAGGAAGCCTTTGCCCTGACCAACGGCTGGCAAGCCGTGAGCTTGGGCAGCACGATCTTGCGTTGCAGCACCGCCGCAGTAACGGCAGCAGGGCTGCTCAGCCACTGGCGTGCCCAGCAGACTGGCGTGCCTAGCTGAGTTAGTTGCGGAACATGCCGGAGGCCATCGCCTTAAAGCCCGCCAGGTTGGCGCCGGCTAGGCGACGGCGGCTGGGCAGGGTGTTGGCCGGGTTGAGGCAGTCGGGGGCGAAGGTGGCGTTGCTGGGTGGGGGCAGGGCCTCCTGGGCGGCCCGCAATTCGGCAGCGATCGCTTCAGCCGTGGTGGGTGCCGAGCCTGCTGGAGCTGGGCTCGCTGGCTTTGCTGCGGCTGTCGCTGCAGCTGGACTAGAGGAGCCAACGCCTACTTGGAAAGTTGCCGCTTGGCTAGCTTCCGGCTCGCTGGGATCGGGCTTGGCCTCGGCGATCGCCACCTGCGCTGGTGTAGCCCCTTCGCTGCCCAGGTCTAAGAAGAAGGCCTTGCGGTTGAACACCATCACGGCAGCAGCGTCGTAATGGCGATTATCCGTTGCTGCGCTGCCCTGTGACGCTGCTGCCGCGCTGTGCAACACACTTTGTTGGCGCCGCTGCTGCCCTGTGCTGATGTCTGCCCCGGCCCTTGTAGTGCCAGCCCTGCTCTCCCCAGCACTCGTCGCCCCCCAGACCTGGAGCCACTGGCTCCTGGCAGTGGCCCTCAATGCGGTGCTGATCTTCCTTGCCCAGCGCCTGCCCCTGCTAACCCCCGCTGGCTGGGTGCATGCCGGCATCCTCGGCAGCTTGCTGTGGGGTTGCCTCGGCCTGCGGGGCTGGCTGGCGGTGGTGATCTATCTGGCCCTGGGCTCCCTGGTAACGCGCCTGGGCTTTCGCACCAAGCAGGCGCGGGGATTGGCGGAGGCGCGAGGCGGTTTGCGCGGGCCGGAGAACGTTTGGGGTTCGGCTGCTACCGGCGCCTTACTGGCTGGCGCCGCCGCCCTGGCACCGGCAGCGGCGCCGCTGCTGCTGGTTGGTTTTGCTGCCAGCTTCGCCGCCAAGTTGGCCGACACATTTGGCAGTGAAATCGGCAAGCGCTGGGGGCGCCACACGCTGCTGATCACCACCTTGCGTCCGGTGCCACCCGGAACTGAAGGGGCGATCAGCCTGGAGGGCACCGCCGCCAGCCTGGTGGGCAGTGCGCTGATGGCAGCCCTGATGCTGGCCCTGGGGCTGCTGGCTGGCAGCGGCGCCTGGCTGCTTGTGACCCTGGTGGGCCTGGCGGCCACCTTGATCGAAAGCCTGATCGGAGCCAGCGTCCAACAGCGTTTGGGCTGGCTCAGCAACGAGCTGGTGAACGGGCTTCAGACGGCGATCGCGGCGCTGCTGGCGATGGCGTTCTTCTGAAGCCAGGCCAGTAGGGCCTCGCCACGCTGCCGGGCTTGGCGGCTGCTGAGCTTGAGCTCAAGGGCCAGCTCGCACCAGCCCAGACCCTCGATCCAGTGACCCAGCAGCAGCCGCTTCTCGATGCCGCCCAGCTGGCTTAGCTGGGTCTGCAACCAGTGGGCCTTTAAAGCCCTTTCACCAGCCACTGAATTGTTGCCTGAATCATCGTCTGGACCGTCGCCCGGATCGTCGCCGGCGCAGGTTGCGGCTGCGGAGCCGGCTGCCAGCTGGTCGAGCAGGGTGCCCGCCTGCTCGCCATCGTCGCTGAGCTGGGCATCGAGACTGCGCACCTGCAGGGCCCGCTGCACTGCGCCGGCCTCCTCAAGTTGGGCAGTGCTGCAACCGAGCTCTGAGGCAATCTCTGCGGCGGCAAGCGGTGCCAGGCCCTGGCCGCGGCGCTGTTCCTGTAGCCGCCGGGCCCGTTGCTGCAGCTCCCGCAGCCGCCGGGGAGTATGCAGCGGCTGGCCGTGGTCGCGGACGTCGTGGAGCATGGCGCCGCGGATATAGGGCACCGCATAGCTGCTGAGATTGCAGGTTTGGCGCAGGTCGAAGGCCTCCACGGCCCGGATCAGCCCCAGGCAGCCTGCAGACACGAGCTCATCAAAAGGTTGACCAGTTCGCTGGCTCTGGCGCTGGGCCACCATGCGCACTAGGGCCAGGTTGTGCTCCACTAGGGCGTTGCGCCACCAGAGCTTGGTTGTGGCGTCGGGGCTTGCGGCCATGGCCTCAAGCCAGCTGCGGTTGCGGGTGTGCAGCTGGGAGGGGCCCAGCTCGGCCTGGGCTGGATCGGCTTGGCCGCTGCGGCGCTGGCGGGCAGATGTTTTCGAGTGGGCAGTAGCTGGGAAGGCAGATGCCATGGGGTGGAGGCGTCGGTGTTTTTACCGTCGCCGCGGTGCCCATGCGGCTGGCTCCCCCGGGGCGGTGAAGCGCTCTCACCCGAATGGGTGATAGAAAACAACTTCGCCGTGCGGCTTAGTAGCCCAAGGGGGTGGGCTCTTGGCGCAGCTGCAGATCCGCCCAGCCCAGAAGGGCCGGCCAGGAGCGCACTTGCTCGAATACCCGGCGATGGCCCTCACTGTTGAGGTGCAGGCCGTCGTTGCTTAGCCATAGGGGCCAGTCGGAATCAGCCAGCAGCACCTCCAGCAGGGGCAGGAACGGCACATTCGCCTCCAGGCAGGCCTCTTCCAGCAGGGCCTCGTAGCGACGGATGTCTGCCAGGGAATACCAGAGCACCCCGGCGTAGGGCATGGCGCTCTCCTCCACCGGGGTGAGGCCGATCACATGCACCGCAGCGATCTCCTTGGCCTTGTGCAGAAGCTGCTGCAAGCCAAACAAAAAGCCTTCGGCATCCAGTTGGGGTCGCCCATCAGGCCGTCCAACCCGGGCGGTGTCATTCAGGCCTATGCCGAGCAGGATCCCCTGCGGCAGCTGGCGCCGTAGCTCACCGCGGCAGCCAACCTCAGCGCTGAGGCGGGCTGCCAGTCGCTCCAGGCCATCGCCACGCACGCCGAGGTTGTAGAGCACCGGGCCGCCCGGCAGTTCCATCCAGTGGCGCCGCAGCCGTTCGCACCAGCCCCCCTCAAGGGGATCACCCCAGCCAAAAACGCCGCTATCGCCAAGTGCCACCAGCTTCCTGGGGATGGCCATCACCATGGGGGGTCTCCAGCAGCCACTGGCGTGCGCGGTCGCTGAGATCTTCCCCCAGCAAGGTCAGCAGCGCATAGGCCAGCACCAGGGCCAGCAGTTGGTCGCCGGCAAACGAACTCAGGGCTTCCAGCAGCTGGCTGCCCAGGCCCGTGGCCCCCACCAGCCCCACTACCACCGATTCGCGCAAAATCACATCAGCCCGGTAGGCGCCATAGGCCAAGTAGGGCCGGGCCAGGCCGCTGAAGCGGCCGTAGAGCAGGGCCAGGCGCGGAGCCACTCCTGCGGCCAGCAGGGCCTGCTCTTTGTTGCCGCCACTGGTTTCGGCCGCTTCTAGGAGCAGGCGTCCGAGAATGCCCAGGTTGTGGAAGCCCAGGGCAAGGGCGCCTGTGAGCACCCCGGGCTGGAGCACAAACAGCAGCAACAGCGCCGTTAGTGGTGGCGGCCATAGCCGGCCCAGGGCCCACAGTCCCCGCACCAGCGCGCCCGCCGCCGGCCAGGGCGTCGCAAACAGCAGCAGCAGCGGCGCCAACCCCACAGCTAGGGCCGCGGCTACCAAGGTGAGCAGCAGGGTGTTGCCGATCAGGCTCGGCCAGGGCAGGGTGGCCACGGCTCCCCAGTCGGCGGCGCCCAGCGGTGGTAGGCCTTGCCACTGCAACAGGGTGGCGGGCTGCACTTCCAGGCGCCAGGCCACCAGCAGCAGCACGGGGAGCATGGCCATCGCTACAGCCACCATTTCCTGGCCCTGACTGCCCACTCCACGCTGGCTTAGCCCCAGCCGTGCCGGCATGGCCCAGCGCCGCCGCAGCCAGCCCATTAGGGCTTCCAGCAGCAGCATCACCGCCAGCAACGCCCACAGGCCGCTCCAGAGCTCGTTGAAGGCCAGCGATTGCAGGGTGAGGCGCAGCTCGGTGCCCAGCCCGCCCAGGCCAAATACTCCCAGCAGGGTGGCGCTGCGCAAGGCGCATTCGAGCCGGTAGCCGCTGTAGCTGATCACCTGGGGCAGCAGGGGCGGCCCCAGGGCCGTGAACAGGGCGGTTGGGGCGGGGCTGCCGCCGCAGCGCAGGGCCTCCAGGCTGGCGGTGGGCAGGGCATCCAGCAGGTCGCTGACCACCCGGGCTACCAGCGCTCCAAAGGGAATGGCGATTGCCACTACCGCTACCACTGGTTGCAGCCCGACCACCTGCAGCAGCAGCAGCCCCCAGAGCAGTTCGTGAATCGAGCGCGGTATGGCTAGTAGGCGGCGTATCCAGCTGGCTGGAGCGGCGCTGCCGTAGCAGGTGCGCCACACCACCCTTGAACTAGCGATTCCCAGCACCAAACCCAACACCAGGCTGCCGGCCCAGCCCAGCAGGGCCATGCCGGCTGTGACGGCTAGGCCGCCCAGCACCGAGCCCAGCACTATTGGATCCAGGGAGGGCCGCAGGGCTGCGGCAGAAAATTGCCCCACCAGCTCCCAGCCACCGCCATGGCTGATTCCTGGCAGCAATGCCAGCAGCGGCAGCACAATTAGGGCGGGCAGCAACACCCACAACGGCGCCGCTGGTCTCATGCCCCTGGGGTCCCGGCGTAAAGCTCCTCCAGCTGGCCTGGCTCAAGGCTGGCCATGGGTTGGTCAAAGACAAGGCGCCCGGCCCGCAGCCCCAGCACCCGATCGAAACCAGACAGCAAATCGGGACGGTGCAGGCTCAACAGCAAGGCCCGAGGCGGGTTTGCGAGCTCCAGCAGCAGGGTTAACAGCTCGCCGGCCAGGCGGGGATCAAGGCTGGCTAAGGGTTCATCGGCTAGTAGCAGTTGGGGCTCCTGTCGCAGTAGTCGGGCAAGGGCTACCCGCTGGCGCTGGCCGCCGGAGAGGGCGGAGACGGGCTGGTTGAGTAGGGCTGGATCGAGATCAAGCCGCTGCAACATCGTTGTGCAGGCCTTGGTCTCTAGGGGCATCAGCAGGTTGAGCAGGGCCCGCGGCCAGCCCCAGACGGCTAGCCGGGCGGCGTTGAGGTTTTGCTGCACGGTGAGCTCCTCGATCAGCCGCAGGTCTTGCCAGAGGGTGCCGATCCGGGCCTGCTGCCGTCGCCGGGCCCGTCCGCTGCGGGCCCGTACCTCCCCCTGCCAAAACACCCTGCCCTGCTGCGGGGTCAGCAAGCCATTGGCCACGGCAAGCAAGGTGCTTTTGCCAGCACCGCTGGGACCCAGCAGGGCAATTCGTTCACCGGCATCAACCTGAAGCGACACCCCATCAAGGCGAGGCTGGCTGCGGCCCTTGACGGTGATGTCTTGGAGGATCAGTAGGGACGTCACATGCGGGCCCGGTTCATCTGGTGATTTGGCTTCTAGCCCTGGCCGCTCAGCATTTCTTGAAGTTTTGCCTGCAGGCTGTCGCGAACCTCCGGATCTCCCACCAATCGCAGGATTCCGTCCCGGGGCCACCAGTTGAGCTTCAGATTGCTGACGCCATCTTCAAAGACGGCCAGCTCAAAAGCTCCCTTGTGTTGCCATTGACAAGGCACCCCTAGTTGGGCAACCAGCTCCTTGAGCTCGTCCAGGGATCCCTTGAACTCCATGGCGAACTGGGCGGCATCGAAATCCAGATTAGGCCCCTGCAAACCGGAAACTTTCTGATTTCAGTAGCAACGGGAACGTTTGCCGAGGGCTTGATCGACTTTTATGTTCTGTATAAAGCAGGATTTGCCAAAGTCAGCTTTGGCAGTCTGTTCAATCATTTTGATCCTTTCATAGTGTCAATATCCTCCCGTTCAGATGAATTCGTCGGTCTTTTTAGTCTGTTTGATCAAGACGGCGATGGGAAAATATCTGTGGATGAGGTGGAGCATGTTCTCGCCAGCATGGCTGGAGTGATTGCTATTGAAGATCGCCAAGCTCTGCGTGATCTGGTTGGCTGCGATGGGGAGGTGGGGCTGGGGGCTTTCAGCGGCTGGGCCCAAGGCCGTCCAGGTTTGGCTATCGCCTCCTGCCTGCGCGAGATCTTTGAATTAGTAGATAGTGATGGCAGCGGCAGCCTCAATTTTCAGGAGCTGGAAGTGCTGCTAGCTGCCCTAGCGCCCTCCTGCGCCGATCTACCAGAGGCAGATCGGTTGCTGGCAGCCCTCGATCAAGATGGCGATAACTGCATCAGCGTTGAAGAATTTCTGCGGCTACTCGAAGCCGATGCTGTGATCGAGCTATCGCTTGCAGATCTGAAGCGACTGAAAAAGACCCTGGCTCAGTATGTAAACGCCTCCAGCCGCTCCCGGGTTGCCTTGGTGGAGGTCGATTGCGACCTTGGTGCTGGCACGCCGGGAGCTGGTTCTGGCATTGATTTGCTCAAGCAGGCCGCTGCCCGTCAGCAGGGGCTGCGCCAAATCAGCGACCGTTTGATTGAGGAAATAAAAGGTCAGACAAGGCCTGGAGCCCGAGCCTCGGAGCTGGGCTCCGCCACCGCCACCGCCACCCCCCACGCACGCCATATCGAGACGATTGCCGGCGTTATGCGGGACGCGGCCGTATTGGTGGCCTCCACCCTGGATCGCGGCTTGTTCCCAATCGTGATCGCTGGCGATCACTCCACGGCTGCTTCAACCATCGCTGGCATTCGCCAGGCCCATCCCGATCGGCGCCTAGGCGTGGTGTGGATCGATGCCCATGCCGATATCCATTCCCCATACACCACGCCCTCCGGCAACATGCACGGCATGCCTTTGGCCATTGCCTCGGCTCACGACAACACCAT
Source organism: Cyanobium sp. Tous-M-B4 (assembly GCF_024345395.1). Classification (NCBI taxonomy): domain Bacteria; kingdom Bacillati; phylum Cyanobacteriota; class Cyanophyceae; order Synechococcales; family Prochlorococcaceae; genus Cyanobium; species Cyanobium sp. Tous-M-B4. Next base: position 180,590 of record NZ_JAGQBA010000003.1, on the reverse strand, counting down.
TGAGGCCATCAACGAGCCCGATTCAACGACCAGGTTGCTTTGGCAAGAGCTCCAATGTCTCAATGGCACAGGATCGCCGTCGATCATGCTTGAAGATCTAATTTATGTGGCAGTTCGTGATACGGAGCCTGCTGAAAATGTCACGCTTGAGCAGTTCTCTATACCTGTTGTTACTACAGAAGATGTTCGGCGATTGGGGCCAGAGCAGGCAGCTCAGCGCTGCCTAGACCATCTCAGCCAAGTCGAATTGATCTATGTGAGCTTCGATGTGGATTGCATGGACTCCACTATCTGCAAGGGCACCGGCACGCCAGTGCCTGGTGGCCTTTGGGCTGATGAAGCTCGCCAGTTAACCCGGTTCCTGCTGGCAGACCCCAGGGTTTGCTGCTGGGAAATCTGTGAAATCAACCCCCATCTAGATAGTCTTAATACCTTGGCTGAAGTGTCACTTAGCGTTTATCAGGATGTGTTAGAGGTGCTCGACGCCCGCCTCTAGGCCGATGGATAGGTCTGTGAAATCGGCTTTGGAGCTGCTTAGAGATTTGCTCGAGCCTGTTGTTGACCTGCCCTCCAGGCTTCAACAGCTGCTGCCCACCATGGGCACCCTGCATCAGCTGCACGGCCCTGTCGCGCGACTGAACCCCGGCCTGGTTTCGCTGCTGGCAGGTTTGCGTGGCTTGGCCCAGGTGATCTTCATCAACAATCCCCTCAGTGGCCTGGTGTTGCTGCTCGCCTTTCTGGTGCAGTCGCCTTGGTTTGCCCTGTTGGCTCTGCTGGGTACCGCAGCTTCTCACTGCACAGCTCGGCTCCTCCGCTTGGCGAAGGGGTTGCGGAGCGAGGGCATCTACGGTTTTAACGGCGCCCTGGTGGGCTGCGCCGTCGCCAATTTCGCCCAGTTCGATAGCCCCCTCTCCAGCCTGATTTGGGTTGCTTTGGTGCTGCTTGGTGGGGCGCTGACCACCTTGCTGCTTGAGGGGCTGGGCAGGGGAATCAACCGTTCCGTGGGGCTACCACCACTCACCCTCCCGTTCATTCTTGTTACCTGGGGCTTGCTGGGGGTGGCTTCCCTGGCGTCGGGGGCAGCATTGGCCCTGGCCGAACCGGTCCCGATGTCCGAGCTGGCCAGCACATCCCAGGCTCTCACCCATGGGCTGCTCCGATCCGCGGGTCAGGTTTTTCTCTGCTCAAACCCCTGGAGTGGCTTGCTGGTGCTAATTGCCACAGCCATCGCCAGCCCCCTTGCAGCGGGACTGGGTTTACTTGGTGCCCTGGATGGCATGGCAACCGGCCTTCTGCTCGATGTCCCTTTGGGCGCGATCGCCGAGGGCCTCTGGGGATACAACGGCTTGCTGGTGGCGATTGCCTTGGGGGGGATTTTTTACGCCCCCAGCTGGGCCAGCTTGGCGGTGGGTCTGGGAGGGGCGGCTCTGGCGAGCCTGATCCAGTTTGCTTGGAGCTTCACTCCAGCTCAGGGCTGGCCTTCGCTCACCCTCGCTTTTGTGCTTGCTACCTGGGTGATTCAGCTGCTGGTGCGTCGTGCCTTGCCGGCCCTGATTCCGGTTTCGCTGCACGCCATCTTGACCCCGGAGGAGCATCGCCAGCGCTTTGTGTTGGCCCGCACCCTGCTTGCCGATTTTCGTCAAAACTTGCACCTGGCAATCACCGGCCAGCGCCGCGTTTTTTTGGCTGGACGGGTTCCGGCGCAGATGCGGCAACAAATGTCGGCCTTGTTTCAGCGACTCGATCAAGACGCCAATGGCGATATCAGTGCGGCGGAGCTGCTCGGGGGTCTGGGGATTGATCCCCAGCAAGGCGGAGATGTTGGAGTGCTGGCAGCCCAGCTGGCAAGTGTGCTGCAGGCCATGGACCTGGATGGAGATGGCCGGGTGGATGCCGAGGAGTTTGGTGAGCTGATGCTTCGCCTGCAGCGCTTGCGCCTTGGCGAGGCTCGGCTGCTCAACTATTTGCTGCCAGTCGATGCCAATGGCGATGACCGGCTTGATCCGGCCGAGCTCAGGCGCCTGCTGGCCAGTGTGGGCGAACGACCTCTTAATGCTGAGGAGGAGTCCTTTCTCTTCAGCCGCTCTGCCGATGGCCTCAGCTGGCAGCAGTTTGTAGACCACCTGCTACTTACATGAACCTGCCATCCCAACCTGAGTGCTCCTTCAGGCCAGGGTGAGGCGGTAAACGATCAGCGCCAGGATTAGCGCCACTAAGGACACCTCAATCAGGTCAGGGCCGCGGGGATTCATTGACGTTTTAGCTGCGCCGCCGCTCCAGGCTGGCCGCTGATGGCAGGGCCAGGGCCAGGGCCAAGGCGGGAATCTCGATCAGCAGTTGGCCGTTGCCGAAGGTGATGAAGGCCAGATCAAGAAAGGCGATGCTGCGCAGAAACAGGGACCAAGCCTCATCGCCTTCATTGTTGGCTCGGCTCCAAAGCACAAAGCCGGCCAGCAGCAAGACCAAATCAATCAACCAGACCACGGATTTGAGGCTCTGGAGAAAACTGATTCTGAATGCTGCTGGACCCAAATGCCCGCCTGTGTCAGCGGATCTTGCCGATTTGCCGCCCCACCTGCTCGATCTGCTTGTATTCGCCCGGCTTCACCGTGGTGAATTGCTGGGCACCAAACAGGCCGAGGATCTGTTTCTGCTCCGGATCCGTGGATCGCCAGCTGATGATCGATTGACGCAGCTTGGCGCTGAAGCCCTTGCCGAAGCGCTGGTCGAGGTTGGGCTGGCCCAGCCAGAGGTAGTCGGGGTAGCTGGGGGTGCGCCAGATCTGCACCACCTTGCTGCGGTTGGCCTTGCCGCTGCGCAGGCTGCTCTTCCACACCTGCTCATTGACGGCGCCGGCGTCGTAGGTGCCGCTCTGCACCAGGGCGATGGTGGCGTCGTGGCTGCCACTGAAGCCGGGGGCTCCGCCAGCGAAATCAGCCAACTTGACGCCGGCCTGGCCGAGGAAGTACTGGGGCATAAGCCGGCCGGAGGTGGAGCTTTCCGAGCCGAAGGTGAAGCGCTTGCCTTTGAGGGCCACTAGCCCCTTTTGGTTCTGGATCGGCTTGATACCACTGCGGGCATTGGCGATAAATACGGTATAAAACTGCGCATCGATGTCTCGCTGGGCAAGCATCTGGGAGCCGGGTTTCTGCAGGCTGGCCTGCACGCCGGTGAGACCGCCAAACCACACCAGATCAAGACTGCCGGTGCGGAAGGCGCTCACAGCAGCCGTGTAATCGGTGACGGGCACGTAGGCGACCTTCACACCTAGTTGCTGGCTGAGCTCATCGGCCACCAAGCCGTAAAGGCGATTCAGCTTTTCAGGGTTTTGGTCGGGGATAGCACCGATGCGCAGCACCGGCTGGGCTACGGCCGCCGGCAGCACAGAGGCGGGCACTGGGGGGAGGACCGCCGGTAGCAGGGCCAGGCAAAGCCCCGCCATTGCGGCGGTCCAACGTTCTCGGGTGGGCATGGGACAGGGTGGGAATCAGAGGGCGGCCAGAAAGCGCTGCAGGCGCTGGAGGCCATCCTCAATCGTGGCAGGCCCGGCAGCGCAGGAAAGCCGAATGCAGCGGTCGTCGCCGAAGGCAACCCCTGGCACCACCGCCAGGCCCACTTCATCGAGCAGCCGGTTGCACAGGGTCATTGAATCGAGGCCGAAGCCGCTTACGTCGGGGAAGGCATAGAACGCCCCCTCGGGGGGTAGCAGTTGCAATCCTTCGATGGCCATCAGCCCCGCGCTGAGCAGGCCGCGGCGCTCGTTGAACTGGGCCGCCATGGTGTGTACACAGTCGCGGGGCGCTTCGATGGCGGCCAGGGCGCCGAACTGGGCAAAACTGCAAACGTTGCTCGTGCTCTGGCTCTGCAGGGCACTGGCGGCGGCCACCACCGGCTGGGGGCCAGCCAGCCAGCCAAGGCGCCAGCCGGTCATGGCCCAGCCCTTGGCGAAGCCATTGACCGTAAAGACGCGATCGGCCAGGTCTGGAGCTATGGCGGCAAAGCTGTGGTGGGCGTGGCCGGGGGCCAGCAGGAATTCGTAGATCTCATCGCACACCACGGCCACCTGGGGATGGCGGCGCAGCACGTCCGCAATCGCCTCCAGCTCTGGCAGGCTCAGCACCATGCCGGTGGGATTGCCGGGGCTGTTGAGCACAAGCAATTTGCTGGCTGGAGTGATGGCTGCCTCCAGCTGGGCCGGATCGAGGCGGAAGCCCTGGGCCGCCGAGCTGGGCAGCATGGTCACCGAGGCGCCGGCGAGTTTGGCGATCTCTGGATAGCTGAGCCAGTAGGGCGCCGGCAGCAGCAGCTCGTCGCCTGGCTCCAGCAGCACCTGAAACAGGTTGTAGAGCGCCTGCTTGCCGCCGTTGGTGACCAGCACCTGTTGGGCGGTGGTGGGTATGCCGTTTTCACTGCTGAGCTTGGCGGCTATGGCATCGCGCAGGGCAGGCTCGCCGGCGGCTGGGCCGTAGCGAGTGTGGCCTGCCTCCAGAGCAGCGGTGGCGGCCTGGCGGATGAAGGCCGGGGTGTCGAAATCAGGTTCGCCGGCGCTGAGGCTGCAGATGTCCTGACCATCAGCCTTGAGGGCCTTGGCTCGGGCGGCAATGGCCAGGGTGAGGGAGGGCTGGAGGGCCCGGGCCCGGGCAGAGAGGGCCGGAGTGGTGGTGGGCGCGGCGGTCATCCCTGTGTCCGGCATCAGGACGCGCGGCATCAGCACTGGCTGGCATCCTGCCTTACGGATTTGCCGCGTACGGTTCAAAGGGGCACTAAATGGCCAGCTAGTTACACGTTGATGGTTTTGCCGTGACGACAATTCCCCCTGCACCGCCCGATTCCCTAGGGCAGTTGCTGCTCGATTGCGCCGCCTGTCGCCGCTGTGATCTGGCCGCGGAGAGGCAGCAGGTGGTGGTGAGTCGGGGCAATCCCGCCGCCCGGCTGATGCTGATCGGCGAGGGACCCGGCGCTCAGGAAGACAGCGCTGGCCTGCCTTTTGTGGGCCGCTCCGGCCAGCTGCTCGATCAGCTGCTGGCTGCCGCTGGCATCGACAGCAACCGAGACGCCTACGTGTGCAATGTGGTGAAGTGCCGCCCCCCTGGCAACCGCAAGCCCGCGGCGACGGAGATGGCGGCCTGCCGCCCCTGGCTAAATCGCCAGATCGCTTTAGTGAATCCGGCCGTGATCCTGCTGGTGGGGGCCACGGCGCTGGAGGGGGTGTTGGGTATTAAGGGCGGCATCACCAGCCTGCGGGGCCAGTGGCGCGCCAGCGAGATCGAAATTTTGCGGGGCCGGCGCCTGATGCCGGTCCTGCATCCCTCCTATCTGCTGCGCTTTAACTCGCAGGACCAGGGCTCGCCCCGTGCGCTCACGGCAGCGGACTTCCAGGAGGTACGCCGATCCTTGCGGGCCCTCTGAGGGGATCGGTGCCGATCCTTTTCTGGCCAATCCCGCTCGCCTTGCTGAACTGCTTACTGCGTTTGACATCCTCGCCGCTTGAGCTGTCTTTGTGACAGGCTTTGCCCTTCCCGGCCCCCCGCTTCACCCAGCCATGACCGGCACCCCGGCTCGCTACGACACCTTGATTCACCGGCGCCAGACCCGCAGCGTGCGGGTGGGAGATATCTGGATCGGCAGCGATCACCCGGTGGCGGTGCAGTCGATGATCAACGAGGACACCCTCGATATCGAAGGGGCTACGGCCGGTATCCGGCGGCTGCATGAAGTCGGTTGCGAAATCGTGCGACTGACGGTGCCTTCCCTGGCCCACGCCAAGGCGGTAAAAGAAATTCGCCAGCGGTTGGAAGACACCTATCAGCCAGTGCCATTGGTGGCCGACGTGCACCACAACGGCATGAAGATTGCCCTGGAGGTGGCCCAGCACGTCGACAAGGTGCGGATCAACCCGGGTCTATTTGTGTTCGACAAGCCCGACCCAAATCGCACCGAATTCAGCCTCGAGGAGGTGTCTGCCATCGGTGAGCGCATTGCCGAAACATTTGAACCGTTGGTGCAATTGCTCAAGCAGCAGGACAAGGCCCTGCGCATCGGTGTCAACCATGGATCCCTGGCTGAGCGGATGTTGTTCAGCTATGGCGACACGCCCCTGGGCATGGTGGAGAGCGCCATGGAATTCATCCGCATCTGCGACCGGCTCGACTTCCACAACATCGTGGTGTCAATGAAGGCCTCGCGGGCGCCGGTGATGATGGCCGCCTATCGAATGATGGCCGACCGCATGGATGCGGAGGGCTTCCCCTACCCCCTGCATTTGGGAGTCACCGAGGCAGGCGATGGCGACTACGGGCGAATTAAAAGTACCGCCGGCATTGCGCCCTTGCTGGCCGAGGGGCTGGGCGACACGATCCGCGTCTCGCTCACCGAAGCGCCCGAGAAGGAAATTCCTGTTTGCTACTCGATCCTGCAAGCCTTGGGGCTGCGCAAGACGATGGTGGAATATGTGGCCTGCCCCAGCTGCGGCCGCACCCTGTTCAACCTGGAGGAGGTGCTGCATCAGGTGCGCAACGCCACGGCCCATCTCACTGGCCTCGATATCGCTGTGATGGGTTGCATCGTTAATGGGCCGGGCGAAATGGCCGACGCCGACTACGGCTATGTGGGTAAAACCCCCGGCACCATCTCTCTGTACAGGGGCCGCGACGAGATCCGGCGGGTGCCGGAGGCAGAGGGAGTGGCAGCCCTGATAGCCCTTATTCAGGAGGATGGTCGCTGGGTTGATCCCTGAGCGCCTGCTCACTTCCGGTAACCCGCCCCGGTTGGGGCCGGATAACGGCGCTAGCTTGAAAGGACGTTTCCCGCGCCGCAACGGCTTTTCCTGATGGCCAGCCCCCGCACCAGCTTGCTCGTGCTGGTCGGTATTGGTGCTTGTGCGGCCACGGCGGTTGTGGCCAGGGAGGTGGTGACCCCTCCCGGTGGCTCTTCCCGCATCAGCGACAGCCCCAAGGAGGTGATCGACCAGACGTGGCAGATCGTCTTCCGCGACTACCTCGATATCAACGGCAAGTACAAGCCAGAGCAGTGGCGCACCCTGCGGCGTGATGTGCTCGCCAAGAGTTACGGCAGCCCTAAGGAGGCCTATGAAGCGATCCGGGGCATGCTCGGCAGCCTCGATGATCCCTACACCCGTTTTCTCGATCCACGGGAATTCAAAGAGATGCAGATCGACACCTCTGGAGAACTTTCCGGGGTGGGAATCCAGCTGAGCTTGGATAAGGAAACAAAAAATCTGGTGGTGGTGTCACCGATTGAAGGTTCGCCCGCATCGCGGGCTGGCGTTCAGCCCAAGGATGTGATTGTGGCGATCGATGGTAAGTCGACCAAGGGCATGAGCACCGAGGATGCCGTCAAGCTGATCCGTGGTCAGGCTGGCACCACGGTGACCCTCACCCTCAAGCGCAAGGCTCAGACCCTGGAGTTGCCCCTTACCCGGGAGCGCATCGAGCTCCATGCCGTCGACCACCAGATCAACACCACTGCCGATGGCGTCAAGGTGGGTTATATCCGCCTCAAGCAATTCAATGCCACCGCCACCAAGGACATGCGCCAGGCGGTGAAGGACCTAGAAGAAAAGGGAGCCCAGGGTTATGTGCTCGATCTGCGCAGCAACCCAGGCGGCCTGCTGATGGCAAGCGTGGAGATTGCTCGCCAGTGGCTAAACGAGGGCACGATCGTGTCCACCAAAACCCGTGATGGCATCCAGGATGTCAAGCGCGCCAACGGCCGTGCCCTCACCACTAAGCCCATGGTGGTACTGGTCAATGAGGGTTCAGCTAGCGCCAGTGAAATTCTCTCCGGCGCCCTGCAGGACAACAACCGGGCGGTGTTGGTGGGCCAGAAAACCTTCGGCAAGGGCTTGGTGCAGTCGGTGCGGGGGCTATCCGATGGTTCCGGCATGACCGTGACCATCGCCAAATACCTCACCCCCAGTGGCCGGGACATCCACAAGCACGGCATCGACCCTGATGTGACGGCGAAAATGACCGAGCTCGAGGCCCAGCGCCTCAAGCTCGAGGATCTCGGTACCAAGAAGGACAGCCAATACCGGGTGGCGGAAACCACGCTGGTCAAACGGCTTCGCAATGCCAACAGCGTTGAGAAGGCTTACAACCCACGCAGCGCCAATGTGCCGGCGGCCGTGGCTCCTCAGGGCTCCAGCGCGCCATAGGCGCCGTAGCGCCTGCGAATTTCCAGGTGGATACCCGGTTCGGGCTGCCAGCACAGGGCTACTCCTTCTGGCACCCCAGACTGCCGGCGATCCGCCGTTTGGAGCGTTATCCCTAAAGCTGCCGGCAGGCTCCAGATCAAGCCTGGGCCAGGGAGGGCCGGCCTAGCTAAGGCCTGCAGCGGCGCTGGAGGTAATGGTTCCTCCATCCCTGGCCGCGCTTCGCTTACAACCACCAGCGATTCGAGCCGTTCGCTGCCATGGCGAATCACGGCGCGGCGGCGGCGCTCGCCCCACACCAAGCAGAGCTCGCTCACCCAGGGCCAGGCACCGATGCGATCGGGGCCCAGGCTCCAGTGCCCCTCTGGGCTGATTTGCATTTCTGCCGGAGGCTCATCAAAATCCATTGAGCGCATCTGGCCACTGCTGACGTTGGTCAACGCAGCCACTACTTTGCCGCCCTGGTCTTGCACTGAGAGCTGGCTTTTGAAGCGCTCCTGCTCCAGGCCATGTCCATTACAGCGAATGAAGCAGCCATGCCAATCGCCCGAGTTGTGGGCGAGCAAGATTTCACGCCGCATATGGGCAGTAAGCGGCGAGGATGGCGTATGCATATGGAAAATTTGTGGCTGTGCCGCTTGATTCGCCCCCAGCCCAAATGATCCAGCCTGCGTCGATTTGGGAGATGAAACCCTGGTGGTGCCAGCCTTGGAGCATCTTGCTCACCGGTGCAGTTGTGGTGGCAGGGAGCTGGTTGCTACTTCAGCGCTGGTGGATCACCGCGCCTGCAGCCATAGGGGTGCTGGCTTGGTGGCTGCTTTTTTTGGTTGTGGTGCCAGCTGCTTATCAGTCCGAACTACGGGCCGCTGAAGCTGAAAAGCTTTGAACTTCGCTTAATTTAAAAACTCTTCGCCAGGAGAAATCAGGCCACCGGTTGCATCAGGCCACCGCCGGGGCCGGAATCGTCGTCATCGTTGTTGTTGCCGGGTCCTGGTTGAAGCAGTGCATACATGCCGATCGCCAGGAGGCTCACCACTCCAGAAACGAGGCTGAACCCGCCCCCTAAGCCTGAACTTGCCCCGATCACTTCGCCCATGGATCGTCGTTACACAACTTCTCATGAATGTAACGGATTTTTGCGGGAGCTGGTTGGCTTAAGGGGCCCTTGGGCCCAAGACCGGCTCGCTTACGGCGCCTACACCGCCAACACCTCTTCGTTGCGGGCCTTGAGCTGCTCGCGCCGCTGGGCTTCGGTGAGGCCATCGCTGCCTGGGATCTGCTCCGCCATTTGGTTGAGCCAGCCCATCAGCTCCTCGAGCTGCTTCTCAGCAGGCAGCACCCCCAGGCCCCGGGCCAGCACCTTGGCGGTGGCGCCCGATCCGGGCTGAAACACCAGGCGGCCATGGAGGTGTTGGGGCAGGCCCTGGCGCAGTAGGCGGAAGGCGGGCTCCTCCATGGGGGTTTCCAGGGCGATGTTGGGTTTTTCTGGCTTGATGCGCGAGAAGCCACAGCGCTTGGCCACCAACTTCAGCTCCATCAGCTGCAACAGCGAGATCACCGGCGCCGGAATGGCGCCGTAGCGATCCACCCAGCCGGTGGCCAGCTCCAGCAACTCCTCCTTGCCGCCGCACGCGGCGGCGGCCCGGTAGGCGGCGATCTTCTCGTCGTTTTCCGTGATCCAATCGCCTGGGATGAAGGCGGTCACAGGCAGGTCGATCTGGGTGTCTTCCACCACTGGGATGTCCTGGCCTTGGATTTCAGCCAGCGACTCCTGCAGCATTTCCATATAAAGGTCGAAGCCGATGGTTTCCATTTGGCCGCTCTGCTCCACTCCCAGCAGGTTGCCGACGCCACGGATCTCCATATCGCGCATGGCCAGCTGGTAGCCAGAACCCAGCTGGGCGAATTCCTGAATCGCCCGCAGCCGTTGCCGTGCTGCTTCGCTGAGGGAGGCATTGCCTGGATAAAAGAGCCAGGCATGGGCCTGAATACCGCTGCGACCCACCCGGCCCCGCAGCTGATACAGCTGGGCCAGGCCGAACTTGTGGGCGTCCTCGATCAGGATCGTGTTCACCCGCGGGATGTCGAGGCCGCTCTCCACGATCGTCGTGCAGAGCATCAGGTCGGCCTCGCCGGCGTTGAAGGCCACCATGGCGCTCTCCAGCTCGCCTTCTGCCATCTGGCCGTGGGCGACCAGCAGTCGCAGGCCCGGGATCATTAGCCGCAGGCCAGAGGCCACGTCTTCGATACCCTCCACCCTCGGCACCACGTAAAAGATCTGGCCGCCGCGGTCGAGCTCCTGGCGGATGGCGCTGCGCACCGCCTCCTCGTCAAGGGCGGCCAGGTGGGTCTTGATTGGCCGGCGCAGCGGTGGTGGTGTGGTGATCAGGCTCATCTCCCGCACGCCGGAAAGGCTCATGTAGAGGGTGCGGGGGATCGGCGTGGCTGAAAGGGTCAGCACGTCTACGTCTTTTCTCAGCGCCTTGATCTTTTCTTTCTGGTTGACGCCAAAGCGCTGCTCCTCATCCACCACCAGCAGACCCAGCTGCTTGAAGCCGGTGCTTTTGGAGAGCAGTTGGTGGGTGCCCACCACCACATCAACCGTGCCCTCGCCCAATCCTTCCAGGATTGTTTTGCGTTCGGCGGTGGTGCGGAAGCGGTTTAGCAGGCTCACCTTCATCGGGTAGGGCGCAAAGCGCTCCGAAAGGGAGCGCCAGTGCTGCTGCGCCAGCACCGTGGTGGGGGCCAGCATCGCCACCTGCTTGCCCGCCGTGACCGCCTTGAAGATCGCCCGGATCGCCACCTCGGTTTTGCCAAAGCCCACGTCGCCGCACACCAGCCGGTCCATCGGCTGGGGCTGCTCCATATCCCGCTTCACATCGGCGATGGCCTTCACCTGGTCGGGGGTGGGCTCGTAGGGGAAGGAGTCTTCGAGCTCGTGTTGCCAGGGGCCGTCGGCGGGGAAGGCGAAGCCCGGTGCCTGGTGGCGCTCGGCGTAGAGCTTGACCAGATCCACCGCCACCTTGCGCACGGCCTTTTTGGCGCGCTCCTTGGCCTTGGCCCAGGCCGTGCCACCCATGCGGTTGAGGTCTGGAGGCGCATCGGTGCTGGCGCGGTACCGGCCGAGGCTGCCCAGCTGGTCTGCCGCAACCCGCAATAGACCGTCGGCGTACTGCACCACCAGGTAATCGCGGGATTCGCCGCCGATCGCCAGCTTTTCCAGCTTCAGAAACTTGCCGACGCCGTGGTTGCGATGCACCACGAAATCGCCCGGCTGCATCTTGCCCGGATCCACGGTGCGGCTGGCGGCCTTGCGGCGCCGGCGCACGTAGCCGCTGGCGGCCAGGGCGTGCTGGCCAAAGAACTCTCGGTCGGTGACCAGCACCAGCCGCCAGGCCGGTAGCTGCAGCCCTTCGAGCTCGGCGGTGCCCTTGGTTTTCAGGGCCACCGGCGTGGCCTGCTCCACCAGTCGGTCGATGGCCGGAAAGTCGGCGGGATTGGGCACGAAGCGAGTGACGCAGTCGTGTTCCTCCAGCAGGGCTACCGCCCGCGAGGGCTGGGCCGACAGCAGCCAGACCGTGGCTTTTTCGGCCACAAAGCCCTTCACCAGGCCGGCCAGCTTGCCGAAGGCATTGGGGTATGCCGGCACCGAGCGGGAGGCCAGGTCAAAGCTGTTGGGGTGCTGGTCGGTTTCGTGCAGCTCGGCCAGATCGAAACCGGCAAACACCTCCGCCTGCTCCAGGGCGTCTGCCGCGGGGCGATGCAGGAGCGGCGGCAAAATGGTTGGCGCTGCGCTGGCTTCTAGTTCCAGCTCCTGCACCACATCGGCGTAGTGGTCGCAGGCATGGTCAAACCACTGCTGGCCATGGGAGAGGCAGTGGCGCCGCTCATCGATGGCAATCAGGGTGTGGGGCGGCAAATAATCCAGCAGGGAGGCCGGCTGCTGCCAAGCCAGGCCCATCAGCCTCCGCATCCCCTCCGGGGTGCCTCCTTCCAGCAGCTGCTCGAGGGCCTCGGGGCTGAGCATTTGCTCGAGCCCATCCGGCATCGACTCGCGCAGGGCATCGGCGATCAGGGGGCCGTAGCCGGTGGGTGTGAGCCGCACCACCTCGATGGCGTCTAGGGAGCGCTGGGAGGCGGGATCGAATTCCCGCAGTTTCTCCAGTTCTTCGCCAAACAGCTCCAGCCGCACGGGCAGCTCCGCACTCACCGGAAACACATCAACGATGTCGCCGCGTCGGCTCCAGCTGCCCTCCTGCTCGATGGTGGGCACCCGTTCGTAGCCCAGCCGGCTGAGGGTGGTGGCGAGTTGTTCAAGGTCGATCGTGTCGCCCTTGCGCAGGCTCAGGCACTGGGCCTGCAGGGTTTCAGGGGGCGGCAGGTGCGGCTGCAGGGCCCTTTCCGTTGCCACGATTGCCAGGCGGCGGGGGGTATCCAGCAGTTCGCTGAGCACCTGCAACTGGCCCCAGGTGATTTCGCTGGTGGGGTCAAAGGGCTCGTAAGGGCTGCCCTCGCTGGTGGGGTAGAGCTGGCAGCTGTTCCACCCCATTAGCTCCAGCAGCGCTGCCCAGCGGCCCGCTTCCTCCAAGGTGGGAACCAGCACCAGCAAGGGCGCCTCGGCAGCACCAGCCAGGGCGCTGCTCACCAGGGCCCGCGCACTGCGCCCTGCCCCACTGAGCCGCAGGCGGTCGGCCCGCTGCAGCCGCAGCAATACCTCGCCGGTGAGGGGCACCTGCTGCAGCTGGCGCACCAGGGCGGTGAGGGGCATGGGGTCAGGGAATCTCAGAAGGCTCCGATCTTCGCAACTGGCACCAGAGTGGTGTTGGTTGCCGCCAACTTCTGCTCCTCTTTCTTCGCCCGTTCAGCACCAAGAGCTTGGCTAAGGCGCCAGCCGTGTTGGTGCTGGGCGGCTTGCTGGCTCTGCTGGGGGCTTGCTTGGCAAGCGTGCCTGCGCGACCAACGGCCCAAGCGGCAGGTCTGCAGCCTGAACAGGAGGCGGCCTTGCTGCAGCAACTGGCTACGGCTGATCGTCAGTGGCTGCCGCGGGCTGAAACCCTGCCCAGTGGTGCGGTGCGTTATCACTACCGCCGCCGGGCCAACGAACCCAAGCTGTCTGTGGCGGAGCTTCGGGCCCTGATCGCCAACCCGCCCAGCTTTGGGGCCGAGCGCCTGGCGATCGGTGAGCTGCTCATGGTGCTGGCCAAAGCCGGGGTGCGTCTGGAGCTGAGCCAGCCCCGCAAGCCGGGGGCGGCGGGAGAATGGGACCCGGCAGCCCGCACCCTGCGCATTCAGCCCCGGGTGGTGGCGAAGGGCAGTGTCGAGTTTGCCCGGGTGCTCAACCACGAGGCCATCCACGTCGCCCAGAGCTGCAGCAACCGGGGACTGCGTTCCCGCCCCCGCCCCCTAGGTCTGCCCTCGGCCTTGCCCGATCACCTAGCTGCTGTGCTCAATGAAACCGTCTACAGCAAGGCATCGGAGCAGGAGCGGCAACTGGAGCGGGAGGCCTATGCCAATCAAACCCGCTTGAACCTGGGGGCCCAGTTGGTGCGCCGCCATTGCGGCACCTAAACGGTTGGCTCGGCCCGTTTGCGCAAAATTTGCCTATGGGCGCCGTAAGATCAAAACTAGAGATTGAGCAAATTTTGGCTACCGAACAGTCACAGCCTGAGAGCACTGCGGCTTCGGTTCAACCCACTATTGAATCCCTGCAGAACGGAGATAGCCCCTTTGTCTTGGCTGATTCCCTAGGGCAAGTGGTTTCGATTAACCAGGCATTCGAGCAGACCTACGGCTGGACTGAAGATCAGTTGCGCGGTCAATCCCTGAGCTTGATCTTGCCGGGTGCTTTTCAGATGTCTCACCAGTTGGGATTTTCCCGCTTCCAAGCCACGGAGCAATCCACCATTCTTGCCCACCCGTTGCGCCTAAAAACCGTCTGCGCCGACGGTAGTGAGGTGGTGTCCGAACATTTCATCTTGGGAGAAAAGCGCGAGTCTGGCTGGGTTTTTGGGGCCACCCTCACCCCCTTGCCAGGCTGCGCGGAGACTGATGCCTGAAGCCTCCAGCCCAAATACCGAAACAGGACTGGTCCTGGAGTTGCGCCGTACCTTGGGGCGGCTTGATTCTGCCCTTGGCCAGATCAGTGAAGGACTCGTTCTGGTCAATGCGATCGGCCAAGTGTTGTGGACTAACGCCTCCTTTGATGAATTTTTAGGAAAGACTCGACTTGAGATTCTTGGAGCAGATTTGCACAAGATCTTGCCACTAAATATTGTTGGCGACCCTATTCTTACTATTGATCAGACGCGGGGGGGATTGCTAAAGACCGGTTTTGTTACTGTAATTATCAGTGAAGATCCAGTTCACGCTCTAGAAATCGAATGGCGGCCCGTAGTCACGGAAGTGCCTAATCCGTTGATGTTCTCCTTTCGTGATGTGAGTGCCCGAATATCATATGATGAGCTGCAGCAGAAAAGCCAGCAGATCGAAGAGAGATGGTTGTCGGCTAATCAAAAGTACATAGATCTGCAGTCCAAGCAGCTGGCCCTGGCGGCCAAGGTGATGAAGTGCCCGGTAACTGGCTTGCCCAATCGTCGCGGCTTGCGGGCCCGTATGGCTGCGGCCTTGCGCCAACTTCGTCGCCAGCCCGGCTCAGTCACCCTGCTGTTTTGTGATCTAAATCGTTTTAAGGAGGTAAACGATTTTTACGGACATCAAGTCGGCGATGAGTTGTTGATTGAGGTGGGGAAACGGCTCCAATCCACCCTGCGTCCTGAGGATATGCTTGCCAGGCTGGGCGGGGACGAATTCGTGATTTTGAGCCCTGACATTCCCACGCCAATGGCAGCGGTTCAGTTGGCGGAACGCTTGCAGTCACTGGTCTCCAGGACCTGGACTACCCAGGATTATTCGATTTCACCCACCATGGCTGTGGGCATTGCCTCTACTGATGATTCGGAAGTCACGGTAGATGAGTTGTTGCGCCGCGCTGATCTGGCGATGTATGCGGCCAAGGCTAGCGATGAGCGCTCAATCACTATCTACGACAACGTGATTGATGATCAGGTTAAGCGGGGTATTTTGATTAAGCGTCAGTTGCAACATGCAATCGATAGTGATCTGCTGCGGGTTGATTTTCAGCCCATCGTCGATCTAAAGAGCCGCGATTCTATTGGTTTTGAGGCGCTAGCCCGCATTCGTGATTTCGAGGGCGGCTGGATGTCGCCAATCGACTTCATCCCAGTTGCAGAGAGTGTGGGCCTAATTGATCCGTTGGGAGATTTGGTGTTGCGCCGGTGCTTGGCGGTGCTGAAATTGGCAAATGATATAACCCCTGACCTTGTATTTTCGATCAATGTTAGTCCGCTTCAAATCTGTCGGGAGGGCCTTGCAGGCAGAATGATTGCCCTAGCAGAGCGTTATGAGATTGATCTCTCTCGCCTGGCTGTGGAGGTCACCGAATCCGTGTTGATAGATCGCCCCCATTCAGCAATGCGCGAGCTGCACTCCCTGCGCGCCGTGGGTTGTCGCATATATCTGGATGACTTTGGTACCGGTTACTCGAGTATGTCCTGGCTTGCCCAACTGCCTATTGATGCAATCAAGATCGATCGTAGTTTTACCGCTGGTCTGCTGAACGATCCCCGTCGCAGCGTTGTGGTGGCTTCGATGATCAGGCTGTCTCACGATCTTGGTTTGGATGTGATCGCCGAAGGGGTTGAGCTTGAAGCCCAGGCAGATGCTCTACTGGCAATGGGCTGCTGCAAAGGGCAGGGCTATCTATTTGGTCACCCAGCACCCTTTCCCCAACCAGTTAAAGTTTTAGTTCCCTAAACCTGCGGGCGAGCTTGGGCGAGCCATTCGCTTTCCAGCAACATATTGAATTGCAGTAGTTGGTTGTCGCTCAGTAGTTGGCGACTGGCTAATTCAAAGTGCTGCTCGAGAAAGGCGCGACCTTGGCCCTGATCCCACTGCAACTGGCTAAGCAGCTCCTCACACTGGCTGAGCAGCTCCTTGCGCCGTAAGGGGGGTGGTGCGCTGGCGGGGTCGCTGCTCTCGGCAAAGCCCTCTAGGGCTTGTAAGTAGGCCAGCAGGTCCCCGTAGCTGGTGAGGCGGTTGCGGTTGGGGTGGCCGAATACCCGCTCCAGATAGATGGCCTCCTGCTCGCGATTCCAGCCGAGCCGCTGCAGCTGTAAATCCAGTCGGGCCAACTCGCTGCTCCAATCCTCCGGGTCGGCCGGTGGTTCTTCGATCGCCTGAGCAGGCGGGGGGCTGGGCGCGGCTGGGCGCTCGGCTTGGGGTTTGGGCTGAACCTGGGCGGGCGTACTAATAGCCCGGTCGGGCGTGGGGGCGCTCGAAGTGGGGGGTGCGGCCACTGGAAGGTGTTCACCCAGGCGTTGGCGGGCACGGTCTTCTGCTGCCTCGGCCGTCGACGCTTCGCCTAATGCCGCGTCGATTACCTGGCCAGCACGACTTATTTGCACCAGCACCACTCGGCTGCCTGCTTCGGCATGGAGCAGCTGGACGTTGAACTGCAGCTCGCCTAACGGATGCTCCAACCCAGCTTTCTAGAGTGGAACCATCTTGACCCGCTGCAGCCCGTGGAAGCGGAGTCGATCCAATCCCTCACCCCCCTGCTCAACCAAGCAGACCAGTGGCGTGAGGTGCTGTTGTTGCTGCCCCTGTTGGTGGCCCTAGAAGCGGTGCTCTCCGCCGACAACGCCATTGCCCTGGCGGCGATCGCCCGGGGCCTGGAGGATCCGGCCCGGCAGCGCCAGGCCCTTAATCTCGGCCTTGCTCTTGCCCTGGTGTTTCGGCTTGGTTTGATCGTGGCTGCCCGCTGGGTGCTCAATTTCTGGCCGCTGCAACTGGCGGCGGCGGCCTACTTGTTGTGGCTGTGCGGGCGCCACCTGCTGCTGGTGTGGTCTGAGCCCGAAGTGGCGGCAGGCGATGCCGCTGCAGCAGATGGCGCCGACTCTGCTGGAGCCCAGCCCGGCTCCCTGCACCACGCCGGGCTGGCCTCAATTGTGGCCACCCTGGCCCTTACCGATCTGGCTTTTTCGCTTGACAGCGTTGCTGCAGCAGTGGCGGTGAGTGACCGGCTGTGGCTGGTGATGGCCGGTGGGGTGATCGGGGTTATTGCACTGCGACTCACCGCTGAACTGTTTATTCGTTGGCTTGAGGTTTACAAGCACCTGGAAACGGCCGGTTATCTGGCGGTGGGTCTGGTGGGCATTCGGCTGCTGCTGCGCCTGGGCTTGCCCCAGGTTGTGCCTCCGGAGTGGCTGCTGCTGCTGCTTGTGGCTGCCTTGTTTGCTTGGGGCTTTTCGGTGCGCCTGCCTTTGGCGCCGAAACCTCTAGAGCCATGAGGGTGGAGCTGCGCCTGATCGGCAGCGATCGCCTGCTCGATTGGCTAGAGGTGCCTGAGCTGGCTGAGGTGCCCCATCCGGGCCGCTGGCTTGAGGCTGGCGGCCGCAGTTTTCTAGTGCTGCAGCGGCGCCACCGCTATCAATTGCGCAATGGCCGCTACGAACTTGCCAGCGTCGCTCTGCAGGTGAAGCCCCAGCGCCAGCCCACCGATGCCCGCTGGTGGCAAAACCAGTGGGTGATCGGCAACCCCGATTGCCGTTTCAACGCCCGCAGCCCGCTGCTGCGCTGTGCCGTGCTTCCTGATGGCCCATGCGAGCGCTGCAGCCACTTCGCCTGTCCCTAGGGTGGGGGATCACGCAACACCTGCAATCCGTCAGCCCTCTCCACGATCCGGCACCGCGATTGCCGATTCCAGTCCGGCGGCGGTGGACCCTGCCGTGCTCAGCAGCGATGCTCCTGAGCTGGTCGACTTTGCATCGTTTGGGCTGGGTGAGCCGATCTTGAAGGCGGTAACCGAAAAGGGTTACACCAAGCCCTCACCGATCCAGGGCCAGTGCATCCCGGCGGTGCTGGCGGGTCATGACGTGATGGCGGCGGCCCAGACCGGCACGGGCAAGACCGCCGGTTTCACCCTGCCGATGCTGGAGCGGCTGCGCCACGGCCCCCACGCCCGCGCCGGCATTGTGCGCTCCCTAGTGCTCACCCCCACCCGCGAGCTGGCTGCGCAGGTGGGCGAAAGCGTGCGGGCTTATGGCCGCTACCTCGAACTGCGCAGCGACGTGGTGTTCGGCGGGGTCAAGGTGAATCCTCAGATTTCCAGGTTGCAGCGCGGCACTGACGTGCTGGTGGCCACACCGGGCCGGTTGATGGACCTCTACCAGCAGAAAGCCCTGCGGCTCGACCGGGTCGAGATCCTGGTGCTCGATGAGGCCGACCGGATGCTGGATATGGGCTTCATCCGCGATATCCAGAAAATCCTGGCCCTGCTGCCGCCCAAGCGTCAAAACCTGCTCTTCTCAGCCACCTTCTCCGGGGATATTCGCCGCCTCGCCACCGGTCTGCTGCACAACCCCGTGCAGCTCCAGGCCACTCCCGAAAACCGCACCGCTCCCACGGTGGAGCACCTGTTGCATCCCTGCGACATGGACCGCAAGGCTGATCTGCTCAGCCACCTGATCAGCAGCAATAACTGGCAGCAGGTGCTGGTGTTTTCCCGCACCAAGCACGGTGCCAACCGCATGGCCGAGCGACTCACCCGCGAGGGGATGTCGGCTTCGGCTATCCATGGCAACAAAAGCCAGGGAGCTCGTACCCGAGCCCTGGCCGACTTCAAGGCTGGTTCTTTGCGGGTGCTGGTGGCAACAGACCTGGCGGCCCGGGGCATTGACATTCACCAGCTGCCCCACGTCGTCAACCTAGACCTGCCGAACCAGGCCGAGGACTACGTTCACCGGATTGGCCGCACCGGCCGGGCCGGCCACAACGGCCATGCCATTTCCCTGGTGGCAGCAGAGGAAAGTGAGCTGCTGCGGGCCATTGAGCGCATGATCGGCACCCGTCTGCCGCGGCAGGAGGTGCCCGGTTTTGAACCCAAGGTGCTATCAGCTCCACCCTTGGATCTCAGTGGTGGGAGGGGTAAGGGCAGGGGCGGTGGTGCTCGCCGTGGTGGACCGCCAGCTGGACCCTCCCGCAGCGGTAGTGATGGGGGCCGCCGGGGTCGCTACAGCTCTGGGCGCTGATCTAGCCCTAACGGCAGCATTCGACACACCGGCTAAGGGTTGTCTCCGCTCGGATGGAGCCGTTGAAGTCTCCCCCTATGCCCTACGAGCCCGGATCCCCTGAATGCCGCGTCCTGATCGACTGCAAGGTTCAGATTGAGTCGATGTTGCTGGCCCTGGGGCGCATCGAAAACAGCCAGCACATCCGCGACCAGCTGTTGTCTGTGCACAACCAACTTGAGGGGCTGCACGCCATCCACCGCAAGGCAGTGGCCGCTCCGCTGCCTGCGGGCGAGCCTTAAGGATCAACCAGTCGCCTGGGCAGCTAGGAGCCCGCTTTTCTGCTGTCCCAGTTCAAAACCGTGACAGGTGGCATAGGCGCTGGCCAGGGTTGCAACCCGGCGGCGCCTGTGGGGCTGCTGCTCGTGGCTGACCACGTAGCGGCCTGTCGTTTCCCTGTAGATCAGGCAACCATTGCCGGTTTCGCCGACGTAGGACAGTTCGTTTCCCATGGTTGCCGAGCAAGGTCTCCCTCCTCTCTAGCTGCAGTTACTGGCCTTGAAAAGTGAGGGAGTCCTAACAACACAGAACTTAAATTGGCCCTAGGGGGCCCCAAGCTGATCACCTGTGTTGCAGCCAAGTTGTTGCAGCAGGCTCTGGCCTTGGGCAGGGGACTTGCCCTCCAATTGGGCAGCTCGTACCAGCAATGGGCAACCAGCAGTGCCAACCACTAAGCCCGCATCGGCAGCAAGGGCCAGCACGGTTCCTGGTGCCGCTGCTGCCGACAACGCTCCTTTCGACAACACTCCTGGCTCTACCAGTAAGCAGCGAGCTTCTGGACTCAGTTGAGAAGCGAGCCTGGCGACCAGAGGTTCGGTGGCTAGAAGTTTCAGTCGCTTGCCCTGCCACTGGGTGACAGCGCCTGGGTACAGGCCCATGACCCGACGATGAATTTCCAGAGCCGACTGGTTCCAGTCGACTACCAGGTCGTCCTTGGTGAGCATCCGGGCGTAGCTGAGGCCCACTTCTCCCTGGGCACGAACCCCGAGCCGGGCAAGCCGTTCGGCTTCTGGTCCCGTTCCGGCTGCTTCTATACGCGGCAGGGCCTCTACCAGCAGCTCGGCGCCGAGCTGCGCTAGCCGCTGGCCCAGCTGCTGGGAGTTCTCCAGCAGGCCAATGGAGATGGAGCGCTCCAGCAGCACCGGCCCGGTATCAAGGCCCTCCTCCATGGCCATGATCCCTACGCCGGTGCTGCTGTCGCCCTGCAGCAGGCACCACTGGATCGGTCCAGCGCCACGCCAGCGGGGCAGCAGGGAGCCATGGGCGTTCCAGCAGCCCAGAGGGGGCTGGGCCAGCACCTCTGGCGGCAGGATCTGGCCAAATGCCACCACCACGTACAGATCGGCGCCGAGGGCGCTAAGCCGGGCTTGAAGCTCGGGCTCGCGGCGGATACGCTCTGGCGTGAATACCGGCAGGCCTAGGTCCAGGGCTCTTGCCTTGACAGGACTTGGCAATAGATCTTTTCCTCGCCCCCGCCGCCGATCTGGCTGGCTGACTACCCCCACCAGCTCGTGCCCTGCCGCCACCAGGGCATCAAGGCTGGGCACCGCGTAGGCGGGGGTGCCCCAAAACAGGATCTTCAAGGACAGATGATCAGGCCTCGCCAGTGATCGAGAGCCCTTCCACCCAGACGTAAGGGCAGAGGCCATCCGGGGTGATCTTGGCCAGGCCTTCAAAGCCGACGATCGCCTTCATCACTGTGCGGATGTCGCCGGCGACTGTGGCGGCTTCGATCGAGCGGCTGACCCCACCCTCAACCAACCAGCCGTCAAAGGGCAAGGAGAAGGAGCCCTGGCTGGCTTTAACTCCAGCATGCAGGGCCGATAGGGAGTCGATCACCACAACGGGGCCGGAATGGTTTAAGCGATCTAGACCCTGCTGGCCGCCGCCGCTGCCAGGGGTAACGCCAATCTCAAACCAATCGGCCCCCACCGACACCTTTGCTCCCATGCCGGCATGGCCGGTGGGCGCCACCCCAAATGCTCGGGCCGTGGCCTCTGAGTGCAGGAAGTTTTTCAGCACGCCGCCAGCCACTAGATCTAGGGGCGCGGTCGGGGTGCCCTCGCCATCGAAGGCAGAGGCGCCCACATTGCCGGGGTGCAGGCCGTTATCGCGGATGCTCAGAAAGGGCACGGCCACGCTGTCGCCGAGGGAGTCGCGGTGGCTGAGGCTCACCCCATCGAGCACGGCCCGGGCATTGAACAGGCTGCTGAAGGCCCCGATTAGGTCGAGGAAGGCTTCCGGGCTGAAAACACAGGTGTAATAGCCGGTTTCGATCGGTGCGTAGTCAAGGTGGGCGATCGTGCGCTCAGCGGCCTCATCGATGCAGCCGGCGATGTCGAGATCGGCGGTGCCGTAGGCCAAGCGCACGGCACCGGAACTGCGCGGTTTGCGGCCGGTTTCCTCGGCCCTGGCGTAGAGGTAGAGGCTGGCGGTGGTCAGGGTCTGGTGGCGGCAGGCCCCTTCGCTATTGAGATAAAGGCGCTCGCTACTGCGCTGAGCCAGGCCGTTGTAGGGAACTGTGCCGATGGCTATGTGGCGATCAAGCAGTTGCCGTTCGGCCTGTTTGAGGGTGTCCAGCAGGCTGAGGATCGGCTGGGGTTGATGCAGCGGTTGATCTAGTGGGGCCAGGGGTGCGGTGGCCAGGGGCGAGAACGCCGGGGTTTCCTCCGCATTGCCAAAGGCGCTGGCGTCGCGGGCGCCGCTCAGGGCCCGGGTCAGTCCGGAATCGCTGAGGTCTGAGGTGCTGGTAATGCCTACTAGGCCGTCCCTGTTCCACACCCGCAAGGTGATGGCGCTGCGTTGGGCACCTTTCATCTGTTTGGCTTCGCCGCGGTCCACCTGCACGGAGGTGTCGGTGCTGCAGGAGGCGCCGAGATCCCATTGCTGGATGCCGGCGCCTTGGGCGAGTTGCTGGAGCCGGCCGCTGAGGACCTCGGCGTTCAGGGTCTGGATGGTGGGCTGGCTCATGCTCAGCGTCCTCCCACGGTGATCGAATCCACCTTGATGTGGGGCTGGCCAACGGTCACGAAGATGCTGCCGCTCACGGAGCCACAGAAGCCCGCTGCTAGTTCCAGGTCGTTGGCGCACATCGAAATGCGCGGCATCACCTCCTTGGCTTCGCCAATCAGGGTGGCCCCTTTTACCGGTTTGGTGAGCTGACCGTTTTCAATCAAGTAGCCCTCCTCCACGGCGAAGTTGAACTGGCCGGTGGGGCCGACGCTGCCGCCTCCCATCGACTTGCAATAGAGCCCCTTATCGACGGAGCCGATCAGCTGCTCAGGGGTGTGGGGGCCGGCGGCGATGAAGGTGTTGCGCATGCGGCTGGCGGCTGCAAAGGTATGGCCTTGGCGCCGGCCGCTGCCCGTGCGGCTGTGGCCGGTGCGCAGCTCGCCGGCTCGATCGCTGAGGAAGCGCTTGAGAACGCCGTTTTCGATCAGCACGGTGCGCTGGGGCTCCATGCCTTCGTCGTCCATCGAAAGGGAGCCGAAGGCGCCATCGCTGAGGCCTTCATCGATGGCCGTGACGGCTTCGTGGGCAATGGATTGGCCGACCATTTCGGCAAAGGGGGTGGTGCCCCGCTCCACCTGGGTGGTTTCCAGCAGGTGGCCGCAGGCCTCATGAAAAATCACGCCGCCGAAGCGGTTGGCCAGCACCGCTGGCATCTGACCGGCTTCGACGTAATCGGCGTAGAGCATGGTGCCCACACTCGAGCACACGTCTTGGGCGGCGGCGTCCGCGTCCCATTGGCGCAGGTCATCGGGGCGATCGGAGGTGCCGTAGCGGCGGCCGAGGCCGGCGCGGTGGTCGCCGTCGGCGGCAAGCACGTTTAAGCCGAGGGACTGGTGCAGGCGGATGTCGCGGGCAAAGGTGCCATCACTGGCAGCAACCAGCACCGACTGCCAGTCACGGGAGTAGCTGCCGCGCCTGGCCTGTAGGTGGCGGCCGTGGTGCTCGAGGCGGCAGGTGCCCTCAAGCAGCTTCAAGGTGGCTTCAGCCAGGGAGGGGCAGCTATCAAGCCAGTCCAGCTTGGCGGCGGCGAAATCGCGCATCACCTGCAGACCTTCGAAAGGGCTGGAGTTGCTGCTGCTGTGGCTCAGCCCGAGCATGCCGAGGGCTTGCTCAAGGGCCTGCATCAGGCCGCGATCACTCAGGTCGTTGGTGCTAACAAAGCCATCGCGGTCGCCCAGGAACACCCGGATACCAGCGCCCATGCCAAAGGCGGGGCTGACGCTGGTGATGGTGTCCTGCTCGGCCAGAACGCCGAGGTGGTCGGTGCGTTCCAGGAAAATTTCAACTAAATCGGCACCAGCTGCCCGGCCGCTCGCCAGTAAGCCCTCCAGCCGCAGCATCCAGCTTTGATCAAATGCATCTGCCACTAACCCTGCCGACTGGGCTGCAGCCGACTGGAGAACAACCGGTTTTGAGGCAACCAAAAGAACTCAGCGAAGGAATGATGTAACTGCAGTCCAGGCAAATGCAGGCCTGACCTGACGAAAATGCTCAGCGCATCAAGAAAAATCAGCGCACTGAGGGCTGGAATTGCTCGCTGCGGATAGCAGGGGTGAAATAAAGCTTGGCCATTTCTGCGCCATTGGCGATCCAATAAGGCAGTTTGCGCAAAACTTTTATTGCTCCAGGAGCACTGCTTGAGTCGGCCTCGCTGAGTTTGGCGTTGTTGCTAACCAGGCGCTCTAGGCGGGTATAGAACTTGGGATGGTCAACATCCAACACCACGGGGAACACTCTGGCGGAGGTCTCGTTGGTTTTAGCAATCACGACCTTGTCGTATTCGCGGGCATCAAGGCCAAGGGCTTCGTAGAACTCTTTGCGAGCAACGTCTCGGACGTACATGGTGGCAAATACTGCCAGCAGGAAGAAGCGGCACCAAAGCCGGGCAGTGAAGCCGCGCACGGTGTCCGGCTGAGCCTTCATCAAGGCGTCAAAGAAATCGCCGTGGCGATTCTCGTCTTGGCACCAATTCTCGAAGAAGTTAAAGATCGGGAAGATCTTGCTCTCTGGGTTTTGCTCCAAGTGGCGATAGATGGCGATGTAGCGCCAGTAGCCAATCTTCTCGCTCAAGTAGGTGGCGTAGAAGATGAATTTAGGCTTGAAGAAGGTATAGGACTTGCTGGCGGTCAAGAAGCCCAAGTCGAGTTGCAGCCCAAAATCTCCCATGGCTTTATTGAGGAAGCCGGCATGGCGGGCCTCATCGCGAGCCATGTGGGCAAAGCACTCGGCAAGCAGCGGATTTTTGGTTTTGATGCGGCGGCTGAGTTCCTTGTAGAGCAGGAAGCCTGAAAATTCAGAGGTGCAGCTCTGCTCAAGAAACTCAACGAAAACCCTGCGGGTATCAGGATCTAGCTTTTCGGCTGCCCCCTCAAACTCGCCGTTGCGCACGAAGTGGTGGCGGTTGTAATCCTTGCGGAACTCCTCGCATATGGCCTCAAGCTCCACCTCATTTGGCCGCAGATCCATCGCCGCCATGGCGTCGAAATCTGTGGTGTAGAAGCGCGGCGTCAGGATCGTGTCCTTGGCCGGATCTTTGATGGCTGGTGCACCGGGCGAGCCCACAGAGGTTTTACTGGGGCTGGTTGTAGCGCTGGCAGTTGTGCTGGCAGTTGCGGCGGGAGGCACCATCGAGGCTTGCGGCTTACGGCAGTAGTTGCATCGTAGAGGGCCTGGTCGTCAGTTCGGGCCGAGCCATTTCTGACCGTTGAGCCGCTGCACCAGCCGCGATACCAGCAGCGCCAGGCTCATCTTCTTCTCGTCGATCAGAAAAGACTCCAGCAGGCTTGGCTGGCCGCCTGCCTCTGCCAATGCAACCGTTTTGGCTGAACTGATGTCTGGTTGGGTGAAGCACAGCCAGAAGCGACGCCGACCAGGCAGCTCCCCTTGAACCATCCAGCACTCCGACCCCACCACGGGCATGGCTCCTTGCACAAAGGCCAGTTCGGCAGCAGCTCCTCCGTAGCCCTGGATCTCCTTGGCCAGGGCCGGGATCAGTAGCTGGGGCACAAAGATCTCAAACGGCTGGTCTTCCACTGCAGGCGGTTTGGCCTTTGCGGGCTGATCTTTGGCAGCTGGCTGGGCGGATTCGCTCACCGTTGCAGGCCCCTTTCGGCATCGTCCTTGGACTTTACGCAGGTTGCCAGGCGCTGGGTTGCCCGGCAGCTCGCTCACCAGTCGTCGCTGCTGGGGCTGTCCCAGCCATCACCCACGGCAGCGGCCTGGGTAACCACCGGTTCGCCTGCTGGAGCTGGGTTGCTGCCTTTGCGAATCACCCGGAATGGCACGGCAACGGTTGGGGCTGGTTCGCCAGGGGGTCTCGGCGGCCCAGCGGCGGCTCGAGCTGCGGGTCTTGCTGGTTCGCTTTGGTTTTGCTGCTGCGGCTGCCTCCAGTTCTCCTCGTGGTCACTGGCGCCGCGGCGCACTTGACGGCGCAGGTTGATCGGGCCAGTGCGCAGGGCTAGGGCGGCTCCGGCGGCGCTCAGCCCGGCTCCCGCGCTGGCGGCCAGGGCTATCCAGGCTCCAATTGGCAGGGCCGGGCTGGTCCAAACCAGCAGGCGCAGGGCTGCATTGGGTCGGGGGTTGAGGGCGCCTACCAGCAGCACCAGCAGCAGGGGAGCCAGCAGGGGGAGCAGCAGCAGGCGTTGCAGCAGGGCCAATGGATCGACTGGGGTGAGGAGGGCGGCCTAGGGGGAAGTCGTCTCAGCAGCTGGTGCCCCATGGGATCCTGGCTGGGGCGGCGGCCCCTGCCAACGGCGCAGGTTGCCGAGCTCGTAGCCGAGCACGTCAAAGACGCGGATCACCAGAAAATCCACCATGTCTTCGATCGATTGGGGCTGGTGATACCAGGCAGGCACCGGCGGGGCGATGCGGGCACCAGCCTCGGCCAAGGCCGTGAGGTTGCGCAGGTGCACCAGGCTCCAGGGGGTTTCCCTCGGGCAGATCACCAGGGGGCGCCCCTCCTTGAGGTGAACATCGGCGGCCCGCTCCACCAGATCCAGGGCTACCCCCGAAGCGATGCGCCCCACGGTGCCCATGGAGGCTGGCAGGATCACCATGCCACGGGTTTTAAAGCTGCCGCTGGCAATGCCAGCGGCCTGGTCGTTCCAGCGGTGGCAGCGCAGCCGCCCGGTGCTGACAGCGGTGCGTTCCCGCCAAAAGGCTTCCTGGGCATCAGGTTCCGAGGGCACCCTCAGCCCCAGTTCGGCCTGCCAGACGCCAATGGCTCCGCGCGAGGTGACCAGCTCCACCGCTTCTCCAGCCTCCAGCAGCAATTGCAGGGCCCGCTGGGCGAGGGGCTGGGCCGAGGCGCCGGAAACGGCTAGCACCACCGGCCCGGTTCCGGATGGCCGAACCATGGCTCAGACCTCGCTCAGCACCGCGATGGGCGCGAAGGGGTCGATGTCGTCCTGGTCCTGGTTTTGGTTTTGGGAATAGGAGTCGGCCGTCTCGCTCTCGTAGCCCTCGGGTAGCACCACGGCCAGGTCGATCTGGTGGCGCAGGGCATCCACCTTCTGGATCTCCACCTCCACCTGGTCACCCAGCATGTAGGTGCGACGGTTTTTGCGCCCCACCAGGCGGTTTTGGCGGGAGCGGTATTCGTACCAGTCGTCCTTGAGGGAGCTGACGTGCACCAGGCCTTCCACCTGGGAAGGGGGCACCTCCACGAAGAAGCCGTAGCTCTGCACACCGCTGATAACCCCAGGAAGCACCTGACCCACTAAGGGCTCGGCCTGGCGGGCCTGGAGCATGGCCAGCAGGTCGGCCTGCAGTTCAGATAAAAAGCGGCGCCGGCCATTGAGACGCTGCACCAGTCCGTGCTCCTGAACTTCCAGGTAGGGAGTTAGCTGGCTTGGGGCCAGCAGCGGCCAGTCGATGGCGCCGTGGCAGGCATCCGATGCCAGATCGACGGTGGTTTTGTGGCGCACACTGGGGCGGTCCTTGCCCTCGGTGAGCAGCAGTACCAGCAGTTGCTGGTTCCAGAGGTCGGCGTAGTGCAGGGTTGGGCAGCACCAGGGGGCCAGGGCTGCCCCCTCTTCCAGCAGGCCCGCCAGGGCATGGGGGCCGGGGCTGGTGCTGAGCTGGATCGGTTTGAGGATGGCCTGCAGTTGCTGCTGCAGGGCCCGGCTGCGGTCGGTGCCAGCGAAGGCGGCGGCCAATTCGGATGCACTGGCATTGCCCTCTTCGCTCAGCTCCAGCGGAATGTCGAGGGCCAGAGCGGCCCGGGCAACGTCATTGAGGTCGCTGGGGTCCGCCAGGGCATTGGTGGCATAGATCGCCGGCAGTTCCAAGCTTGCCAGGTGCTGCCCTAGGGCCTGATCGGCCAGCAGCACCGCTTCGCGCAGCAGGGCCAGGGGATGGTGGGGTTCCAGGCTCACGAGCCAGCCAGCTAGGGCGCTGTCGGGGCCGGGAACAGCCAGATCTCCCAGGCTGTCGATGGCGGGCAGGGGCAGGTTGAGATCTAGGGATCCCGCCGCTTGCCGCCGTTGGCGCAGTAGGCCGGTCACGGCGATGAGCTGCTCCAGCAGGCCCAGCTGCTCCTTCAGCCCCTTGAGCGCCGCTGGCACGGTGCGGCTCTTGGGTTTGCGCTCCGCCAGGGCATTCAGTGCTTCCAAACCGACTGCCGCCACGGGATTGATCTGGCTGCGGCTGAAGCGGTAGTGCTCAAGGCGGCCGTCAGCGCCCAGCTCCAGGGCCACCGACAGGGCTGCCTGCACCTCGCCCACCTTGAAGGCGCTGGCCTTGGCCAGAGCTGAACTCAGCAACGGTAGCCACTGGTTTCCGGTGCAGTAAGCGTCAGCCTGGTTGCGAAGCCAGGTGTCCAGGGTGCTGCCGGCGCTGAAGCGCTCAGCGATGGCCGGTGTGTGCACCCACAGGGTCCAGCCGCCGTCGCGCTCCTCAATGGCCAGGGCTGGCAGAGCGGGGGCTTCCTTGCCGCTCCACGGTTCCAGCAGCAGGGTGGCTTGGGCGGTGAGGTCGATGCGCTCCTTGGCGGCCAGCGCTTTGAGGGTTGCCCGAGGTGGCTGGGGGCGGCTGTGGAGCCGGTGCTTGGTGAGCAGCAGGTCGAGGTCGGCTGCTTCCCCCCCGTTGATAGGCAGGCTGCGCGCCACATGGCCCTGGGGGGCGAACTGCCCCACCGGATAGCGGTCCACCAGCACTTCCACCACCGATGCCTGTTGGCCATCGAGATGGGCGGCGTCGCCAGCTGGCAGCTCCACCGCCGTTAGCAGGCGGTCGTCTAAGGGGGTGGCCACCAGACGCTCATCCTGCTGCTCGACCTGGGCCAGCAGCGAGGTGGTGTGGCGCTCAAGAACGCACTGCACCCCGCCCTCGGGTGAGCGGCGACGGCCGCCTTCGCGGGTCACCTTCACCAGCACTCGGTCGCCATTCCAGGCGTGGTTGAGCTGGTGATCGCGGATGTAGATGTCTTCGCCGCCGTCTTCGCGCAGGGCAAAGCAAAAGCCTTTGCTTGAGCAACGCAGCCGCGCGGCGATCAGTTCAGGGTCTTCGCGGCGGGCTACGCCTGCTTCGCTGACCTCCAGCAGGCCAAGGCGGCTGAGGCCGTCGAGGCCGATCTGAAGCTGCTGCTTTTCAGCTTTTTGGCTGATGCCCAGGGCTTTTTCCAGCTTTGTCAGCGGCAGGGCTTCCTGGGCGGGCAGCTGGTCGAGCAGGTCGGCGACCGTGAACTTCATCGATGGGAGGGCTGGCTGGACTGAAGCCGGTTGATGGCGGACTGGACTCGGAGCGATGCCCACGGCCGCCAAGGCCTTCATGAATCGATATTACTCAGCTGATGATTCTTCGGCTTCCGGGCTGCTCGATCGCTGGATCAGGCGTACGCCGATCACCAAAAAGCCAATCGATGCTGCTAGCTGCAGGGCATTGGTGGGGATCACGGCGGATAGGGAGCCGCCGGCGGCTGCGCCTAGCAGGCTGGCCAGCACCAGGGCAGCGGAACTGCCGGCAAACACCGCTCCAGGGCGGGTTGAGGTGCCACTGATGGTCACGATGGCCAGCTGGGTTTTGTCTCCCAGCTCAGCCAAAAACACTGTGGCGAAGGTGGAAGCGAGAAGGGCGAAGGGCATGGCGTAGCGCTGCGGTTAGGAGAGTGGAAGGTCGGAGGGGCTGGGCACCAGGCCCAGTACGGCTTGCCGGCCCAGCCACAGGCCCAGGGCCACCATCAGGATTCCCGCCAGGCGCTCCAACTGCTGTGGTGGCATCACCTTGGCTAGCCAGCGGCCCAGTAACACCCCCACCAGGCTGGAGCTGATTAGGGCCAGGGAGGCACCAACAAACACGACAACTGGCCTGCCTGATTGGGCAGAGAGCAGCAGGGCGGCGAGCTGGGTCTTGTCCCCAAGCTCAGCCAGAAAGACCGTGGTGAAGGTGGTCAGGAAGGCGGCTCCCCAGCTGCCTGCCCGGCTGGCGCTGGGATCGGGTTCGCTGCTCATAAACGCTTACGTATGGCACGCCTAAAGCGTTTCATTACCCTGCCACGGCCCCCGTATTCGCTGCGAATCTGCTGCAGGCAGCAGCCGATAGCCAGGCGGTCGCCGGCGCCTGGATCATCAACCGTGCCAAACAGCTGCACCAGGTTGGCCACGTTGCAGAAGTCAGGCCGGTCCGCATAGATGCGGCAACTACGCGCGCCGGTGTTGAAGTTGATGCACCAGCCATCGGGGCCAACCATGGCCAGATACTGCTCCTGCTGCTCTGGGCTAAGCGCCTCGATTGCTTCCTGGCGCAGACTGGGATCCAGCCGGCAGCAGGCTCCGCAGCCGCTGATGCATCCCCAATGGGCCTGATCGTCCCTGGCCATCCCCCTGCAGCGATTAACTCCATTCAGCCACAGGCCAAGGCGCTTCTGCCGCTGTGACAAGCCGTCACAGAGCCCGCCGGCAGGCATGGGCCGCTGGGATCGACCCCTAACCTGTGCCCAAAGCGACTACTGCCCTGCGGCAGCAATCTCCATGGGTATCGACTTCCACCTGATCGCCAATTTTGCCGCCCTGGCACTTATCACCCTGGCTGGTCCTGCCGTGATCTTCGTGCTCTTCTACCGCCGCGGTGCACTCTGATCGCCGCTTTGGCCGAGGTTCCAGAGGGCGTGATAAATCGGCTCAGGCTGGATCTGGCGGCCCACATAGGCACCCACCACGGCGCTGAGCAGGATGCCGAAGAGCCACTGCTGATCCCCTGCCATGCGCAGGGCAAATAGCACTGTCATCAGGGGCAACTGGGTAGCCCCTGCTAAGGCTGCCGCCATGCCTAGGGCCAGGCCAAGCTGGCTGCTGCCCCCCAGCAGCTCCAGGCTGCCGCTGCCAAACAGGGCACCAATGGCGAAGGCTGGATCAATCAGGCCCCCGGGGATTCCCGCTGCCAAGGCCAAAATTGGCGCCACCAGCCGGGCTGCCACCAGCAGCAGCCAGCCGATGACGCTGAGTGGCGAGCCTGGCACCGGCAAGCTGCCGCGACCTTCAAGCAGCTGAGCCATCAGCGCTTCGCCATCGCCACCGCTCCAGCCACCGCTGGCCACGGCGATCAGGCCAAGGGCTAGGCCCAGTCCCAGCCCCCAGGCCAGGGGCCGTTGCCGTACTCGCAGGCGCAGCAGGGCTGAGCTCCGCCAGAGGATGCGGCTGAACAGGCCGCCCAGCAGGCCGCCACCCACACCTACGGGCAAGGCCCACAGCAGTTGCTGCCATTCCGGCTGGGTGGTCTGAACCATGCCCAGGGTGAAAAGCGGTGTGCCAGCGAGGTTGCTCACCAGTGCTGCTGCTGAGCAGACCACTACTGCCGGCCACAGCACGGCTGTTTGGAAGCTTCCGGTCAGTTCCTCCATTACAAACACAGCTCCCATCAGCGGGCTGTTAAAGCCCCCCGCCAGGCCGGCGCCAGCGCCGATTGCCATCAGGCTCTGGGTGCTGAGTTTGGCCAGCAAGCGGGGGAAGCGTTGCCGCAGGCGGTAGGCCACTGCCGCGCCCAACTGCACTACGGGCCCCTCGCGGCCGAGGGGCAGCAGGGCGAGGCTGGCCGCCGACCAGAGGCAGAGCCGCGCCACGGTGGCGAAGGGTGCCATCAAAGCGGCGGCCTGCTCGGGATCCTCGAGGCTCTCGATCGTTTGGGGTATGCCCGAGCCCGCACCCCGGGCCCAGGAGCCGGCCTGAAGCCAAAGCAGCGCTGGCATCACCAGCACCGGCGCCAGGGCGATCGCCAGGCCCTGCAGCGTCCAGGCCCCGCCGGCAAAGTTGGGCAGGGCCTGCAGCAGCAGCTCCTGGGCGTGGTCCACCAGATTCAGGGGCCAGCAAGCCAAGCCCACCAGCAGCCCCAACAGCAGGAGCTGCAACAGGAAGTGGAGCTGGCTGCGGTTTAGGGGCAAGGACATCTCAGGCGACCAGCCCCAGGGCCAGGGCCGCATCCTGCATCAGGGCGCGGACGTAGGGGTGGTCGTGGCTGGTGCCCTCGGCGCTGGTGAGTTCGTCGCCGGCCGCATTGCGCACCACCAGCCCAGCCCCCTCGCGGCGACACCAGTAGGTGCGGTTGTGGCGTTGCAACACCACCTCACCACCATCAAAGGCTCCACCAGCACTGGCTCGCAAGCCCACCAGTTCCAGCTGGAGCCGCTCCTCCCCCTGCCAGGAGTCGAGCCGCAGGCGGTAGGCCACATCGACCAATGCCGGCAGGTTGGTTTCACCCTGCCAGCGCCAGCCCATGGCGCGTAGGCGCGCCTCGCTCTGGTGCAGCTCCAGTTGCAGGTGGCCACCGCGCAATAGCTTCTGGGCCGCCACCTGGCAGCCCTGGCTCCAGAACACGGGCTGGGGGTGGCCGATGCCGAAGGGCTCGAGCCGTTGCAGCTGGCGGTAAAAGCTGCGGTTGATCTGCTCGAAGCTGAGCAGGGCTTCCGGTTCTACCGGGGTGCCATGGCCTGCCTGCTGCAGCCAGGTTTGGGCCAGTTGGTTGAGCTGCTCGTGCAGGGCGGCCACCTGCTCGGCGCGCACGGTGAAGCCCCCGGCGGCGGGGTGGCCGCCGAAGCGCTCCAGTAGGGGCGCGCACTGCTGCAGGGCCCCGTCCACCGCAAAGCCCCGGGGCGCCCGCACCGAGGCCCGCAGGCGGCCGTTGCCCTCGCCAGCGAGCAGGGCGGCGGGCAGGCCGAAGCGCTCCACCAGCCGGGCGGCGACGATGCCGATCACGCCGTGGTGCCAGTGGTTCTGGGCCAGCAGCAGGAAGGCCGGGCGCTGGGGACCATCGGCCTCCAGCAGGGCCAGAGCCTCGGCTTCGATGGCGGTGCAGAGGTCGCGGCGCTGGCGGTTGAGCGCTTCGCAATCGCGGGCCAGGGCCAGGGCCCGGCTTGGATCTTCGGTGGTGAGCAACTCCACGACCAGCTGGGGATCTCCAAGTCGACCGACGGCGTTGATCCGCGGCGCGATCTGGAAGCCCACCGCCTGGGCATCGAGGGGCGTCTCGTCGAGGCCAGCTAGCTGTTGCAGGGCCTGGAGCCCCACCAGGGGGCTGCGGCCCAGCTCGGGCAGGCCGTCGATCAGCCAGCGCCGGTTCACCCCCACCAGCGGAGCCATGTCGGCGATCGTGCCGATACAAAACAGATTGAGAGCAATCTGCTGGCCGTCGGTGTACCGCAGGCTTTGGCAGAGCGCCGCCGCCAGCACATAGGCCAGCCCCACCCCCGCCAGGCCCCGATAGGGGGATCCGGGTGGGGTGCGCTGGGGATGCAGCAGGGCATGGTGCGGCGGCAGCGGATCGGGAATCGTGTGGTGGTCTGTGAGGATCGCCTCGACGCCAAGGGCTTGGGCCCGCTCCAGGGCCTCCAGGGCAGACACCCCGTTGTCGACGGTCACCAGCAGGGCGACCCCCTGCTCCGCCAGCTTCTCCACCATGGCGGCGTTGAGGCCGTAGCCGTCGTCCATGCGGCTGGGGATCGCCGCGATCGGCCTGGCGCCAAGGCGCTGCAGCACTCCCACCAGCAGGGCCGTGCTGGTCATCCCGTCGGCGTCGTAGTCGCCGCAGATCGCCACCGCTTCCCCCTGGCTGCAGGCGCGCTTCAGCCGCGCGACGGCCTTGGCCAGGTCGGGGAAGTGGCGCCTGGCCGCCGGTGCCGCCTCCGGATCCAGCAGGGCAGCGATGGCCTCAGGGGTGGTGAAGCCCCGGCGGCTGAGCAGCGCCAGTAGCGGTTCGGGCAGGGGATCGGTGGCCGGCTCTGGCTTCAGGGCGCCAGGCGCCAATGGAGCGGGCAGGTGCCAGCGTTGCTCGTGGAGGGCTGGCAGCAACGACATAACAACCGGGACCAAGTCATTGTGCGGGAGCTGCGGCTAGGCCGCATCCCCCAGAAGCGAGGAGCCCTAGCCTGATAAGCCCTGGTGCGAGCAGCTGATGGCCCTGCAAGCCCTGCTCTGGGATGTCGACGGCACCCTGGCGGAGACCGAGCGGGATGGCCATCGCTTGGCTTTCAACCGGGCCTTTGCCGACGTTGGTGTGCCGCTGCATTGGGATGCCGCCCGCTACGGCGAGCTGCTGGCCATCAGCGGTGGCGGGGAGCGGATCACTGCTGCCCTAGCGGAGCTGCTGGGCGAGCCGCCACCGCCAGAGTTGGTCGCTGAGCTGCAGGCCCGCAAGCAAGACCATTACGCAGCTCTGGTGGCCGCCGGTGAGTTGCGGCTGCGCCCCGGGGTGGTCGAGCTGATCGCTGCGGCTGGCTCGGCTGGCCTGAGCCAGGTGATCGTGACCACCAGCGGTCGCGCCGCGGTGACGGCCCTGGCGGAGCACCTGCTGGGGGGGCTCCGCCACCACTTCGCCTTCTGGGTGTGCGGCGAAGATGTGGCTCGCAAGAAGCCCGATCCGGAGGCCTACCGGCTGGCCCTGCAGCAGCTGGGCTACCCCGCCAGCACGGCCCTAGCCCTGGAAGATTCCGGCAATGGTCTTGCGGCCGCCGCCAGCGCCGGACTGGCCTGCCTGCTCACAGTTAGTCACTACGGCAGTGCGGAGCCGCTGCAGGGCTTTGCGCGGGCGCGGGCGGTGGTGGATCAGTTGGGCGCCGGGGCAGCCGTGCTGCGGGGGCCCGCTTGTCAGGGCCGGCAGATCACGCTCTCCTATGTCCAGGCCTTGCTGGAGGATTCGCCAACGTGACGCGTTCGAACCTGCAGCCCACCCGCTTCAATCGGGCTATCGAGCGGCTAGGAGCCCAGCTGCTGGGCAATGTGCGTGGCAATTGGCGCCACCGCAGCAGCGTGCTTTTGGCCCTGCTGCTGGGCTTTTACGCCGGTAGCAACATCACCGCATACGTGCTGCTGCAGATCCCCGGTGGGCGACCGATGGCAGTGCTGACAATGGTGCTGCTGGTGGAGTTGGTCGTGCGCGTGCGCGGCCGATTGGTTCGAGCCACGCCCGGACTTGGCTGGGTGCTGGTCGACAACCTGCGCATTGGCATGGTGTATGCAGTAGTGATTGAGGCTTTCAAGCTCGGCACCTGATGGATTCCCAGCTAGAGCGCAGGTTTGTGGAACCCCTGCTGGCCCAGTTGCAGATGCTGGGCTCCAGGGGCCAGCGCGCGGTGCTGGCCCTCAATGGGCCGGTGGGCGCTGGTAAATCCACCATGGCTCGAGTGCTACAGCAACGGGCCGCCGGCCTTGGGCTGGGGCTGGCAGTGGCCTCAATCGACGACTTTTACCTGCCCTGGGAGCAGCGGCAACGAGCGCTTGAAGGCAACCCTTTTGGCGTATCACGGGTGCCGCCGGGCAGTCATGACGTGGCCCTGGCGCTGGACTGTCTCGACGTCTGGCAGGCCGGCGGCGCCCTGCGGCTGCCTCGTTTTGACAAGACCCTGCGGGATGGCCTGGGTGACCGCTCTGCTGAGGAGCTGGTGGAAGCGGAGGTATTGCTGTTGGAGGGCTGGCTGCTCGGTTGCCGCTCCCTGGGCAGGGAAGCCCTAGCCACTATTCGGCCTCCGGCCGGGCTCAGCTCCGAGGAGCTGGACTGGCTGCCCCACTGGGACCAAGTTCTTGAGGCCTATCAGCCGCTTTGGCAGCGCTGCGCCCAACTGTGGTTGTTGCGTCCCCAAAGCTGGCAGTCGCCGCGCCGTTGGCGCCTGCAGGCGGAGGCGAAACAGCGCCGCCTCGGCGAAGCCTGGTTGCCAGCGACTGAGCTAGATCGCGTGGTGCGTGCCAGCCTTTGTTGTCTACCCCCATCCCTTTATCAGAATCCCCTGCTTGAGCTAGCCAGCGGTTACGCCGTGCTGGACAGCCGCCGTCGCTGGATTGACGGCAGCTGCGTTAGCTCAGAGTCGTAGTTGAGTATTAGGGACGATCAGCTTTCGCCGTCGTCGCCCTCCTCATCCACCGGATAAATGAAGCCCTGGGCCTTGCCGCTCAGCACCGCCTTACCGATGGAAAGAGCTTTCTGAGCTGCCACAGCCGCCTTGCCCTTCCAGGTGGCATGGCGCTGATTGCGCTTGCCCTGGGAAGTTTTCTTCTTAGGAACAGCCATTCAGGCCCACTACATCAAACCAAGATCTTCCGTTGTCGCCTGGCCTTTCGTCAAATCGCTAAGCTCAGTGCAAAGAAAGAACCTAGTGAGCGACAGCATTCCTCCAATTGGGCAATCCATGCGGTTGAACGGACTATCGACTCGCAACCCCGCTCCCTCCTACAGCCAGTTGCTGAGGGATCTGCGGGCGGGCAAGGTCAAGGATCTGGAGTTGTCGTTGCGGCAGCGGGAGGTGCGGGTGCGCTTCGACGACGGACGCCAGGCCACGGTGCCGGTATTCAGTAACGACCAGCTGCTTTTGCGCACCGCCGAGCAGGCGAAGGTGCCCCTCAACGTGCGCGATGACCGGGCTGATGGCGCCACGGCTGGTCTGGTGGCTAACGGCTTGTTGGTGCTGTTGCTGTTGGCTGGACTTGCCCTCCTGATCCGTCGCTCGGCCCAGGTGGCCAACCGGGCCATGGGCTTCGGCAGCAGTAAGCCCCGCTTACAGGAGGAGGGCGGCGTGGCGGTGCGCTTTGAGGATGTGGCCGGTATCGGTGAGGCCAAGGAGGAGCTGCAGGAGGTGGTCACCTTCTTGAAGGAGCCGGATCGCTTCACCGCAGTTGGCGCCAAGATCCCCAAAGGGGTGCTGCTGGTTGGCCCACCAGGCACTGGCAAAACCCTTTTGGCCCGAGCCATTGCGGGCGAGGCGGGCGTGCCGTTTTTCTCGATGGCCGCCTCCGAATTCGTTGAGATGTTCGTGGGGGTTGGGGCCAGTCGGGTGCGAGACCTATTTCGCAAGGCCAAAGCCAAAGCGCCCTGCATCATTTTCATCGACGAAGTAGATGCGGTCGGTCGCCAGCGAGGTGCTGGTATCGGTGGCGGCAACGATGAGCGGGAGCAGACCCTCAACCAGCTGCTCACCGAGATGGATGGTTTTGCAGACAACTCCGGCGTAATTCTGCTGGCGGCCACAAACCGACCTGATGTGCTCGATAGCGCCTTGATGCGGCCCGGCCGCTTCGACCGCCGCATCACCATTGACTTGCCGGATCGCCGCGGCCGCGAGGCGATCCTTGCGGTGCATGCCCGCAGCCGCCCCCTGGCTGGAGCGGTGTCGCTTGCGGCCTGGGCTAGCCGCACCCCGGGCTTTTCTGGCGCCGATCTGGCCAACCTGCTCAACGAGGCAGCCATCCTCACGGCACGCCATCACCAGAGCGAGATCGACGACGACGCCCTAGCCGGTGCCCTCGAACGCATCACCATGGGCCTAACGGCGGCACCGCTGCAGGACAGTGCCAAAAAGCGTTTGATTGGCTACCACGAGGTGGGCCATGCCCTACTCACCACCTTGGTGCCGAAGGCCGATCCCCTCGACAAGGTGACCCTGCTGCCGCGCTCAGGTGGAGTTGGCGGCTTTGCCCGAATGATGCCGGACGAGGAGATCCTCGACTCCGGGTTGATTAGCAAGGCCTACCTGCAAGCCAGGCTTGTGGTTGCTTTGGGTGGCCGCGCAGCTGAGCTGGTTGTTTTTGGTCCCGCTGAGGTGACCCAAGGTGCCAGTGGTGATCTGGATATGGTCACTCGCATCTGCAGGGAGATGGTGACTCGCTATGGCTTCTCCAGTCTTGGCCCGGTGGCTTTGGAGGGGGATGGGGCTGAGGTTTTCCTCGGCCGCGACTGGTTGCGCTCCGAGCCTCCCTATTCGCGTGAAACCGGCAATCGCATCGATGCCCTAGTGCGCGAACTGGCTAGCTCAGCCCTCGATCAGGCCGTGGCCTTGCTGCAGCCTCGCCGCGCCCTGATGGATGAGCTGGTCGAAATGCTGATCAGAGATGAAACCATCGAAGGTGAGGCTTTTAGAGCGGTGGTGACAAGCCATGAGGCGGCCCATCCGCAGCCGCCTGGCTCAGCTGTTGCCCTGAAGGCCTCCGGAAAAGCGGATGTCGAGGCTGCGCAAGTAGGTGTGTAGGCCGGCATCTTGAATCGGCAGCAACCGGGAAATCCGCTCGCTGCTGTTGACATGGGCGTGCCAGTAGCCCGGCGGTGTAATGAAGGCCCCACCGGACTGCCAGTCGATGCGGCGGGGGTTGGCGATGGCGCCGCTGGCATCGAGCTCAGTGCCCACCAGGGTGTAACAGCCCGGGTCGCAATCGATGATTAGATCAAGGGCCACCGACTGGTGCCGGTGCGGTGGCTGGATGGCGCCTGCAGGAACCACTCCGAGCATGGCCCAAAGGGTGTGGGTCACGGTGCGGCTTTGGGGTAGATCGCTGTTAGCCAGCAGCAGGCTCAGCCGGTTGCTACGAGCGGCGCTGGGATCGGCGAGTAGCTGGTCTAGTTCGCGCTGCAGCAGGGCGGCGGGGTAGTGGGTTGGCTCGAAGCGGGCGGTGCTGGCCTCGACGCCGAGGTGGCTGAGCAGGGGGCCGTCGTGCACCCAGTAGAGAACGCTGGTGGCCTCTGCAGTTAGCAGGGGGGGCTCGCCAGCTGGCAATACAAATAGATCTCCAGCGCTCCAGCCAAGCTGCGGCGCGCCAGCACGCTCGAGGCTGCCCGATCCTTGCAACACATAAAAAAGCAAGCTGGTGGCGTTTGCCGCTGCCTTGAGGCCTTCACCAGCTTCGATCCGCAAAAAGTTGGCCGCTAGGCCGGGGCTGGTGGCTGGGGAGCTACAGCCGAGCTCGCTGCTGAGATCGAGAGGCAGCACCGCCGTGGGCCCTGACTGGTGCAGGGCTGGGTCCCATTGGCGCAGAGGTATCGGTTCGGTTAGCCCAGCTCGCACCGGATTGGCAGCCTGGCGGTAGTCGAACAGCTGGGCCTTGGCTTGCCACTGGGCGCAGCCGGTAGTGGGGATCGATTGGATCGGGGCCTGGGTCATTGCTCTGGCTCCTCGCGAGATCTGCACACTATTAGGACTTGGCTTGCGCCTAGAGGCTTCGGTCAGCCGCCGGCCACGGCGGGAACAATCGAAACCTCGTCACCGTCGCTGAGGCTGGTGCTTTGGTTGTCGAGGAAGCGGATGTCCTCACTGTTTACGTAGACGTTGAGGAAGCGGCGCAATTTGCCTGCCTCATCGCACAACCGACCCTTGATCCCCGGGTAGCGGCCCTCGAGGGCATCGATCAGGCCATCCACATTGGAGGCATCGAGATCAACGCTGGCCTCGTCGTTGGTGAACTTTTGCAAGGGGGTGGGGATGAGAACCTGAACTGCCATGGCCGGGATTGGAGGGGCGTGGGGAATGGGTGGGGTGATCAGCGTTGGTGGTAATCAGTGCTGCTGGGAGGCTTGCGCTTTTGCCCAGGCCGCTTTGAAGCTGTCGAGCTGGGCCTCAATCAGGTAGGGCTCGCCGATGGAGGAGGCGATCGCCTCAGTCGTCTTGAGACCGTTGCCGGTGATGTAGGCCACGGTGGTTTCGTCAGGATTGATCTTGCCCTGCTCCACCAGCTTCTTCAGCACGGCGATGGTGGTACCGCCTGCGGTTTCGGTGAAAACGCCCTCGGTCTCAGCCAGCAGCTTGATGCCCTCGATGATCTCGGGGTCGCTGACTGCCGCAATGCTGCCATTGGTTTTGTTGGCGATGTCGATGGCGTAGGGACCGTCTGCCGGGTTGCCGATGGCAATCGACTTGGCGATCGTGTTGGGCTTCACCGGAGTGATGAAGTCCCGACCTTCCGCGAAGGCCTGGGCGATCGGGGAGCAGCCCTCAGCTTGGGCGCCGCTGAAGCGGACGTGCTTTTCGTCTACCAGCCCCACCTTGATGAATTCGTCAAAACCCTTGCGAATCTTGGTGAACAGGGAGCCAGAGGCCAGGGGCGCCACGATGTGGTCTGGCAGTTGCCAGCCCAGTTGCTCGATCACCTCGTAGCCCAGGGTTTTTGAGCCCTCGGAGTAATAGGGGCGCAGGTTGATGTTGACGAAGCCCCAGCCGAAGGTGTTTGCCACCTCGGAGCAGAGGCGATTCACCTGGTCGTAGTTGCCATGCACCGCCATCAAGGTGGGGTTGTAGATCAAGGTGCCCAGCACCTTGCCCAATTCCAGATCGCTGGGGATGAACACGCAGCAGTCGAGGCCGGCGTGGGCGGCGATGGCGGCGGTGGAGTTGGCCAGGTTGCCGGTGGAGGCGCAGCTCACCGTGGTGAAGCCCAGCTCCCGGGCGCGGGTGAGGGCCACACTCACCACCCGGTCCTTAAACGAAAGCGTCGGCATGTTGACGCCGTCATTCTTGATGTAGAGGCTCTTGAGGCCGAGCCGCTTGGCCAGGTTGCCGGCCTTGAGCAACGGCGTAAAGCCCGTGCCTACATCGATGGGATCGCCTTCAATCGGCAGGAATTCGCGGTAGCGCCAGATGGAAGCGGGGCCCGCCTCAATCGTGGCCCGGCTCACCCGATTTTTGATCGCCTCGTAGTCGTAGACAACTTCGAGCGGTCCGAAGCAGACGTCTTCACAGACGTGGCGAGCGCTCGCTTCGTAGGGATGGCCGCATTCCTTGCAGCGCAATCCGGTGAAGGTGGAGCGGGAGAGGGTGGCAGTCACAGTCACGCCCAGCAGTGGCCTGAGATTAACAGCGCTGGCCGAGACGTCGATTTAATTCCGACTAAAGAGATCGGGTATTTATTTGAGGCTTGGGCTTGCTGATGGGCCAGGGCTTCCTAGCCTCAGCTTCTGCACCGACTTCTGATGCCAAGGCGCCCCTTGTCTGCCTCCCTGCGTGCGGCGGTCAGCGTGACCCTGGGCCTGGCTCTTCTATTGGGACTCGGCGTGCTGGGGGCCCGTCTCTGGCTGGAGTGGAGCTGGTTTGAGCAATTTGACAAAGGCCCGGTACTGCTGCGCCGCTGGCTGCTGCAGGTTGGCTTGATGGGCCTGGGCTTGGGGCTGGGCCTGGTGCTGCAGGGCTGGCTGAGCCGGTTTTGGCGCTCAGGCTCGGCAGACCCCGACGAGCGGCGCTTTGGCCTGGCCCCAGCTGGCTATGCCGCCGCCCTGGGGCTGCTCGCCCTGGCCCAGCTGGTGCCGCTGGCCCTGCTATTGCGCCTGGCCCAGCGCCTGGTGCTGACCCCCTTCGATCCCCGGCGGCTGCATGGTTTGACCCTGCTCAATGGCCTGCCGTTTTCCCTGCTTTTGCTGCTGGCCGGGCTGCTGGTAGCCCTGTTGGTCTGGCCGCGGCGGGCGCCCCGGCTGGTGGCGGCGCTGGCCTCTTTGGCCACGGCCACGGTGCTGGGCCGAGCTTGGGGGGTGTGGTCGCTGGCCTTGCTGGCTCCTGACAGTGGGGTGCGGGAGCCGATGCTCTGGGCCGATATCAGCTTCGGCATGGTGCGTTTCCCTGCCCTGGCCCTAGGGCTAACCCTGCTGCTTGCCCTTGGCACCTGCCACCTGGCGGCGGGGCTTTGGGGCCTGCTGGCCCGCCCCCCCCAGCTAAGCGATGGCCGTTTCCACGGTTTCACCCCAGCCCAGCTGCTGCAGCTGCGCTGGCCGCTGGGCTCGCTGGCCCTGCTGGTAGCTGGCAGTTTTTGGCTTGGCCGCCACCAACTGCTGCTCAGCACCGCCGGCAGCGTGCCCGGTGCCGGCTGGCTCGATGTCCATCTGGTGTTGCCCCTGCGCACCATGGCGGCATTGGTGGCCCTGCTCACGGCTGTCGCCCTGCTGCTGCCCCTGCCGCGCCGGGGCATTCGGGGACCTTTGCTTGGGGCTGTTTCCTTGGCCCTGCTGCTAGTGCCCTTGCTTGAGGTCGCTCTCACCCCGGTGCTGCAGCTGCTGCTGGTTAGGCCGCGGGAGTTGCAGCTGGAAACCACCTATCTGGCGCGCTCAATCCGGGCTACCCGGGCAGCCTTCCAACTTGATGGCATCAGCACTCGTTTCGTAAAGCCACGCCGGCGTCTCACCCGCGCTGATGTGCAGGCAAGCCAGGCCACCCTGCGCAACATTCGCCTTTGGGATAGTCAGCCCCTGCTCTCTACCAACCGCCAGCTGCAGCAGCTGCGGGTGTATTACCGCTTCTCTGCCGCTGCGGTGGACCGCTACAACCTGGCGCCAAACCAGGGATTGGGCCGCCAGCTGGTGATCATCACGGCGCGGGAGCTAGATCAGGCCTCCCTGCCTCCGGCAGCTCGCACCTGGCTTAACACCCATTTGGTGTTTACCCATGGCTACGGCTTCACGGTTTCGCCGGTGAACACCAGCAGTCCCGATGGCCTGCCCGATTACTTCATTAGCGACCTAGGTGCATCAACCAGGGTTCAGGGCAATGCCCAGCTGGGCATCACCACCGCCCAGGTGCGCGCCGGCATCCCCATCGGCAAGCCCAGCCTCTACTTCGGGGCACTGGTGTCGCCCTATGCCCTTGCTCCCACCAAGGTGCAGGAGTTTGACTACCCCCAGGGTGACGAAAATCTTTACACCCACTACGGCGGCTCAGCTGGTGTGCCGATCGGCTCTGCTTGGGGCCGGCTGGCCGCGGCCACATATCTGCGAGAGCCGAAGTTGCTTATGCAGGGGGCGATTACCCCCCAGACCCGACTGCTACTGCGCAGGGAAGTTCGCCAGCGCCTGAGCAGCATGGCCCCGTTTGTGCGCTTCGAAGGCGATCCCTATTTGGTGTCGGTGCAACTCGATAAGCCCGGTCCCTTCGCCCGCGATCAACACCAGTTTTGGATTGTGGAGGGCTTTACCACCAGCCGCAGCTATCCATACAGCGCTGCCGTGCCTGGCGACGCTGATATCCGCTATCTACGCAATTCGGTGAAGGCGGTAGTAGACGCTTACAACGGCACGGCCGTGCTCTATGTGGCCGAACCGGATGATCCAATCATCGTCGGTTGGCAGCGCTTGTTTCCGGATCTTTTTCAGCCGCTAGCGGCGATGCCTAAACCCCTGCAGGCCCATATTCGCTATCCCCAGCGCCAGTTCGAGCTGCAGACCTCCCAGCTACTGCGGTATCACGTCACCGATCCGCGCATTTTCTACAGCGGTGATGACGTGTGGCAGGTGCCCAAGGAGCTCTACGGGCGCAGCCAGATTCCGGTGAAGCCTTATCACATCAGCGCCCAGCTCACCCCAGAGTTGCCGCCTGAATTCCTGCTGCTGCAGCCGCTCACTCCCTTGGCCCGCCCCAACCTGGCCGCCTGGTTGGCGGCCCGCAGCGACGCCCCCAACTACGGCGAATTGGTGTTGCTGCGCTTCCCAACCCAAACGCCAATCTTCGGTCCGGAGCAGGTTCAGGCCCTGATTAACCAGAACCCGCGCATCAGCCAGCAGTTTGGTCTCTGGGATCGGGCCGGATCGGAGGTGATTCAGGGCAATCTCTTGGTGGTACCTGTGGGCGAGGCGCTGCTTTATGTGGAGCCCGTTTATCTCAAGGCCCGCAACGGTGGGCTGCCTACCCTCACTCGCGTGGTGGTAAGCGATGGCACCAGGGTGGCGATGGAAACCACCCTGGACCGGGCGATTGCCTCCCTGTTGGCGCCAGGCCCAGGCCCAGCCAATCGATCGGGCTTATGAAAAAGGCCCCTTAAGGGGCCATAAAAAAGGCCCCGTTAGGGGCCCGGTGATCTCCATGGCTGGAGCATTAGGAGGGTATGGCTAGATCAGGCTGCGACTGCTGCCTTGGGGTCAAGGGCGCCCTTGGCGTAGAGGCCGGCGTAGTAGTTGATGTCGCGCTGCTTGATCTTGCTGGCGTTGCCTGCACACCAGAACTGCTGATAGCGATCCAGGCACACCTGCTTCATGTACTGGCGGGCAGGCTTGTTGAAGTGGCGGGGATCGAAGTTGGCGGGATCCTTGAAGGCCGCTTCCCGAACAGCTGCGGTGAAGGCGAGGCGGTTATCGGTGTCGATATTCACCTTGCGCACGCCGTTGCGGATGCCCTCCTGGATCTCTTCGACGGGCACGCCGTAGGTCTCGGGGATGGCGCCGCCGAACTTGTTGATCATGTCCAGCCACTCCTGGGGCACGGAGGAGGAGCCGTGCATCACCAAGTGGGTGTTGGGGATCGCTTTGTGGATCTCAGCGATGCGGCTGATGGCCAGCACTTCACCGGTGGGCTTGCGGGTGAACTTGTACGCGCCGTGGCTGGTGCCGATGGCGATCGCCAGGGCGTCAACTTTGGTTTTGGCGACGAAATCGGCTGCTTCGGCGGGGTCGGTGAGCAGCTGGCTGTGGTCGAGCTTGCCCTCGAAGCCATGGCCGTCCTCGGCCTCACCCATGCCGGTTTCCAGGGAACCCAGGCAACCCAGCTCGCCTTCCACACTCACGCCGATGGCGTGGGCCACGTCCACCACCTCTTTGGTGACAGCCACGTTGTACTCGTAGCTGGCGGGGCTCTTGGCGTCTGCCATCAGCGAGCCGTCCATCA
This sequence comes from Cyanobium sp. Tous-M-B4, assembly GCF_024345395.1. NCBI lineage: Bacteria > Bacillati > Cyanobacteriota > Cyanophyceae > Synechococcales > Prochlorococcaceae > Cyanobium > Cyanobium sp. Tous-M-B4. Next base: position 136,444 of record NZ_JAGQBA010000003.1, on the reverse strand, counting down.
TCACCGAGGTGAAACCGTTGGCGGCAGCACCAAAGCAGGTGGCAGGGCTGTTGCCGTGGTCCTGGTGCATCACCACCGGGATGTCGGGATAGGTTTCGACTGCGGCCAGGATCAGGTGGCGCAGGAAATTTTCACCGGCGTACTGGCGGGCACCGCGGGAGGCCTGCAGAATCACCGGAGAGTCGGTCTCACTGGCCGCCTCCATGATCGACTGCACCTGCTCCAGGTTGTTTACGTTGAAGGCAGGGATGCCATAGCCGTTCTCAGCGGCATGGTCGAGCAGCAGCCGAAGCGGAACGAGCGCCATGGGAAAACCTCTCGGGGTCGGGAGTTGAACTGGGGGCGACTCTAGGGGATGCCCCTTGGAGTGCCCTGGGCAGCTCCCAGGCGGGCCCAGTCGCAGCAGCGCTGACTCAGCACTGCCTCGCCCAAGCCAGGCAGCATCGGTCGGCCCTCGCGCACCGCCGCACTCCACCAGCTGTGGATGCGCTGCACCGGCGCAATCCGGCCATCGGCCCAGGTGCGAGCAAAGCTCCAGCGCTCATCAGCCTCCACCGGCCGCAATGGCTCTCCCGCCTGGGAGTGCCACAGCCCAAAGCCATGGACGTAGTCGGCCTGGTTGTCGGAGCCGAGCACGGCGGTGCCGTCACGGCCATACAGCTCCAGCCAGCAGCCCCGGCCCCTGCGGGTCACGGAGGCCAGGTTGAGCTGGGCCGGCACCTTCTGCCCCAGGGGTGTTTCCAGCTCCAGCTGCACCAAGGCGATGTCTTCGGCATCCACCCTGGCTAGGCGACCACTGCCATCGGCTAGGCGACCACTGCCATCGGCCAGGGGCCGCTGGGTAATTGCCGTGCTCAATTGGGCCCTAAGGGAGTGGCTTGGACCCACCAGCCAGTGCAGGGTGTCAAAGGCATGGGTGCCCAGTGCTCCCAGCACCCCGCCCCCTTCGGCTGCCTGGGAATACCAGCTCCAAGGGCGCGAGGCGTCAGCTCGGCTGCCCATCAGCCAGTCGTATTTCACCAGCACCAATTCACCGAGGACGCCGCTGGCCAGCAGGTCGGCGAGCTGCTGGAACAGGGGAACGGCCCGGTATTCAAAGTCGACCGCCACGGTTAGCCCCCGCTGCAGGGCCAACCGTTGCAGGCTCTCGATCTGCTCGGCGTTGAGGGCTACGGGCTTCTCCAGCAGCAGGTGCTTGCCCGCTTCCAGGGCGCGCCTGGCTAGATCAAAACGTGGCCCCGGCGGGGTGGCAATCACGATTGCCTCGACGGCCGGATTGGCCAGCAGCTCATCGAAGTCGCTGTGGCCAGGCAGTTCGGCGCTGCGGCAGGCGGCTTCCAGTCGCTCGGGGCGCGGGTGCCAGAGGGCCACCGGCTCGGTGCCGGGGCAGGCGCGCAATGCGGGTAGGTGCACGGCCTCGCCAAAGCCCAGGCCAGCAATGGCCACCTTCAGCGGAGGAGCGCTCATGAGAGGCCCTCGGCTGCGGTGGCACAAACTTCGCCGATCACGCTGCTGATCAGGTTGTCTCCCGATGCTGGTTGCCATTCAGCCCTGAACTGGGGTAGGCCGTTGATAGAGGTGTCGCGGAACAGCTCCTGGCCGCAGTCAATTTCCATCACGTAGAGATCGGATAGGGGCCTGGGTTGCTCCTCGCTGACAGGTTTTTGGAAGCGTGTCAGCACCGAAATATTGCCGCCTCGGCTGGTGCGCAGACTGCCGCCATCCCACCACTGGCGTCCCTCGCTGGTGCTGGCCACCTCATGCCAGTCGACCGGGCCAGCTAGGGCCCTTCCAGGCGTGGCGGCCAAGATCCCCAAGACCAGCAACAGCAGCAGCAGAGAGTGGGCTGCCCGGCGCAGGCCGCTCATGCCGGCACCGTTTCACGGCAGCCGTGCATGGTTAGCAGGCTGGCCAGGGTTGCCTTGAATTCAGTGCGATCCACGATCGCGTCCACGAAGCCGTGGTCGCGCAGGTATTCGGCGGTTTGGAAGCCCTCTGGCAGCTTTTCTCGCAGGGTCTGCTCGATCACCCGGCGGCCGGCGAAGCCGATCAGGGCCTTGGGCTCGGCGAGGATTAAGTCGCCCAACATGGCGAAGCTGGCGGTTACACCCCCTGTGGTGGGGTAGGTGAGCAGGGGTAGGTAAAGGAGCTCTGCCTGGCGGTGCCGCTCCAGGGCGCCGGAGATCTTGGCCATCTGCATCAAGCTCAGCATCCCCTCCTGCATGCGGGCACCACCGGAGGCGCAGACAATCAGCACCGGTATGCGCCGGGCGGTGGCTGTTTCGATCAGGCGGGTGAGCTTCTCGCCCACCACCGAACCCATCGAGCCGCCCATGAAGCGGAAATCCATCACTCCAAGGGCCAGGGGCAGGCCACTGGTGCTGCAGATACCGGTAGCCACGGCGTCGCGCAGGCCAGTGCTCTGCTGGCTGTCGCGGATGCGATCGGCGTAGCTACGCCGGTCCTTGAAGGCTAGGGGGTCGGTGGGTGAGAGGCCGGTATCCATGGGCTCGAAGCTGCCCGGGTCGGCGATCAGGGCGATGCGCTCAGGGCTGTCGATGCGGTTGTGGTGGCCACATCCCTTGCAAACGCTGGCGTTAGCCACCAGGTCTTTGCGATACACCACCAAACTGCATTCCGGGCACTTGCTCCAGAGACCGTCGCCCTCCTCCTGCTCCTGGGTGACCCGCACGGTTGGGGCATTTTTCTGGCGATCCGCAAACCAGTCGAACAGCGACATGCGGCGTTTACCAACAGCTCGACCTATTAAAGGCGCTTCACCACACCAGCCCCAGCACGGCCAGCCATAGGTCGTTGCCGAGTAGCCACACGGCGGCCCCACCAGCTGCAAGGAAGGGGCCAAAGGGAAAGGGCTGGTGCTTGCCCAGCAGGCCGCTGAGCCGGCCGATGCTGCCCAGCACCGCCCCGGCAAACACCGCCAGGATCACGGTGATGCCAAGCCCGGTGAGACCAAGCCAAGCCCCCAGCAGGGCAGCCAGTTTGGCGTCTCCCAGGCCGAGGGCCGGCCGGCCGATTGCCTTGTGGGCCAAGGCACTGACCGTTTCAAAGCCAACCAGGCCAACTCCGGCGGCCACCAGATGGTGAAACAGCAGCTCTCGGCCGATTGAGTCACCCTGCTGGAAGCCGATCACTGCGCTCACCGCCAGGCCAAGTAACAGGCCAACGCGGCACAGGGGTTCGGGCAACCAGAGGCGATCGATATCGATCAACACCAGCGGTAGCAGCCAGCTCAACAGCAGCCAGCCTGCGGCTACCAGCAGCCAGGGCTGGGGGTTAGGGCCCATGGCGCTCGGCTGGGCCAGCAGGGCCTCTACCCAGAGCCCGGCGCTAAGCAGCTCCACCAGGGGGTAGCGGCAGGAGATCGGAGCACCGCAGTGGCCACAGCGGCCACGCAGTAGCAACCAGCCCAGCAGGGGCACATTTTCAAACCAGCGCAGCCGGCTGCCGCAACGGGGGCAGTGGCTGGGCGGCAGCACAATCGATTCCTCCCGCGGCAGGCGCCAGGCCACCACATTGAGAAAGCTGCCCACGCAGGCTCCAAGTAGGGCCACCACAACTGGCACGGCTGGGGAGCTGGCAAGCAGCGGAGCAAGGGGGCTCAAACGGGCCTCAGGCGAGAGGGGGAGAGGATGGTTTGCGGGGTAGACGCAGCCTGGCTGCACCGCTCCCTGTCAGGCGGCCCCGGATCAAATTAATGGGCACAAATTGCTCATCGGGCAGCAGCACCGGCTGGTCGAAAACAATTCTGCCCTGCAATATTTGCTTGCCATTGAGCACCACGCCGGATGGTTCGTGGCCGGCGTTGCCGAGCTCCAAAGACTGAAACAAGATGCGGCGAGCTGCCTGAATCACCAGACTGCTGTTGATCTGGTCGAGACGCAATGAGTCTGCGGCCTTGGTTTTGGCAGCCCCCGGAATCAAAAACGACGGGGAAGGATTCTTCGTGGGTGTGGCGAAGGAGATCGGCCTCACCAAAACGAATGGCAACCCCAGAATAGGGGTTGCCATTGCAATCAGGACAGCTTCTTCTTCTCTTCGATCATGCGATGGATGATCGGCGTAAGGATCAGCTCCATGGCGAAGCCCATTTTGCCGCCGTTCACCACGATCGAGGTGGGGCTCGACATGAACGAGTCGTGGATCATGTCGAGTAGGTAGGTGAAGTCGATGCCCCACTTTTCGCGGGCCCCCTTGCGGAAGTGGATGATCACGAAGGATTCATCCGGCGTGGGGATCTCCCGGATCATGAAGGGGTTGGAGGTGTCCACCGTCGAAACCCGCTGGAAGTTGATATCCGTGAGGCTGAACTGGGGGCAGATGTGGTTGATGTAATCCGGCATGCGGCGCAGGATCGTGTCCACCGTGGCCTCAGCCGAATAGCCGCGCTCCTTGTTGTCACGAGCGATCTTCTGGATCCACTCCAGGTTGACTACCGGCACCACGCCTACTAGTAGATCAGCCAAGCAGGCTACGTCGTAACCCTCACCCTTGACTCCGCCGTGTAGACCTTCGTAGAAGAGCAGGTCGGTGCCGGTGGGGATGGCTTCCCAGGGAGTGAACTGGCCGGGATCCAGGTTGGTGCCGAGGCGGGCGTTGTGCTCGGCGGCCTCTTCAACGGAGTGCAGGTAGTAGCGCTTCTGGCCACTGCCGGTTTCGCCGTAGGCCTTGAACAGCTCTTCGAGCTTGTCAAACAGGTTTGCTTCGGGGCCGAAGTGGGAAAAGTTTTCACCATTGGCCAGGGCGGTAGCCATGGCTTCCTTCATCGGGCCGCGCTCGTAGCGGTGGTAGCTGTCGCCCTCCACCACTGCAGGTGTGATTCCCTCGCGCTTAAAAATGTGCTCGAAGGCGCGCTTGACAGTGCTGGTGCCTGCGCCGGAGGAACCGGTGACAGAAACAACCGGATGACGCTTCGACATGCGCAGGAATCAACGAAACTGATCGCGAGTTTGGCAGGTCGCCGGCGCCTTACCCCGCCAGGGCCCCCAGCAGCTGCTCTCCCATGGCGCGGCAGCCCAGCTGGGTGCAGCCCTCGCTCATCAGGTCACCGGTGCGATAGCCAGCGGCTAGGACCCGGTCGACGGCGGTTTCTAGGGCGGTGGCAGCGGCGTCTTGCTGCAGGCCGACCCGCAGCATCATGGCGGCGCTGAGCACCATCGCCATCGGGTTTGCCTTGTCCTGGCCAGCGATGTCAGGGGCGGAGCCATGGATCGGCTCAAACAGGCCTGGCCCGCTGGACCCCAGGGAAGCGGAGGGCAGCATGCCGATCGAGCCGCTCAACATGGCGGCTTCATCACTGAGGATGTCGCCGAAGAGGTTGCTGGTTAGCAGCACGTCGAATTGACGAGGATTGCGCACCAGCTGCATGGCGGCGTTATCAACGTACATATGGCTGAGTTCCACCGTCTGGTAGTCCGCCGCCATGGCGGTGACCTGGTCGCGCCAGAGCTGGCTCACGTCCAGCACGTTGGCCTTGTCAACGCTGCAAAGCCGGCCGCTCCGAGTCACGGCCAACTCGAACGCCACCTTGGCGATGCGGTCGATCTCGTCGTCGAAGTAAGCCATGGTGTTGAAGGCCCGCACCCGGCCTTCAGCTTCCACCCGCCCCTTAGGGGTGCCGAAGTAAACGCCGCCGGTGAGCTCACGCACTACCAGCAGGTCCACCGCTTCGATCACCTCCCGTTTGAGGGTGGAGGCGTCGATTAGGGCTGGGATGATCTTCACCGGCCGCAGGTTGGCGAACAGGCCCAGAGCTGATCTGAGCCCCAGCAGACCCGATTCAGGGCGCTGCTCCCGGGGCAAGCTGTCGTATTGGGGCGAGCCGATGGCGGCGAGCAGCACCGCATCGGCGGCCTTGCAGGCCTCGAGGGTGCTGTTGGGCAGGGGCTCGCCGGTGGCGTCAATGGCAACGCCGCCCATGGGCTGCTCGTCGTAGACGAGGCTGAACCCATGGCTGCTGCTGACCGCATCGAGCAGCTGGCGGGCTACAGCCATGATTTCCGGGCCGATGCCGTCGCCGGGAAGCAGGGTGATCCGGTAGCTCGACGTCATGGGCCTTGAAGTGCTGGGCGCGAGGCTAGGGCTTGGCCTGCTTCTCCAGCTGCCGCAGGGATTTAACGAGCTCTGGCAGCTTGTTGAATACGGCTGAGCTGCGCAGCCAGAGGCGGTTGGAGATAGCCGGATAGCCGCTCACCACCTCGCCGGCGGCCACCTCCCCATGCACCCCGGATTTGGAGCTGGCGATGGCTCGGTCGCCCATCACCGCCTTGTTTGCCAGACCCACCTGGCCCGCCAAAATCACGCCATTGCCAAGGCGGGCCCCGCCGGCGATGCCCACCTGGGCCGCCAGGGCGCAGCCCTTGCCGGTGCTGACGCCATGGCCGATATGAACCAGGTTGTCGATCTTGGTGCCGGCGCCGATGCGGGTTTCACCTACGGAGGGTCGGTCGATGGTGCTGCCGCAACCCACCTCAACCCCCTCCTCAAGAACTACCTGGCCGGTCTGGGGCATCTTGCGCCAGCCATGGGCGGTGGGCACGAAGCCAAAGCCCTCGCTGCCCACAACGGCATTGGAGTGCACGACGCAGCCCCGGCCCAGGCGGCTGCCGGGGTGCAGAACGGCACCGGCGTGCAGCTCGCAGTCGTCACCGATCTGCACGTCTTCGTAGAGCACCACCTGGGGGTGGAGTACGCAGCTGGCGCCGATCTGCACGTTGGCGCCGATCACGACTAGGGGGCCTAGGTGGGATCCCATGCCGACTACGGCGCTTGGATCGACCACGGCACTGGGGTGGATGCCAGCGGCGGGTTGGCGGCGGGGGTGGAGAGCAGCGAGGGCCTCGGCAAAAGCCAGGCGTGGATCAGCAAGGGCGATCCAGGCCAGGTCTCGCTCCAGGGCGAGCCGCTGCAGGGCTGCGGCCTCATCGCCGCGGGCTGGCAGCAGGATGGCTCCGGCGTTGCTGCCGGCCAGGGCGGCAGCTAGGCAGTTGCCTGGTTCCAGAAAAGTGAGCTGATCAGCCTGGGCCTTATCTAGGGCGGCTGCCCCATTTAGCTCGGGGTCGTTAGCGAGATGCCGCGGACTGGCATCCGTAACTTCGCTGAGCTGGCTGAGCAGTTCGCTGAAGCGCATGCCAGGGAATAGGAGCGGCGCGAATCGTAGGTCCGGCCTTAACGGCTGGTGAGCACCAGCTGGTCGCGGTGCACCACCTCAACGCCGGAGCTGCCCATCAGTTCTCGCAGCTCCGTGCTGCTAAGGCTGGCCAGACCTCGGCCCAGCTCGCGCCCATCACTGGCCAGCAGGCGCACCGCCTCGCGGCGCTCGAAATCGCCTACCACCGCTTGCACTCCCACGGCCAGCAGCGAGGCTCCCTGCTGGGTTAGGGCCCTCTCGGCGCCGGCGTCTAACTGCAGGCTGCCCTTGGGCAGGAGCGCGTGGGCCAGCCAGCCCTTGCGGTCGGGAAGGGGGGTGGGGCTGGGCTGGAACAGGGTGCCGACCCGCTCGCCGGCCAGCAGGGCATCGAGCACGGCGGGGTCACGGCCGTCAGCCAGGCGCACCCGGATGCCGCTGGAGGTGGCGATGCGGGCTGCAATGAGTTTGGTGGTCATGCCGCCAGTGCCCCACTGACCTCCGCCGGTAGCCACCGATTGCAGGCTGTCGAGCTCGGCCAGGCTGGCCACCTCCTCGATCGGCCGGGCCTCGGCGTCGCTGCGGGGGTCGCCTGAATAAAGACTGTCCACGTCGGTGAGCAGCACTAGTTCATCGGCGCCGATCGCCACCGCCACAAGGGCGGAGAGGGTGTCGTTGTCGCCGAAGCGCAGTTCGTCGGTGGCCAGGGTGTCGTTTTCGTTGACCACCGGCACGACTCCCCAGTCCAGAAGCTGCTCGAGGGTGCGGCAGGCGTTCTGGTAACGGCGGCGGGAGGCCAGATCGCCGCGGGTCAGCAGCACCTGGGCTACCGCCAGACCACGTACGGCGAAAGCGTCTTGGTAGAGGGCCATCAGCCGGCCCTGGCCCACGGCGGCGGCGGCCTGGAGAGCCACCACTTCGCTGGGGCGCTGCCCCAGGCCAAGGGCTTCGCAGCCCAGCCCCACGGCCCCACTGGTAACTAGGGCGATGGTCTCGCCCTGGCGCCGTTGGCGGCTGAGACTGGCAGCTAGATCGGCGATCACCGCTGCGGTGGGGCGCTCGGCGCTGCCCCGCAGCAGGCTTGTGCCCACCTTGATCACTCGGCGCATGGAGTGGGATGGGGTTGTCATCAGCCCAGGCTGGTGCCCACCCAGTTGGCCAGGCGCAGCTCCATTTTTTGGAGCCGATCCCGCTTGCAAGGCTGACCTAGGGGATCGATCGGTTTCACCAGCACGGTGAATAAGCCAAGCCGGTTGCCGGCGATCACATCCGTAAACAGGCGGTCACCGATCAGGGCGACCTCCTGGTGGGGCAGGTTGAGCTCCGCCAGCACCCGACGCAGGGCGCTGCGGCGTGGTTTGCCGGCGGAAATTGTGTAGGGCAGGTCGAGCTGGGCCGCCACCGCTCCGATCCGCTGGCGGGAGGGGTTGTTGCTGAATAGGTGGATCGGCACCTGCTGCCGCGCTTGCTGCAGCCAGCGCAGGGCGCTGGCGGGCAGCTCCGCCTGGCGGCGGGGGAGCAAGGTGCGATCGACATCGAGCACCAGGGCCCGGATCGGTTGGTCGAGCAGCTCCTGCAGGGGCAGCTCGGCCAGGGTGCACTCCCGCAGCCAGTTAGGGCGCAGCAGCTGGCGCAGCATCAGTCGTCGCCCTCGCGCTCTTCCAATTCAGCCTCGATTCGGGGTTGAACCCGTTCAAACTCCTCGCCTTCCACTAGCAAGGCGCCGTCGCCATTCATGCGGGCCACCACGAAGAACGGATCTAGGGGGATGTACAACCCATATTCCAGATCGTCTACGAGGAAGCTCACCAGCAATTCGTAGGTCTCGGAGTCGTCGTCGGCGTCATCGTCGTCATCGAGCTCATCGGGTTCGGGCTCGTCCAGTTCGCCGCTGACGGTGAGGGTGACGGCAGAGCGCACCAGGGTGAGGTCGTGCTCCTGCAGCACCACATCGGCAACCGACAGGATCGGCTCGGTGGCATCGATGGTGTCGATCAGTTCTGGGTCTTCGTCGCCGTCGAGGCGGAACAGACAGACAGGGGTGTCGACCGGGGTGAGCAGCACGTAGTCGTGGCCATCGAGTGGGATCAGCTGCTCGAGGAAGCAGAGCAGCTGGCGGCCGCGGCTGTCGTGCACCAGCACGGTGGGAACATCGGCGGGGATCTCCGAGCTGGACTGGGAGGGGGGTTCGGAACTCATGGGCTGGAATTGGATCTCTTCAGGATGCTGCAGCGTCGGCCGTCTGGCAGCGCTCGATGGTCGCCGGGAGCACCGGATCGGGGCCGTCCTGCAGCCATTGTTCGAGCAGCAGGGCCGCGGCGGCGCTGTCGAGGGCACCGCTGCGGTCGCCGTGAAGCCCGTGGCGCTCGCCGGCGGCCCAGGTGCTGGCGTGCTCATTTACCCAGGCCAGAGGAAGCTGCAGCCGGCGGGCAAGGCGCTCGCCGTAGCGCTGACAGTGCAGGGCTTGGGCGGTGGGCTGCCCAGCCGCATCGAGCGGCAGGCCCACCACCAGGGCCAGCACCCGCCGCTGCTGCACCAGGGAGTTCAGGTGCTCTACGTCGCTGGCGAAGGAGCCCCGGGCCAGGGCCCGCAGGGGGGTAACGGTTAGGCCGAGGGGGTCACAGCCCGCCAGGCCGATGCGCCGTCGCCCAACGTCGAGGGCCAGCGCTGAGCGGGGCTGCGGGGCGCTTCTTGATCGGGTCGCGCTCACAACGGCGGGGCCAGGGGGGTTGGGGTGGGCAGGGGGCGGCGGCGGGGTTGCCACTGCTCGAGCAAGGCATCGATGCGCTGGGCGGCCCGTGCCGGGGCCTGCAGCCCCTGACGCCGCCAGACGCTGCGTGCCATCAGCACTCGCTCGCCCCGCTCCTGAGCTCCCAGCTCAGCGAGCCAGCGCTGGCGAGCTTCGTCGCGCAGGTCACAGCGCAGCCAGAGGGGTTCGCCGGCGCCGAGGCCGGCTTGGGCCTGGTGCAGCAGCAACTCGGTGGCGGCGCCCACCAGGTGTTCCCAGCCGGGATGGACACTCAGCTCCACATCGTGACCGCCGCCTGGGTGCTCGCCGATCCAGCGCACGGCGGCCACTGCCTGCTCCCGGCTGGGATCCACCAGCATCCAGCCGCGGCCGTGGCTCTGGTCGAGCAGATCTTCGACGCGGCGATCGAGCAGCTGACGCAATTGGGCCGGGCAGGCGGCCTGCTCCAGGTGCCAAAGCAGGGTGGCGCTGCGGCGGTTGAGAGGTGTGAGCTGCAGCTCTGCCGGTGCGGGGCTGCTGGCCGAGATAGGGCTGCCGCCGGCAGGGGCGCCAGGCCAGCACCACAGCCGGTCGCTGCGCAAGGGCTGAAAGCCCTGCTCGCGCAGCATCGCCAAGCGGGTGTCATCGAGGCTGGAGGCCGCAGCAATCCAGCTGGCCGCTCCCCGGGCCCGCTGGATTGCTGCTCGCAGCAAGGTGCTGGCCAGTTCATGGCGGGCGGCGCTTGGGGCCAGGCGCAGGTGTTGCATCTGCCAGCAACTGCCGCTGCGGTTGAGCCGGCGGCAGACGATCAGGCCGAGCGGCTTCTGGCCACTGAGAGCTACCAGCACCTGGGGTGCGAGGGAGGGCCTAGCCAGAAGCGCCTGCATTAGCCGCTCGGGCAGGCCCAGCAGCACGGCCCGCTGCAGCACCGGTTGCAGGGGCAGAAAGGCGGGATCGGTGAGTAGGGGCAGGTGCCAGCCAGCCAAGCTTTCGAGCCGCCAGCTATCTGGCCCCGGAGGCTCGGGTGGTGCCGGAAGGGCAGAAGGCGGCTGCAGGATCCCGAGCATGGGGGCGTAACCAGTTAGCCGCGTAAGCCAACTGTATCGGCGCCAGAGACGGCTGCGGCTTAGCTGGGCTGGGGCTCAGCTGGGGCGCACCAGCACCAATGGGGTGCGCTCGTTGGCATTACCAGCCGGGTTGGGACGCAGGGCCCGCTCCAGCAGGGCTTCATCGCAGCCCGGGCTGGAGGCCAGCACCTTGACCCGGCCCAGATCGTTGACGTCTACCACCGCCACGGCCACGCCCAAGGAGCGGGCCATGGCGGCGCAGAAAGCGGCGGGCTGTTGGGGACCGAGCACAATCGTCTGGTCGTAGGGGGGCGTGGTGCCGGTGATGTCGTCGATCAGGCGGGCCTGGTCGCCGGCAAGGCGATAAAACCAGCCCTTGCTTCCTACAAGTTTCAGGGCCAGGCCAATCAGCCAGGCGCCCAGCACCTGGGCCGGACCGACCACATCGATCAAGGACTGCAGGCCGCAGGCGGTGGCCAGGGAGCTGGTGGGGTGGAAGCCACGACAGAGCAGCCGGGCCAGGGCGCCCGGTTGAACGGTGGCCGGGTGGTGATAGCGACCCTGCATCACCGCCAGGGGGGTTTCGCCGATGGTGAGCACATCGCCGGGCTGGATCAGCTCGCCGGCGTAGCGGCGCAGCACGGCTTCTGGGTCGTCGAGCACGCCGAGCAGGTGGGTGCCAACCGGCAGCACGCGGCAGCGATCACCGTCGCGCCAGTGGGCCGATTGGGGCGCTATGGGAGTGGGTTTCTGCAGCGGTACCAACACGCCATCGCGGCGATGGAGGCGGCCGAAGGGGCCGTAGTTGACCCAGAGAATTTCCAGCCAGAGGGTGTCGAGCAGCTGGTCTAGGGACTGGCCCGGGGGGCCGCTCAGGCTGATCTGGATGCGGGCGCTGGTGCTCTTGCGCCCCTTGACTATGTAGGCGGCCCAGTAGCCATCCGGGCGGGATTCCTCATCCGGATGCAGCGCCTCGATTCGACTCGACACCGTGACGCCTGCCAGGTCGCCCCGACCCAGCAAGGTGGGCCGCAGCTCGATCTCCGGCACCATCACCTCCATGCGGTGGTGGGGGTTGTGGATCGTCACCATGCCGGAGACGGTGAGGCCATCGCTGCCGGCTTCGACGCGGAAGTCTTCAGCGCGCAGCCGCAGCGGCGAGGCGGGGCGCAGGCGATGGCGAAGCTCCAGCACTACCAGGCTGAGGCCCAGCAGCAGGGCCAACACCAGCAAGAGCTTGAGCAGAACCAGTGCGGCAAGCGATGAGGCCATGGGCGAAGGCGCCAATTGCGACGAGGCACGAATCGACGGAGCGTAAATGGCCTAGTGGTCTTAATTTCTCGCCATCACGGAATCGGTGATCGGCATGCGTAAGACCTTCGTGCTCGACACCAACGTGCTGCTGCACGATCCGGCAGCCCTGACCCGCTTTGAAGACAACAACATCCTGATCCCGATCGAGGTGGTCGAGGAGATCGACCGCTTCAAACGGGATCCAGCTGAAAAGGGACGCAATGCCCGCCAGGTATCGCGGCTGCTGGACGCTCTGCGCGCCCATGGCAACCTGGCCGATGGGGTACCCAATGGCGAACAGGGCGGCACGCTCAAGGTGGTGTTTTGCCGGGCCGAAACCCTTAGCCAGCTGCCGCCCGAGCTCAAGGGCGGCAGCGGCGACAACAACATCCTGGCGGTGGCCCTAGAGGAGCAGCGCCTGCAGGCGGTGCTGGGTAGCCAGCCGCCGGTGGTGCTCGTTACCAAGGACACCAACCTGCGCATCAAAGCTGATGCGGTGGGCTTGATCGCCCAGGACTACACCAGTGACCGAGTTGCAATCAGAGACCTATATCCCGGCTTCTGTGAGGTGTGGGTGGATGCGGAGCAGATGGATCGGGTCAAGCTGCCGCCAGGTCTGGCGGTGGAGGGTCTGGTGCTGGAGGCGCCGCTGCAGGCCAACGAGGGCGTGACCCTGATCGATCGGGCCCAGCCGGCCCACACCCTGCTGGCTCGCTACAACGCCGCCACCGGCAGCCTGCAGCCGCTGCAGCGGGCGCCCAAGGCCAAGCTCGGCCGCATCCAGCCCCGCAACCGGGAGCAGACATTTGCCCTTGATCTGCTGCTGGACCCCAGCATCCAGCTGATCACCCTGGTGGGCAAGGCCGGCACCGGTAAAACCCTGCTCGCCCTGGCCGCTGGGCTGCACCAGGTGGCCGATGAGCGGCTCTACGAGCGTCTGCTGGTGACCCGCCCGGTGATTTCCCTCGGCAAGGAGATCGGCTTTCTTCCTGGGGATCTGGATGAAAAAATGGGTCCCTGGATGCAACCAATCATCGACAACCTCGACTTTCTGCTCGGCGGCACTGAGGAGGAGGGGCGGGGTGCTGCGCGGGCTGGTGGCAGTCACCGCGGGCCGCGCAGCAATTGGACCGACCTCAAGGGCATGGGCCTGCTCGAGGTGGAGGCGATCAGTTACATCCGCGGTCGTTCGATTCCGCGCCAATTCATGGTGGTGGACGAGGCCCAGAACCTCACCCCCCATGAGGTGAAGACGATCGTGACTCGGGTGGGCGAGGGCACCAAAATTGTGCTCACCGGGGATCCTTACCAGATCGACAATCCCTACGTGGATGCTGAAAGCAACGGCCTCACTTGGCTGGTGGAGCGCTTCAAGGGCCAGCGGCTCGCCGGCCACGTGACCCTGCTGCGGGGTGAGCGCAGTGAACTGGCCGAGCTGGCCGCCAATTTGCTGTAGGGCGGCCAGTCCCCTTCATTGGGGTTGGAAGACGACGTTCCAATCCTGCTTCATATCCACAACTAGCCAGCCCTGCTTGGGAGCCTCCTCTAGGGCTTCTACAAGCTTGCCGGTGCTGGTCGTCTTGGCATCGTAGGCATACTCGCGTTCAGCGTCGGTGTGATGGACGATCAGCCCTAAACTGGGGCGAGGATTGTTGATCGTGGTGTACTGCAACATGGCGTGATCGCCATCACTGTTGCCACAGCAAATTACAGGTCTGCGGCCGATAAACTGATGGATGCCAACTGGCTTGCCGGCCTTATCGTTTACGAACAAGTAATCAAGGGTTTTGGTGATTACTGGTTTGCCGTCCCGCAGTTCGAATACGGCCCGCGAAGTCGAGCCAACAACTTGCTCTGGTGGTATGCCGTAAACCTGTTCCACCCAGGCCCGCATAAAGTCGGCGCCGCCACCTGAAACAATGAAGTTCTTAAAGCCGTTGTCGCTTAGGTAGCGAAGGAGCTCCTGCATGGGTTGGTAGGTGAGCTCGCCATAGGCACTGCCATAGCGCGGATGGTTGGCCGATCTAAACCATGCCTGTACGGCATCTCGAAATTCTTCTACCGTCATGCCTGCATGGGTGATCGCCAGGATCTGCATCAGGCCATCGAAGTGTTCACCTTCCAGGAGTTTTGCAAGATCGCCGTCTAAGGCAGCTTGCACCATGGGGTTTGAGGTAAGACTCGGCTCGGTGAGGATGCGCAGCTTCAGCTCGTCGATGGCAAAAGCTGCCTGAAAAGGCAGCGGATTTTCCGGCCAGAGCGTGCCGTCATTGTCATGCACAGCAATGCGTTCGGCTGGGGGCAGGTATGCGGGTGAGTTTTTATTTGTGACTTTGGCGATGAATGCAAAAATAGCTTGTTTGATCTGCCCTTCATTCCAGGAGGGCAGCGGATCTGCTTGGCGAGAGAAGTCGTATAGCTTTGTTTGAGCGACACCGAAATCACCTATTTGGTAAAGGCTCACGGAGGCTGTTTGGAAGCTAAAGGCCTCAAATGGCTCTGCCACTAAAGCTTCAACAAAATCACTTGTGCCAATGCCCAGGGTCAGATGGGGCTGATAGTTCGGGCCGGTCCGCGCATCGCCGAAGTTGGTCACGTAGTCAATAGTTGTCTGGCTGATTGCATCGCCGTCAAGGCGAGGTGCAAAGGCATCACTTGTGCCGTATTTCACGGCAAATGGTGCGGTGGCGGCGATAATTTTTTGCTGAAGTTGATGCTGATAGGGAGTCGCCTCGATATGGAATCCCACCAATTTGAGATTATCACTGGCTAATTCAAAGTAGCCAGTGGCTTTGCCTTCAATATTGATCGGTGGCTCGCTACGCAGCAAGTTGCCAATGGCAGTTGCTACTTGGCCCAGATCTACAGTTTTTATAAATAACTGGAGAATGGTGATGTGAGGCGCGTGGTTGGCATCTAGGGGGAAGCTGGCTGGGTAGTTCTCTCGCAGCCGAGCATTTATCGCCTTTGCTTTCTCAACCGTGGCAGCATCTGGTTCCAGCAGGACGTTGATTGCAGTCAGGGTCATCGGCGTAGTGCTGGGGGTAATAGTCACAACTTATGGGTTGTCTGCGCCGGCGCAGGTTTTCGTAGGCCAAGGGTCAGGCCTGCTGGCGGTCCTAAGGCTGGAGGGCTGGGATGTCGTGAACGTCGCGCGATGGCCCCAGGAAGGCTCCTTGGCCCAGGGTGACCCCCATGGCAAGCAGTTCCTGGCGGGTTTCAAGGTCGCCAACAAACTCAGCCACCACCAGGGTGCCGAGTCCCTTGGCAAGTTTCACTACCGCCTCGATGATCAGGCGGTCGGCGGGGTCATCTGCCGTGCCAAGGCCGCGGACGTATTCGCCAGCGATTTTGAGCAGGTCTACGGGTAGGTGCTTCAGGTAGTAGAAGCTGCCGAAGGCGGCGCCGAAGTCGTCGAGCGCCAGCCGGCAGCCGAGTTTGGCCAGGCCCTGACCAAACTGGCGGGCCCGTTGCAAGTTGGCCATCGCTACAGCCTCCGTGAGCTCGAAGATCAGCAGCTCAGGGGGAAAGCTGGTGGCTGCCAAATGGGACTGCAGAAATTGCAGGAAACGATCCCCCTGCAGCGAGGCGCTACTGATGTTTATACCCAGGGCGAGGGGCGGCTGAGTCTTCGTCTGCTCAAGCAGGGTGATGGCCTGACCGGTAACCCATTCATCAATGTCGATGGCCATGCCGAAGCGCTCGGCTGTGTAGAGAAACACCGCCGCCGGAATCAAAATCCCACCTGGGGCCCGCAATCGGATTGCCAGCTCGTAGAAGGCAATCGCATCGGTTTTCAACTCGATCACCGGCTTGGCGTGAAGCACAAAACCGTCATGATCAAGGGCTTCTCGGATCCGCTCTGACCACATCAAACGAGCAGTCACCTTTTCGTGCAGGCCGCTGTCGGTGTGAAACACCCTGACGCAGCCCCGGCCGGATTCCTTGGCCTGATAGAGCGCCAGGTCGGCGTTGATCAGCACGTCGTCGGCGCACTGGCCGTCATCGCTACTGAAGCCGGCCACGCCGCAACTGGCGGCCACGGTGATGCCTTGGCCGGCTCCTTCCACTACCACCGAAGCGATGGCGCGCAGCAGCTTTTCAGCGTGGCTTTCGGCCTCGGCCAGGTTTGATTCAGGCAGTAACACGGCGAATTCATCGCCTCCCAGGCGGGCAACCTCATCGGTTTCCCGCGAATTGCCGCTCAGGGCTGTGGCCACCGCAATGATCAGGGCATCTCCGGCGGCATGGCCGTACTGGTCGTTGACCTCCTTGAAGTTGTCGAGGTCGAGCATCAACACAGCCCCCCCCACTGCCGTGGCGGCGGCCGTAGGCGAGCTGGCGGTCAACGTCGATGCGAAAGCGCCGCTGGTTGTAGAGGGAGGTGAGCGGGTCGTGGTCGGCGAAGTATTCCAGCTGGCCGACGAAATGTTTGCGCTCGGAAATGTCGTGCACTTGAAGCACCAAGGTCCCCTGGCGGCTGCCACCGATGTCGTGGCCCTGAGCCACCGTTACTAGCCCCCAGGTGCGATGGCCATCGGCGTGCTCAAAGCGTTTCTCAAAGCTGCAGCTCTCCACCGCGCCACTGCGGAGCCTGGCGATCAGGTCTTCACCGAGGGCGACGTCGTCGCGGTGCACCAGCTCTGCAAATGCCAGCCCCCTCAGCTCCTCCATGGAGCGGCCGGTAAAAAAGGCCATGGCCCCATTGGCCGACTGGATCAAGCCCAGGCCACCCCGCTCGGCGCTGGGAAGAACAAAGGCCATCGGGATGCCGGCGTCAGCAAAGGCGCTGTCGCTCAAAAGTTGGGGCATGGCCTTATCTCTCCGCTTGGTCCGTGGATGGAAGAACCCACTTCCTTAATGCTGGCAGGTTTATTGGGTTTGGCAGCTCTAGACCATCTGCGCGGGCAGCACCCAGCGATCGAACTCTTCAGCGCTGATCTCGCCGAGCACCAGGGCGGCTTCACGCAAACTGAGCTGGTGGTTGTGGGCGTGCTTAGCGATGGCGCAGGCCCGGTCGTAGCCGATCGCCGGGGTGAGGGCAGTGACCAGCATCAGGCTTTGATCCAGCAGGGTTTCGATGCGGCTTTCATTGGCCCTGAGCCCCTCGATGCAGTGCGCGCGGAAGCTGGTGCAGGCCCCGGCCAGCAGCTCGATGCTCTCGAGCACGTTGTGGGCGATCACTGGCTTGAACACGTTCAGCTCGAAGTTGCCCTGGCTGGCGGCCAGCTGCACGGCCGTGTTGTTGCCCATCACCTGCACGGCCACCATGGTCAGGCTCTCGGCCTGGGTGGGATTGACCTTGCCCGGCATGATTGAACTACCCGGTTCGTTTTCCGGAATCACCAGCTCGCCCAGGCCGCAGCGGGGGCCACTGGCCAGCCAGCGGATGTCGTTGGCGATCTTCAGCAGCGAGCCGGCCAGCACGGTGAGGGCCCCGTGGGCTGCGGCCAGGGGCTCGTGGCCGGCCAGGGCCTGAAATTTGTTGGGCGCGCTTGTGAAGGGCAGACCTAGGCGCTCGGCCAGTCGCGCAGACACCGCCTCACCGAAGCCGCTGGGGGCATTAAGCCCGGTGCCCACCGCCGTGCCGCCAATTGCCAGCTGGCGCACCTGGGGCAGGCTGGCGCGGATGGTTTCCAGGGCTAGATCCAGCTGGGCGCCGTAGCCGCCGAATTCCTGGCCCAGACTCAGGGGCACCGCATCCTGCAGGTGGGTGCGGCCGATCTTGATGATCGCGGCAAAGGCCTCGGCCTTTACGGCCAGGGCGGCGCGCAGCGCTTCTACGGCGGGCAGCAGAGTGCGCTCCAGTTCAATTGCCACGGCCACATGCAGGGCGGCGGGAAAGGTGTCGTTGCTGGATTGGCTGAGGTTGACGTGATCGTTGGGGTGCACCGGGCTCTTGCTGCCAAGCACCCCACCGGAGGCTTCGATCGCCCGGTTGGCGATCACCTCGTTGACGTTCATGTTGGTTTGGGTGCCGGAGCCCGTCTGCCACACCTTGAGCGGAAATTCAGCGTCGAGGCGGCCGGAGGCCACCTCCTCGGCAGCGGTCACGATCAGGGCGGCCAGCTCGGGACTGAGCTTGCCCTTGGCCATATTCACCTCAGCGCAGGCGGCCTTGAGCGCTCCGAAGGCATGCACCACCGCCAGGGGCATGGTCTGGCCGAAGGGGAAATATTCGATTGAGCGCTGGGTCTGGGCGCCCCAGTAATGCTGCTCGGGCACCTCGATGGCGCCCATGCTGTCGCTTTCAAGGCGGCCCATCAGCGGCTCACCACCTCGGAATTGAGTTCGTTGAAGCTTTCGGTGGTGCTGGTGGTGCCCCCCTCGGGTAGGGGGATGCCGGTGGCCTGGCTGACGGCGGCGTTGATGGCATCGACGCTCACGGCGCCCTGCTCATCGAAAACAACCTGCCCCTCGCTGTTGAACACCACCACCTGGGGGATCAGGCCCGACCAGTAGTGGGCCGGATCGCTGGGGCCGGTGTCGGCCCGGTTTTGGAGCGGATCGGTAACCAGCGGAATCAGCTCGATGTTGTTGAGCCACACCCGCTGCAGCTCCGAGACCACCGCCGAGAATTGCTTGCTGGCTGCGTCGTCGTCGAGGTAATAGACGACAACGGTGGTGCGGTGGTCGGCGAGGGCCTGGGCAAGGCTGCTGCGCGGCGGAACCAGGGAGCCGTTGCCGGCGTAGAGGGCGTAGATGTTGCCGTCGTAGCTGTTGTTGGTGAGCGAGGCCTGGGCGGGGCGGCTACCTAGGCCCACCAGGCCCGCCGCCAGCAGCAGCCCCAGGGCGGAACTGAGCAGGAGTCGCAGGATGTGCCCAAGGGTTGAGGCCCGTGCCCCGATCCCCTGTTGCCCGTTCTGATTTCGCCCCATGCCGGCTTGCAAGCTCGATTAAAGCCATTGTGGCGGGGCGTCAGCTGCGGCCCACGCCCTTGGCGATGCCGCGTCCCATGCCCTGGGCAATACCCCGGCCCACCAGGCCAATGGCCCGGCCCAGCACCCTGGTGAGCAGCACCACCACCAGATCGCCGAGGCCTCGCAGTAGGCCCTGCACCTGGGGGGCCAGGGCATCACGGCTTTCCAGCGCCAGGGTCACCAGTTGCTGCAGCCAGCCCAGTTGGCGCAGTTCGGCGTCGCGGGGTTCGGTGAGCTCCTGGCAGTCGATGGCGCCATCGCGCAGGCAGTAGAGCCGGCGGCGGCTTTCATAGAGGCTGATTGGCCGCTCCACCCAGCTGCTCCAACGCAGTTGGGCGTTGAGCTGGTTGCGCAGCCGCTCCAGGTTGCGGGTGGCGAGCAGCTCGGGCTGGAGCAGGTAGCGACGCAACTCGGGCCAGCTGGCGCAGCTGGCCAGCAGCTCGGCGCTGACCAGTTCGGCGCTGCGCACCAGCCAGTTGCTCACTAGTAGTTCGAGGTAGAGCACGGCCCGCGGTTCGTCGGCGGCCAGCAGCTGGCCATCCACCAGCAGGGGCTGGGCCCGCACCAGGGAGGCCAGCATCGGTTGGGCCTCGGGCA
Organism: Cyanobium sp. Tous-M-B4; assembly: GCF_024345395.1. NCBI lineage: Bacteria > Bacillati > Cyanobacteriota > Cyanophyceae > Synechococcales > Prochlorococcaceae > Cyanobium > Cyanobium sp. Tous-M-B4. The sequence goes on along the minus strand of NZ_JAGQBA010000003.1, from coordinate 116,695 downwards.
GCTCCGGGTCGCGGCCCGTCAGATCGCTGCTGCGAAGCAGGCTGTCGGCTACCGGCAGCAGGCTGCCTTCGCAGGGCAGCTGCACGTAGGAATTCACCAGGCTGCGCATGGCCTGCTGGCGCAGCTCGGGCTGCCACTGCTCCCAGCGCTCCTGCAGGGGAGCGGGGTCGGCAAGTAGCCGCTGGCGCAGGCTGTCTAGTTGGCATAGCAGGGCCAGCAGCAGGTCGCGCCGCCGCTCGGGGCTGAGGCCCTCCAAGGCCAGCAGCTGGCCGCTTTGGTTGCTGAGCTCGGCACCACTGCCGGCCTCGAGCCGCTGTCGAATGGTGCGCCAGATGCCGTCGGCACTGCGCTGCTGCAGGGTGATCGCCAGCACGGGCTGCGGGCTGCTGGGGCAGGGATCGGGCGCGCTCCAGGCCACACTCAGCGGCCCCCAAAGCAGCAGCAGCAGCTCGCGGGCTGCCGAGAGTTCGCGCAGGCGGCCCTGCAGCACCAGCAGCTGCACCAAGTTGGTGGGTGGCGGCGTCAGCAGGCGCTTGATGGCAGCTAGGTCGGCGTCGATCTGCTGCAGGCCGCTGATCAGCAGCCACTGGCCCAGGCCGAGGGCCGGGCTGGCTGCTGGGCTGGCTGCTGGGCGGGGGGAGGCGCTGCCTGCCGCCGCTGCCAGCACGCGCCCGCCGGTCAGCAGGGTGGCGAGGGCCGCCAGCAACTCCTGGGGCTCGGGCGATTCGAGGATTCCAGCCGCCGGCAGCTGCAGCAGGGCATCACCGCCTAGACCATGGGCTGCAGGCAGCAGCAGCAGCACGGGAGCTGGCTGCCAGCGCTCCTGCAGGCGCAGCAATTCTTCTGCCAAGCGCCCGCCCTGGAGGTCGCCGCTGCTGGCTTGCCAGATCACCAGTTGGGGCAGCCCGTGCAGTTGCTCTGGCCGCTCAGCGACGCTGTAAAGCCCCGCCTGAGCCTTGAGCAGGCGGGTGAGGCCATCCCGCAGCAGCGGTTCGGCAAACAGCAGCAGCTGCGAACTCACGGGTTTGACGAACTCATGGGTTTGGAGATGGCATGCGCCAAAGGTACCGATGCTGGAGCGGATTCTCCAGTCCTGGGTCGGCGCGAGGATTCAGCTGCGGCGCCGGCCGGTGAGATTCAAGGTGTAAGTCTCGATGGCGAAGCCGGTGCGGCGCTCGATCTGGTCGAGCAACTCGCGCGGCAGCTCGACGTCTAGGTCTTGGATGGCGCCTGATTGCGAGCAGGTGAGGTGGCTGTGGGGATCGCTGCGATAGCCGTAAAGCCGGCCACTGGCCCGGTCGAGGCACTCGATTACGCCAGCGGTCTGCAGGGCTTCAAGGTTTTGATAAACAGACGTGTGACCGATATTGCGGCCCAGGTTGTTGAGCTTTTCAAAAATGTCGCGGGCGCTGAGATGACTCTTTTCAACCCAAAGCAAATCAAGCACCATGCGGCGCTGGCGGCTGAGCCTCATGCCCAAGTCGCGGCAGCGCTGATAGACGTCGTCTACGCAGGGTGAAGGATTGGTAGGGGGAAGGGCGCCGGCGATCACGCGACACGCCTCAAAACAGACTCAGTCTGTTATAGGGCAGGTCGCAAGCGATCCGCTTTTGCGATGGGGGCAGGTTGTCTGTTCAAGCCATAATCGAGTCAGTGGTCGGATCCTGCAGGCGGCCCTCGTCGATGGCCTGCAGGGCTTCAGCTAGATCCACCCGTCCGTCGTAGAGGGCCCGGCCCACGATCACCCCCTCCACCCCTAGGGGCGCCAGGCTCAGCAGCGACAGCAGGTGCTCCAGGTTGCCGATGCCGCCGGAGGCGATCACCGGCACGGCGCTGGCCTCGGCCATGGCCCGCAGGGCTTCGAGGTTGGGGCCCGCCAGGGTGCCGTCTGTGGCGATGTCGGTGCTGATGATTGCGGCGATGCCGCTGGTGCAGAAGCGCTGGGCTAGGGCGGTGGCTTCGGTGCTGCTCTCTTCGATCCAGCCGCGGGTGGCCACCTTGCCGTTTTTGGCGTCGATGCCCACCACGATCCGGCCGGGATGGCGCGATGCCAGCTCATCGACTAATTCGGGTTGCTCAAGAGCCACGGTGCCGAGGATGACCCGATCCAGTCCGAAGCTCAGCAACTCCTCGGCCCGTTCGGCGCTGCGCACCCCACCCCCCAGCTGCACGGGGATGCTGAGGGCGGTGGTGATCGCCTTCACGGCCGCATCGTTGACCGGTTGGCCGCTGCGGGCGCCATCTAGATCCACTAGGTGCAGCCGCCTGGCTCCCTGCTGCTGCCAGCTGAGGGCCTGGGCCACTGGGTCGTCGGAGAAGCGGGTTACCTGGTCGTAGTCGCCCTGGTGCAGCCGCACGCAGTGGCCATCGAGCAGGTCGATGGCGGGAATTATCTGCATGGCTGCTGGAGGCAATTGCTGCCAGCCAGGCTGCCAGAGCTGCCGGTTGCGCAGCTCCCGTAGCGGCACCACCAGCCGAAAGCCCCGCTCCAGCACCGCCTGGAGTTCCACGGCCCGTTCCGCGCCCTGGCCCCGCTCCCCCAGCAGGGAGAAGTGGCGATAGCCGCGGCTGCCGGCGGGCCACGACGTGATGGTGGCGGGCTGGGCGGTGTAGGCCTTGGCCAGACGCATCACTGAAAGGGGCAAACCAGAACCAAAGTGTGGTTCAAGGCGCCGTCTTGGCGGCCAAAATTAGAAACCCCATTTGTGCGCCCTATGGCCCGAGTTCGACAGGCCTCCTTTGCAGGCGGAATCGGCAGTAGGGCCGTCAGGGTTTTCGCCTGCTTAGGCGTCGCTGCAGGAGCGATGTTGATGCCCGTCAGGGCGGAACCGGCGAAAACGGCGCTGCGTTTTGTGCTGGTTCCGAAGGTCAGTCACCCCTGGTTTGAGGAGGTGCGGCTGGGGGCCTTGGCGGCGGCTCGAATGATTACCAGCCAGACCGGCCGGCCGGTGACCGTGGACTACCAGCCCCCGGCCCAGGCCACGGTGGAGCAGCAACAAGCGATCCTCAGCCGGGCCATCAATTCCAAGGCCGATGGAATTTTCATCGATCTGCTCGATGCCAGCCGCCTAACTCCCCTGCTTGTCCGCGCTCGGGCTGAGGGGATTCAGCTGGCGATTTTCGATTCCGAAGCACCGGCCGGCTTGCCGATCACCAGCGTGGGCAACGACTACTGCAAGCAGGCCCAGATTGCCTCTGAGCGCCTGGTGAAGCTGCTGGCAGGTCGCGGTGAAGTGGCAATCATGCAGGGGGTTCCCACGGCGCCAAACCACGCGATCCGATTTCGCTGCCATCAGGAGGTATTCCGCCGCTTTCCCGGCATCCAGGTGGTGGCCACCCCAAGCGATCAGGACTCCATCGCCACCGCTGAGCAGCAGGCTCTAGCGACGATGAAGGCCCATCCGGCCCTGCGGGGCTGGGTGGCCAGCGACGCCAGCGGGCCCATCGGCATCGGCCGTGCCATCGCCAGCCTGGGGGCCCAGGGTCGTGTGCAGGCGGTAGGTATTGATGATCTGCCCGAGCTGGTGGGCCAAATACGCAGCGGTGTGGTGAACTCCAGCGTGGCGACCAAGCCGAGGGCCCAGGGCTACTGGTCGATCTTGTCCCTTTGGCAGCAGACGCTGGCGGCGCCACCGATCGAGCGGATCGACACGGGCATAACGGTGGTGGAGTAAACGCCTCTGCTGTCCGGGGGTTTGAATGACGCCCAGTTTCGCGGCCCCGTGGGCAGCAGCATGAACATCCTGGTGATGGGCGGCACCCGCTTCGTGGGCAAACCGCTGGTGGAGCGGCTGCAGGCTGAAGGCCATGCCCTCACCTTATTTACCCGTGGCAACAAGCCAGCGCCGGCTGGGGTGGAGCACCTGATCGGCGACCGCAGCACTGCTGGGGGGCTGGAGCCGCTGGTGGGTCGCAGTTTTGATGTGATCGTCGATAGCTCGGGCCGCAGCCTTGAGGATTCCCGCGCTGTGATCGAGCGCACCGGGCCTCCGGCCCATCGCTTTGTTTATGTGAGCTCGGCTGGCGTCTATGCCGACAGCGAGCTTTGGCCCCTCGATGAAAACAGCCCCGTTGATCCTGCCAGCCGCCACGCTGGCAAGGCCGAAACCGAAGCCTGGCTGCGCAGCGAGGGCATCGCATTCACCAGCTTCCGGCCCACCTACATCGTGGGGCCGGGCAACTACAACCCTGTGGAGAGCTGGTTTTTTGATCGCATCGTGCATGGCCGGCCCGTGCCCCTACCCGGTGATGGCAGCACGATCACCCAGCTGGGCCATGTGGCAGACCTAGCCGCCGCCATGGCTCGCTGCATCGAGGTGGATGCCGCCGCCAACCGCATCTACAACTGCACCGGCAGCCAGGGCGTCACCTTCCGCGGCTTGGTGCAGGCAGCGGCCCGGGCGGCCGGCAAGGAGCCAGCTTCTGTGGAAATCCGCAGCTTCGATCCCGCTGCTCTCGATAAAAAAGCCCGCAAGGCCTTCCCGCTGCGCCTAGCCCACTTCCTCACCGACACCACCCGGGTGCGGCGTGAACTGGCCTGGGAGCCGGCCTTTGACCTTGAGGCCACCATCGCCGACAGCTACACCAACGACTACGCCCTGCGGACTCCCACCAGCCCTGATTTCTCCGCAGACGAGGCCTTGATCGGCTGAGCTTCTTTGCCGCAGCTGTGAGGCCTATTTCCATAGGCTCCTGCCATGAACTGGACTACCGACTCGATTCCCGATCAGGCCGGACGCTTGGCCCTGATCACCGGCGCCAATAGCGGCCTGGGCCTGGAAACGGCGCGGGCGCTAGTGGCCAAAGGCGCCACCGTGGTGCTCGGCTGCCGCAGCCTGCCCCGGGCAGAGCTTGCCAAGGGTGAATTGTCGGCAGCGGCCGCTAGCGGGGGTGGTGCCGTTGAGCTGCTGGAGCTTGATCTGGCCAGCTTGGCTTGCGTGCGCCGTGCCGCTGCGGAATTGGCCGATCGCTACGGCCGGCTGGATCTGCTGATCAACAACGCCGGACTGATGGCCCTGCCGCGGCAGCTCACCCCCGACGGCTTCGAGATGCAGCTGGGTGTGAACCACCTGGGCCATTTCGCCCTCACCCTGGCCCTGCTGCCGCTGCTATCAGACCGCCCGAATGCACGGGTGGTGAGCGTGACCTCTGGGGCCCAGTATTTCGGCCGCATTGCTTTCGACGACCTACAGGGCGAGCGCCGCTACGACCGCTGGGCTGCCTACGGCCAGAGCAAGCTCGCCAATGTGATGTTTGCCCTAGAGCTGCAGCAGCGGCTGCGCGATCAGGGCCAGGCGGTGTTGTCGCTGGCGGCCCATCCGGGCTTTGCCCGCACCAATCTTCAGCTGGCCTCGGTGGCTGCCAATGGGTCGTGGTTTGAACCCCTGGCCTACCGGCTGATGGGCCCGCTGTTGCAGAGCGCGGCCATGGGAGCGTTACCCCAGTTGTTTGCCGCCACCGCACCCGAAGCCACCCCAGGGGGTCACTACGGACCAAATCAGTTCGGTGGCATGCGGGGCTGGCCCACCGAGGTGCGCATTGCCCCCGCTGCCCTCGATGTCGATCAGCGCCAGCGGCTCTGGCAGCGCAGCGAGGAGCTCACTGCTGGGGCTGCAGCGCCATGAATGTATTGGAGCGCGCTGAATGTCTGCAGGATGCGGGCAGCTCCGGCAATATGAATTTCACGGTGATCGCCGAGTACCGCGGTTGCCTCGAAGCCGATGCGATCCAGGGGGCCCTCGCCTCCCTTCAGCAGCAACACCTGTTGCTGCGCAGCACGCTGGTTTGGGATGGCGACCACTGCCACTTCGCTGAAACCCCGGCCGCCATCGAGATACAGGTGCTGCACTGGCTGGATGATCCCAACGGGAGCCCAGCCCCAGGGGCCTGGAAGCCAGCTGCCATGGCGGCCCTGCGCCAGCGTTTTGGCGGCGGCGGCGAGCCCCTCTGGCGCGTCAGCTGGCTGGCGGGGCGTGAGCGGGGCCAGCTACTGCTCACCTTTCACCATGCGATCGCCGATGGCCTCTCGGCCATGGCTTTGGTGCAGCAGCTGTTTGCCCTACTCGCTGCCGCTGGCGGCGTTGGCAGTCCCGGGCCAGCTGTCGATTGGGATGCCCACACCCCTGAGCTAGGGCAAACCTTTGCAAGCGCAGGCCAGGGGGCTGGCGCGGTGGATTCTTTGCCGGAGCGGCGGGACACCGGCTTGAGCACCAGTTACGTCTTCGAGGAGCTCAGCGCCGAAGCCAGTGCGGCGGTGCTGGCCTGGACTCGCCAGAGGGGTCTGCGCCTTAATGCCACCCTGCACGCTGGTTTCCTGCAGGCGCTGGTGGCAGATGGGTTTCTACCTGCGAAAACCACAGCCACAACCGTGGTGAATTTACGCAGCCTGGCTGAACCGCCCCTGCCCTGGGAGCTGATGCGGCTGCTGCGCGTTTGTGTGGATACATCGGTTGAGGTGGATCCCGATTCAAGCCTCGATCAGCTGGCCAGCGAACTGCATGGGGTGTTGCAGCAGCAGCTGAGCTCCGGCTCGCCCCTGCGGGCCCTAAACACGATTGCTGCGGCGCTTGAGGACGGCCCCACCCCACACCAGCTCTGGCAGCGCAGCTGGCGCCAAGGGGGCTTGATCACCAATCTTGGTCGCGTGCCAGTGCAGGCCCAGCACGGGGAACTGGAGTTGGCGCGGTTGTTCTTTGTGGCCAACGTTGAACCAATCGCCCTGCCGCATCAGCCCCTGGCGGTGCTCGGTGCCCTCAGCTTTCGAGATCAGCTCAGCCTCACCCTGTTTCACATCGAGCAGCAACTTGGCGACGCTCGGGCCACAGCGGTGCTGGCAGATACAAAAAAGCGGCTGGTGGCACTTGGATAAATAAATGGATGCCAGCAAAAGACGCTTTGAGTTAGGGCTTGCGTAGGTAGCCCCAGGCGGAGCTCAGCGCAAGCAGCAGCGACGGCCAGAACAGCCAGAAGCCCGCGCTCTGGAATGCCGCCGCCAGTCCGAAACCCCAGCCGTTGGGCCAGAGCAGCAGCAGCAGGCTGGTGAATTGCAGGATCGTTTTGAGCTTGCCGGCCAAGGAGGCCGGGCCGCCACTGGCTTCAGCGGCGCGCCAGCCAGAGATAAGTAGTTCCCGGGCCAGCAGCAGCCAGATCGCCCACAGGGGCAGGATCCCCTCTGCTCCAAGCCACAGCAGCGGCGCGCTGATCAGGATCTTGTCGGTGAGGGGATCGAGGCGGGCGCCCCACACCGAGCCGCCGCCGGCCCGGCGTGCCAGGGCGCCATCGGCCCAGTCGCTCAGGCCGCCCAGTAGCAGCAGCCACCAGGCCAGGGCTGGTTGGCCCCCCGCCAGGGCAACGATCAGCGGTAGTCCCAGCACGGCCCGGGCCACGGTGAGGCCGTCGGCCAGTTGGCGTATCCGTTGCGTCGCCATGGTGTCTGCCGTGCTCGGCCCCAGAATGGCTCCAGTCGTCTTGTTTGGCCCGTGGTGCAACAGCTGGTTTCTGCCGTGATGTCTGCACCGGTGTTGAGTGTCACAGCGGACAGTCCCCTGCAGGATGCTGTGAAGCTGATGAGCGAGCACCACATCAGCGGTTTGCCGGTGGTGGATGGCAGTGGCGCCCTGGTGGGCGAGCTCAGCGAGCAAGACCTGATGGTGCGCGAGAGCGGCTTCCAGCCCGGCCCCTACGTAATGCTGCTCGATGCGGTGATTTACCTGCGCAATCCGCTCAACTGGGACAAGGAGGTGCACCAGGTGCTCGGCAGCACCGTGGGCGAGGTGATGGGCCAGCATCCCCACAGCTGCAGCGCCGAGCTGCCCCTGCCGGCAGCCGCGGGCCTGCTGCATGAGCGCAGCACCCAACGCCTGTTTGTCCTGGATGGCGAGCACCGCCCGGTGGGTGTGCTCACCCGCGGGGATGTGGTGAGGGCCCTGGCGGCAGCGGGTTAAGGCAGGAGTATCAGCCGATCAGGGCCGGGCCAGCTGCCTTGAGCCCTGAGGCCAAGCAACGATGGCCCCCTCTGCCACCAGCCAGATCCTTTCCCCTGGGGAGCAGGGATGGCCTCCGGTCAAGCGGCCATAGGCGGGCAGGGCTAGCCGCTCACTGGTTTCGCAGTAGCTGAAGCAAGGCAACCGCAGCCGATCGGCACCCCGGCCCACCACCGCCACTGGATGCAGGTGGCCGCAGAGGTTGAGCATGCCCGCCCGCGGCTCTGGAATGTGGCTCAGCCACCAGGGGCCTAGGGCTTGGGATGGCTCCTGCGGCAGTCCCTCGATCCAGCTGCCCTGCTCATGGTTGCCGCCGATTAGGCGCAGCTGGCAGCCCAGCAGTTCCGGTAGCGCTGCCAGCTTGGCCCGGAGTTGGCCGGTGAGCCCTAGGCGGCTGTGGATCAGGTCTCCCAGCACCACCACCTGCTGGGGCTCTAGCTGATGGGCCAACTCCAGCAGCCCATTGAGGGTCTCGCCGTCGCCATCGCTGGGCAGGGGAATGCCGTGGGCCTGGAAGCTTTCCGCCTTGCCCAGGTGCAAATCCGCCACTAATAGGGCCCGGCGCTGGGGGTCCCACGCCGCCTTGGCGCCAAGCAGCTGAAGCGTCTGGCCCCGCCAGTCAAAGCCGACGCTTGCTGCAACAGCGCTTCGGTCTGCGTTCACACCATGCCCTGGGCGCATCGGACGTGGGAGCGTGTGGGGCCATCATCGGTAACGCTGGTGCTACAGGATTGATCCGATCACATCTGGACCCTGGGCGGCCCCATTGGCATTGCTGGTGCGCATGACCAGCTGCTTAGAGAAATAAACCACAGGCGAATTCACCGAAATGGTTGCAGCGGATGAGTCAGAAATGCTTCCTGATTTGACCTCCATTTTTCTGCCGGTTCGTGCCGGTCGCTGTCGCCTTTGGGTTGGGCAACACCTCCCTGCCAGCTCTTCAGCTGCCCTGCCCCTGCTGGTATGTCACGGCGGACCAGGAGTTCCCAGCGACTATCTATTTCCCCTTGGTGGCCAACTGCCACGCCCGGTACTTTTCTTCGACCAACTGGGGTGTGGCCGCAGTGAGCGGCCCAGCCCCGAGGTTGAGGAGTACTCCATCGCGGCCTCCGTGCAGGACCTAGTTGAGGTGGTGGAAGCCATGGCGGCCCAGCGGTTTATTCCCTTGCAGCGGGGCGAGCCGGCCTATCACCTCTACGGCCAGTCGTTTGGCGGCATCCTTGCTTGCGAGGCGCTCGCCTCAAACAGTGGCTTACCTGTGCCGCGCTCGCTCACCCTCTCCAATGTGCCCAGCTCGGTGCCCGTGTTGCTTGAGGAGGTGGCAGCCCTGCTCGCGCATCTCGATGGTGACGGCGCCCGCTTTGATGCGACCCACGTCTGCAGAACGACGCCGCGACCACCGGAGCTGTTGGCTGCCTACGCCCCAGGTCACCCCGGTAACCATTGGCGCGGCGTTGATGTGATTGCGGACTGGTGCGCGACGGAGCCAAGCCTGGGCTGCCTCACCCTGCCAGTGTTGCTGCTCGCGGCGGAACACGACTTCGTCACCCCTCGCTCGATGGAGGGCTGGCAACACCTGGCCCAGCAACGGCTGGAGATTATCCCCGGAGCGGCCCATCACGCGCTGCTGGAGAGGCCCGAGGTCTACGGAGCCTGCCTGGAGCGCTTCCTGCAGGAGCACGAAAGCGCTAGAGGTCCAATGGAGGGCATGGAGTAATTGTCAGGGCTTGATCTGGTGAGAAATACCGAGCACACCCAGCACTTGACCTTTCTTGCCAATACAGGTTGTTTTCAGCGTCTCAACGTAAACCTTGTTCCCCTTGGGATAGACCAACCATTAATTGTTTCGGATGGGTTTACCACCGGTCAGGATTAGTGGGATGGCTACTGAACCGTTCCGTACAAACTCGCCCCAGATCGACTGCAATGGGCTTCGCCAGATATCAGTATTATTTGGTTTTACGTAGCCGGAAAGGGGCCTGAGAGGGGCTGCTGGATACGGGAATGTGCTCCTGGAAGTAATAAATGTAGTTCTCGCGGTAGGCTATCCCCTTATTCTCCAAATACCAGCGGGCATGCGGGCGCCGCTGTCGTAGAGCTTCAAGGTCAAGGCTTCGGGAGTGGCGTTGAACCGATCATGGAGTTACTAAGCGCCATGCCGGCGCTGCCAGCGGCGGCGCTCCTCATTTTTGCTGGGCTGGGCGCTGTCATTGGAGCGTCCGCGCAGGAGGAAGGCCTCGATCGAGCCGTGTCCCTTGAGGGCTACGTTGCCGCGGATGTCGCAGCGGAAGCGCGGCGGCAGTAATCGCTGGGTTTCGATCGAAAGCTGAATTTCACCAGGGATACCTGTCGACTCCATGCGACTAGCAACATTGACGCTGTCGCCCCAGAGGTCGTAGGCGTATTTGCGATGGCCGATGACACCGGCCACCACCGGTCCGGTGTGGATGCCGATGCGGATATCCATCGACACGCCTTCCTCTATTACTACCTGCCTGTGAGTCGCCAGCATGTCTAGGGCTAGGTCGGCGATCCGTTCGGCATGGTCCTCTGTCGCGAGCGGTACACCAGCTGCAGCCATGTAGGAATCGCCAATTGTTTTGATCTTCTCAACCCCTCGCTGATCGCAAAGCTCATCGAAGCAGCGGAAGATATGGTCGATCAGAGACACAACTCGGTGAGCATCCATATGGCTTGCTATTTCTGTGAAACCCACCATGTCGCTGAATAGGATGGTGGCTGAGGGGTGGTAGTCGTAGATCGTTCCCTCCTCTCCCTTAATCCGTTCGACAATCACATCGGGAAGCATGTTATGGAGAAGCGCTTCGGCCTTAGCCTTTTCGCTTTTGAGGGCTTCAAATAATTCGTCGCGACTCAGTTCGGTGAAGATATGGCCGATTAGTTGTATCTGATCTTCAGTTGGCTTCCGCCATAGCTCGATTGGGATGACGTAGTCGTGTCGATTAGAAATATTTTGGCTGCTTACGCCGATGGTCTCGCGCACAATCACTTGCTGGAGATGAGGTGGCAGGGGGTAATCGACGCCGTCTGCAACTAGGCGCACCAGCAATTTGGCAGTTTCGGCAGGGGATCTTTCTGGGTATTGCAGATAGAGCTCGATCGCCGCATCTGCTTGCCAGTGCAAAAACCAGCGCAAGGCATCTGAAATAAGCGCTAAGCAGGGAATTAGCTGGGTTTCCCGTGCTTCTAGCAGTCCAAGGATGCGCAGCATCTTGTGGCGAGTTTCCTCCAGTGAAGTAGCCTCTTGCATATCCACTCGACCCAGCGAGATCAGGCTTGACATCCCATCACCAATACGCTGGCATCATCACTGCGCAGGGCCTGACTCATCAATAGATCTGCCAGCGCGGCGATTGGCAGCTTGGGATCTGTGTTTTGACGTAGCTGACGCACTTGAGATTCACGCAGCCCGTCTGAAAACTGCACCACTGTATCGCCCCTGTTTAGGGGAAAGTGCTGCACCATCGGCGTGGGGAAGCGATCACCAAGCTGCCCATCTCGACTTACTCCGGTCCATCCCCGCGGCTTGAATTGCAGTATGCGAGTGTTGCCGATGCCGCTGAACCACATCTCCCAGCGTTGGGTATCAATTAAGGAGAGGCCGATGGCTGCCCCTCGGCTGCCGCAGGCGAGTTGATGGGCCGTGCGCAGCAGCTCGCTTAACCACTGCTCAGCCGGACAGGCTGGGGCCAGGTTTGTTTCTGTGGCATCAATGGTGGAGAGTTCAGCGGCCAACTGCTCGAAACGCTGCTGCATCCCCTCCACTACGGCATGAGCCACCGCGTGGGCCCCTGGACCATGGCCACAGCCATCCACTACTGCCAGCAGCCATAGATGAGCATGGTTCGTTGTCAATATTTGGTCGCCACTGACGCGTTCCGGGTAGCAAGCCCGGATGCGCTGCTCAAAATTCAGTACGCAAGGGCTATTGCCAGCTTGGGGTCGAAGGTCGATGGTCTGCTCTCGATGGCTTGCAGGTGGCAGGGAAGCCGAGCTGTTGGTATGTGTTTTTGTTATTTGTACGGCTGGCAGACGTATCCAGCGCAGCGCCCGCACCTCTGTGCCTTTGCCTGGGCTGCTGACGATTGCCAAGTCATCACTCATGCGCTTAACCGCTGGCAATCCCAGACCGAGGCTGTTGCCTGTACTGAAATGATCTTCAAGGGCACGATCTAGGTCTGGTATGCCCGGACCCTTATCTATTGCTTCGATCAGGATTCCAATGCGGAGGCCATCTTCCACCTCGCTGATGCGAATGATTCCCTGTTCTCCGTATTTGAGGATATTGGTGCCAAGTTCGGCGATCACGGTGCCGAGGCTGCTGCGATCCAGGCTGCTAAGGCTTGGGTAGTAATCCTTTCGCTGCATAGATACTGCCGCAATCTGCACGTCGGAGCGCCGCTGGATCCTGTAGTGCCGGGTATTGACGTTATGCATTACATGCCTCCAGGGAGCTCGCCATGTCGACCCGGAAGATGAGGTCGTCGATGCTGATCGGCATTTGGCAGAGATAGGCAGCGATGCCAGGGCGAATCCCCATCAACACCGTGGGCACTCCGAGCACTTCATTGGTCTGCACCAAGTGTCGCAATACCTGGAACTCGGTCATGTCAAGCAGGGTGACGGTGCTGAGATTTAGAATCACCCCTCTGATGGCTTCTTGGCTTACCCGTTGGGTAACATCCTCAACTATCCGATTCAGCACCAAATCGGATAGTTCCCCGGGCAGAGAGACCACCAGCAGCCCATCAACTGCCGCCATAGATGTGCGGATGTCATTGACGGGGCTGGCCATGGAGCAAGTCTCCTTCAGCGGTAGGTACGTTGCCGATGTAGATATTGGTGTTGAGGTCGCGAAGATGACCTGCCTTTCTGAAGATCGAGTACTCCCATCTCGCTTAGGCAGGTGGAAAATGCATCGCGGAGTGTGGCAGTGGTACGCAGTTCGCTGATGTCTACTCCCAATTCAACGATGGTGTGGGCTATCGAGGATGACACGCCGGAGACAATGGTCTCGCAGCCCATGATACGGGTTGCTTTAGTGATTTTTATCAGTTGATTGGCTACGGCGGTGTCGACAGTTGGTACACCGCTGATATCAAGGATGAACATCTTTGAGCTGGTCTGGCTGATGCGATCGAGGGTTTTACGCATGACGTCGTCAGTGCGGGTGGAATCCACAATGCCAACTAGCGGCAGTAGCAGAATTTCGTCCCAGATTGGGGTGACCGGGGTTGACATTTCCTGCAGGGTGCGGTCCAGCTCAAGTCGCACCCGTTCTGCTTCCTTGGCCTCCTCAAGGGCCGCTTCCAGTTCGGCAGTCTTGACGCCCATCAGTGCCACGGCTTGGTTGAACTGAGCTGTGATGTCGTAGGCAAACTTCACCACTCGCAACAGCTTGCCACCGGCATCGAGAATCGGGTTGTAAGAAGCTTCTAGCCAGACAGGATCTCCAGATTTAGTTATGCGTTTGAATTGACCACGCTGGCGCTCTCCTCTCGATAATGACATCCAAAACTGTTTGTAGGTGGTAGATAACACTTCGTCTTTTTCAACAAATATTCGGTGTAACTTGCCGACCACTTCATGTTCACCGTAGCCCATTACCTCAAGAAAGATGGGATTGGCTCGCAGGATGGTGCTGTCAGGAGCGAATTCAATAACTGCCATGGAGTTTTCAATCGCTGCCATCGTGCTGGTGGCGACCGCAGCATTATTTTTAGCTTCAGTGATATCGGTGGCAAGACCAATTATCTTGTCTGGTTTGCCGCCACTGTTTAGGATGGGGTTGTAGCTTATCAGTAGCCATACCTCTTTGCCTCCTTTGGCGATATAGCGATACTCGCCTTCCCTCATGGTGCCTTTGGCAAGGCTCGTCCATAGTTGCTTGTATTCACTGGAAATTGCATCGGCTGGTTCTATGAATATGCTGTGATGTTGGCCGATTAATTCTGCTTCGCTGTAGCCAATCAGCTGCAAGAAGTTGGTGTTCGCGCTCAAAATGCTTCCCTTGAGATCGAATTCGATCATGGCCTTGGAGCGATTGAGAGCCGTAAAAAGTTCCTGGCCGCTAGTGGTGTCGATCGCCGGGCTTGGAGCTTTCTTGCCTGTTGTTGTCACACGCCCACCATTGAGATCATGCCTATGTTCTGGAACCGCAAATGCTTTATTGGGCAAAACGCGCAGTTCTCTTAAGGGTCTGGCTGCTTGCAGTTAGCAAACGTGACATGGGCAGGTGGATGTCTTAGACACCTCAGCGGCCATAATTACATTTGTAGTAGCCGCTTCAACCATGACCATCGCCTTGTTGATTGCTCTGGCTGGTTCTTTGGCCCTGATGGCCGTCATCGTCAAGCGCCTCGAGCAGGCCTGAGCTAACGGTTGTCTGAGGTTGGGAGCCACGGCTCACCTGCACAGGATTGGTCTTGGCTCGCTTGGCGGCGTACATGGCGTTATCGGCCGCTGCCAGCAGTTGTTCGCTTGTGTTGCCGTGCTCAGGAAAGCGGGCGATACCGACGCTGGCAGAAATCTCAATGCTCCTGTCGAGCTCGAGGAAGGGAGCCCGGCTGGCCTCCACCAGTTTCCAGGCCATGCCCTCAAGTTCCTCGGTGCTACCTGCTTCAGGTACCAACACCACGAATTCATCACCCCCTTGGCGGCAGAGCAGGTCCCCTTGGCGGATCACATTGCGGAATCGATCAGCAACCAGCTGCAGCACCTGATCGCCCATGTTGTGACCAAAGCGATCATTAACAGGTTTGAAGCCGTCGAGGTCGAGGTAAAGCAAGGCGACGGCATGGCCGTGCCGTTTTGCCAGGGATAGATGGGACTCCAGCTGCTCCATCAGCATGGAACGATTGGCCAGGCCTGTAAGGATGTCGTGGTTTGCTGCGTAACGCACTGCCTCTTCCGATTGACGGCGTTTGGTTACGTCCTGGAGCATGCCCACGTAGTAGCGGGGCTGGAGTTCGTCATCCCGCACGGTTGAAATGTTGAGGTGGTGACAGCGGATCTCGCCGCTACGCACCCGATTCCAGATGTCGCCTTCCCAGAAGCCCTTGTTGGTTAGTTCATTCCACATTTGCGCGTAGTAGGCATTGTCGTGACGCCCGGATTTGAGCAGGCTGGTGCGTTGCCCTTTGATTTCTGAGATGCGGTAGCCTGTGAGTTGGGTGAAGGCGTTGTTGGCCATCAAGATCTGGCCTTGCGGGTTGCTGACGATGATCCCCTGTCCGCTCTCGTCGAACACTGTGCTGGCTAGGGCCCGTTCCTGGGCTGCTGCTTCGCTGATCAAAAGGGCTTGCTTGGTTGCAAGGTGATTTGCCACCAGCGAGCGGGTGATCACTGCCGACACCGTGCTGGCGCTTATCCCCAGCAGCAAATTGATCCAGTAAGCGCTAGTGATCCCGTTGGGGCCAACCAGTCTGGGGGCCAGCTGCACCCCAACAAGCAAGGTGCGGCCGCCAATATTGAGCTTTTCGTAGGAGGGATGACGCAGCTCATTTCTGTTCAGCAGTTTGAGGTTGTCAAAAAGGAGATCTTTGGCGTTTGGTTTATCACCATCGAATACGAGCACCCCAGTACCCGCCAGATCGATATTGTCGATGATATCGATGGTGCTGTTCACTACATCGTTCAGGCGTAGAGGTGAATAGGCCCAACCCCTCAGAGTGCTTTTTCTGGCGCCGGGTTGCTGATCTTGATCAGTGTAAATTGGCAGATAAATAAGAACCCCCCGCTGCAGATCTTCGTTTGTTTCCTGCACGAGGCGCACCTTGCCGCTCAAGGTGGCATTGCCGGTTTGGGCAGCCCGTTGCATTGCCTGGCGGCGCACAGGCTCGGCATACATGTCGAAGCCAAAGGCTCGCTGATTGCGCCAACTGAAAGGCTCAAGGAATTCGATGGCGCTGTAACTGGTTCGCGGGCCGGGAGGGTGCACCATGAAGTTGGGAAATCCCTCCTGCCTTATGCGTTGCTCGAAGGCCGGCAGCTGGGCAGCTGGAATCCAGCGGCTGAATCCCACACCCTGAACCCCATTTAGATGGCTGGTGTTGAGGGCAACGGTTTCGTAAAAGGTATTGAACTCTTGGCGATCGACCCTGGTGCTGGCATAGAACAGCCCCGCCACCGCGGCGAGCATGGCGATGTTGGTCTGCAACTTGCTTTCCAGGCCATCTACCACGTTGTCCAGCAGGGTGGACTCAATCCGCAGATGTTCCTCTTCGCCGAAACGACGGGTCTGCTCGCAGATTATGGCGGTGGTCAGCAGACCAATCCCCAGCACCAGCCAGGGCATGAGGACATACCCCTCCAGGGTGCCCAGACGCCTGCTGAGCCGCTGTATCAGGTTCAGTAGCCCTACCCGCATGGCTGCCACCTTGTGGGTTTTCATAAGTTAAGCCCACCTTCTTCAGCGCTCTCAGCTTCCTGACGCAAGCGTTCCAAACGCTGCAGCAGCGACTCATTACTCATGCGGTTGTTTAGGCGCTCTGCCAGTAAGGGGAAGGCCAGCGGTCCGGGCCGGGCGGTGCGCTCCAGCTGCAAACTGCATCGCTGCAGCCGCTGCAAGGCCAGGGTGATTCTGGGCAGGTCCAGCTGTTCGGTGAGCACTTCCGATCTGGCCTGGGTCAATAGGCGGTTGGCAGGTTCGTGGCGGCTGAATACGTCGTAGAGCAGGGCTGCACTGATCTGCAGTTGACCGCCGGATTTGGACTGGCCAGGGTAACCGTTCAGCACCAAGCCGCTGATTTGGGCAATGGCGCGGAAGCGCCTCCGGCATAGCTCTGAGAGGTTGATTGCCTGCTCTAGATCGACCTTGAGATCGTTGTCATCGAGCAGTTCTTCGGCGTGCAGTTCAAACAACTCTTCAAATGGATAGTTTTTTGGCGCCAGCAGTTCAAAGCCGTAGTCGTTTACCGACACCGTAATTGTGCTGGCTCGGTGGCGGGCCAGGCGCCAGGCCCAGAGAAAACCCAGGCCCTCATGCACAAAGCGCCCTTCAAATGGATAGGCATAGAGGTGGCTGCCTTCGCGGCTGTTGCACACCTCCACCAGTAATTCGTGTTGCCTTGGTAGCCGGGAGAGCTGCACCTGGCGCTGCAGCAGGGGCTCGAGGGCCACAAGTTCGGGGCTGTCGAGCTTGGCTTCCCCGGCTAGGGCGCGGGCGCAGCGATCCACCTCGGCTCGCAGGTGCTGGCTGAGCAGGTCGGAGAGGGCCATCTGGCCGCCAGACCAGGCGGGCACGGTGCTGCTTTTTTTGGAGCTGGCCTTCACCTGGGCCGTCATCTCCCGCAGTCGCACAAACTCCAGCTGCCGGCCCGCGAAGAAAAACACATCGCCTGCTTTGAGCCGGCCGATGAAGGCCTCTTCCACATGGCCGAGCACGGCACCGCGCACAAAGCGCACGGTCACTGCCCGGTCGGCGGTGATGGTGCCGATGTGCAGGCGGTGCATCCGGGCGATCGCCTTTTCTTTCACCAGATAGAGATCGCCTTCGCGCTCGAGCTTGCGGTAGCGCGGATAGGCACCAAGGCAGTCGCCACCGTGCTCAAGGAAGCGCAGGCACCACTGCCAGTCGCTGTCGTTGAGCTGGCGGTAGCTCCAGGCGCTGCGAACAACCGCCAGCTCGCTTTCGGCTTGGAAGCCGGGGCCGCAGGCCAGGCTGGTGAGGTGCTGGAGCAGCACGTCGATTGGCGCGTTTGGCTGGCGCCTTTCCTCCACCAGGCCAGCCGCCAGGCCCCGCCGCAGGGCGCTTAGCTCCAGCAACTCCAAGGCATGGGTGGGCATGAACAGCACCTGGGAGGTGCCGCCGGGGAGGTGGGCGCTGCGGCCAGCCCGCTGCAGCAGCCGGGCCACATTTTTGGCAGAGCCGATCTGCACCACGCGCTCCACCGGCTGGAAATCCACGCCCAGATCGAGGGAGCTGGTGCACACCACCCAGCGCAGGGCGCCTGCTTTCACCCCGGCTTCGATCGCTTCGCGCTCGGCCCGGTCGATGGCGCTGTGGTGGAGCGCTAACGCGTGTTCCATCTCAGGGCAGGCGTAGCGGAGACACTGGTGCCAGCGTTCAGCCTGGTTGCGGGTGTTGGTGAACAGCAGGGTGGAGACGCCCGGCTCAAGGGCTGCCACCAGATCCTCGTAGCGGCGCAGACCGAGGTGGCCGGCCCAGGGAAAGCCGTCGATCGACTCGGGCAGCAGGCTGCGGATCTCCGTGGCCCGGGCAATCGGTGCGGTGATCAGGCGGGGTTCGCTGGCGGCGCCAAGGGCGCTGCGGGCCGCCTCCTCGAGATTGCCGATCGTGGCGCTGATCGCCCAGGTGCGCAGGCTCGGTTGCTGGCTGCGCAGCCAGCTCAGACACAGCTCGGTTTGGCTGCCCCGCTTGCTGCCCATCAACTCGTGCCACTCATCCAGCACCACCGCCCGCAGGCCGGCAAATAGGGCAGGGGCCTTGGGGTTGGCCAGCAGCAGGCTGAGCGACTCTGGGGTGGTGATCAGGATCTCGGGCGGGCTGCGCAGTTGCTTGCCGCGCTCGTAGCCGGAGGTGTCGCCATTGCGAATACCCACCCGCAGCGGCCAGCCCATCGCTTCGATCGGCTGCTGGATTGCCAGGGCCAGATCGCGGCTCAGGGCCCGCAGGGGGGTGAGATAGAGAAGGCGCAGTCCGGGGCTGGGCTCGGCCAGCAGCTCGGCGATCGGACCCATCACGGCGGCATAGGTTTTGCCCGAGCCGGTGGGCACCTGGATCAGGCCGCTCTCGCCGGCCAGATAGGCCTGCCAGCACTGGCGCTGAAAGGGCAGGGGCGTCCAGCCCTGAAGCTCAAACCAGGCTTCGATCGGGGCCAGGAGATCGCAGGATTTTGTTTGGCTCTGCGGCTTCCGGCTCATGGCTGGGCTGCCAGCAGGGCTAGAGCCGTGGCCAAGGTGTCCGCCTCGGCGGCGGGCTTGTCTTGGCGCCAGCGGGCGATGCGGGGGAAGCGCACGGCGATGCCGCTTTTGTGGCGGCTGGAGCGCTGCAGCCCCTCAAAGGCCAGCTCAAAAACCTGCAGCGGCTGCACGGCCCGCACCGGCCCGAATCGTTCAGTGGTGTGGCTGCGGATCCAGCGATCCAGCTCCGTGATCTCGCCATCGTTGAGGCCGGAGTAGGCCTTGGCGAAGCTCACCAACTCGCCCTCGGGCCCGGGTTGGCGATCCCAGAGCCCAAAGGTGTAATCGGTGAGCAGGTTGGCGCGGCGGCCACTGCCGGCCTGGGCGTAGAGCAGCACCGCATCGAGGGTGTAGGGGTCGCGCTTGTGTTTCCACCAGTGGCCCCGCTTGCGGCCGGCCAGGTAGGGCGAAGCGAGGCCCTTGAGCATTAGCCCTTCGGCGGCGGCGCTGGCGGCCTGCTGGCGCAGCGGCTCCAGCTGCTCCCAGGCCGTTAGGGGTAGGCGGGGCGATAGGCGCAGGAGCCTGGCTGTGGGGGTGGGTGTCGTTTCAGGCAGCTCTTGGAGAAGGTCCTCCAGGGCTGAGCGGCGCTGGCTCAGGGGTCGCTGGCGCAGGTCGTCGCCCCCCAGTTCCAGCAGGTCGTAGGCCACGAAGGCTGCCGGACACTCGGCCAGCAGCTTGCGGCCTGGCGCCTTGCGGCCCAGGCGGCGCTGCAGCTGGGCGAAGGGGGCAGGCTGGTCGGAGCCGGCTGGCCAAACCAGGATCTCGCCATCGAGCACGGTGCCGTTGGCCAGGCAGCCTGCCGCTGCGAGCAATTCGGGGAAGGCGGCACTTATTAATTCTTCGCCGCGGCTCCATAAAAAAACCTCGTTGGCGCGGCGGATCAGCTGGCCGCGGATGCCGTCGAACTTCCACTCCGCTTGCCAGTCGCTGGCGAGTCCGGCTGGCTGCTGCTCTAAGGGTGATGCCAGGTAAAAGGGGTAGGGGCGGCTTGGCACCGCTTCGGCTACTTCGGCTGGGGCCAGCAGGGCGGTGAGGGCGGCAGCACTGGGCTTGAAGCCGCCCATCAGCCGGTGCTGCAGCTGCGCTTCCTCCAGCCCGCTGAGGCGTGCCAGGGCGCGCACCACCAGCCCCTGGGCCACGCCCACCCGCAGGCCACCGGTGAGCAATTTGTTGGCTACCAGCAGTTCGGATCTGCAGAGGCCCCGCCAAAGCTGCCGCACCGCTTCTGCCTGCTCGCTGCCCTCCAGGGCGGCGGCGGCCGGCAGTAGCTGCTCCATCCAATGGTGCAGGGAGTGGTGCAGGGGTTCGCTCGCCCCAGCCTCCATCTGGGCCCAGAGCAGGGTGATGGTTTCGGCCGAATCGCCCACATGGGCGTAGCAGTCGTCGAATAACCACTCCGGCAGGGGGGATTCCTCCAGGCAGATCTGGCGCAGCCGCCGTCCGGTGATTAGGCGCTTGCCCTGCTTGCCCAGCAGCACGTGCAGGGCCCAGGCGCCATCGGCTGCATCAACACCACTGAAGTAGGCGACGAGGGCATCCACCCGGGCCTGGGTGCCGCTGCTGGCATCAAGGGCGCTGTAGAGATCGGCGAAGCGACGCATGCCCGCTCAGGCCCCTAGCGGTTCGGCGCTGATCCCTTCCACCTCGCTCAGATAGCGGGCCAGGCCGTCGCTGTTGCCGTGGGTCACGTACACCTGCCGGGCGCCGCTCTGCTTGACGCTCTGGATCAGGCCGGGCCAGTCGGCGTGGTCTGAGAGCACGAAGCCGCGCTCATAACCGCGGCGGCGACGAGCGCCGCGCACGGCCATCCAGCCGCTCACAAAGGCCGTTTGCGGCAGCTTGAAGCGCTTCATCCACAGCGAGCGGTGGGCTGAGGGCGGCGCGATCACGAGGCGGCCCGCCAGCGATTCCCCCTTGGCAATTGCGCTCACCGGCAGGGTGGGCGGCAGCCGCACCCCCGCCTCCCGGTAGGCCGGCATCAGCGCTTCCACGGCGCCGTGCAACAGGATCTCGTCTTTGACACCGATGGCGGCTAGCTCCGCCAGCAGCCGCTGGGCCTTACCGAAGGCATAGGCAAACAGGATCGAGGTCCGCTCCGGCGCCGCCTGCCACCAGCTCAGGATCTCGCCGGCCACCTCGGCGCCGCTCTGCCAGCGATAGATCGGCAGGCCGAAGGTGGCCTCAGTAATAAATACGTCTGCCTGCACCGGCTCGAACGGGGCGCAGCTGGGGTCGGCGCAGCGTTTGTAGTCGCCGCTCATCAGCCAGCTCTCACCGCCCGCCTCCAGCCGGATCTGGGCGCTGCCCAGCACATGCCCGGCACTGTGAAACGACACCCGCGCCTCACCAATGCGATGGGGGGCGCCGTAGTCGACCGGGATCAGGTTGATCGTGGCCCCCAGGCGCTGCCGCAGGATTGCTTCGCTAGCACCCACTGCCCAATATTCGCCGCAGCCGGGCCGGGCGTGGTCGGCGTGGGCGTGGGTGATCAGGGCCCGAGGCACCGGCCCCACGGGATCGATCCAGGCCGCCGCCGCCCGGCAGTAGAGCCCCTGGGGGGTGTGCTCCAGCAGGCTGCCGGTGGGGAGGGGCATCGGCCCATCCTGCACCTGATCACGGCACCTCAGCAGGCCCATTGCCGCTGATGCTGTGATGCGCTGATTCTTTGATGTAAGATTGAACTCTGGTCCGTTGTGGTCTGATGCGCACCACGTTGGATATCGAAGACGACGTGCTGGCGGCAGCCAAGGAGCTCGCTCGCCGTCAAGGCACCTCGGCCGGTCAGATGGTGTCGCTGCTGCTGCGTGCCGCCCTCACTGGCACCGGGGATTCAGCCCAGCCCCCAGCGGCTGAAGCACTTGGAATTGCGGGTTTCCGGCCGTTCCCTGCCCGCGGTCAGGTGGTCACCAACGACACGATCGATCGCCTGCGGGATGAGGCGGGCCTCTGATGGCTCCCGCCCTGCTCGACATCAACGTGGTGATCGCCTTGCTGGATCAGGGCCATTTGCTGCATCGTGCGGCCACGCGCTGGCTCGAGCGCGAGTTTCACCACGGCTGGGCCACCTGTCCGATCACGGAGAACGGAGTGGTGCGGATCATGGCCCAGCCGGCCTATCCCAACGCTCAGCCCACCGCCCAGGTAGCTGAGCGCTTGGCACACGCCTGCCGCGATCCCAGTCACCGGTTCTGGCCAGAGCCGATCAGCCTGCTGGAGGCAGGACTGATCCGCTGGGAGCGCCTGCTGGGGCCACGCCAGATCACCGATGCCTATCTCCTGGCCCTGGCCGTGCACCATGGCGGCCGTTTTGTGAGCTTCGATCAACGCATCAATCTCGATGCGGTGCCAGGAGCCGGTGCCGGCCATCTCTGCATCATCGATTGCGAATAGCTCCTGGGGAGCACTGATCAGCCTTCGTCCCAGAGGGTTTGCAGCGACCACGGGCTGCCCTCCAGCAGCCAGAACGATCCATCCACCAAGCGGAGGTGCTGATCCAGCTGGGCGATCCGCTCGAGATCGGCCGGCGTGAGGGTGATCTCCGCTGCCGCCAGGTTTTCCAGCAGCCGCGCTGGAGTCACCGACTTGGGAATGGTGGAGATGCCGCTCTGCAGCTGCCAAGCGATCAGCACCTGGGCGGGGCTGCAGCCATGCTCCGCTGCGATCGCGCCGATCACCGGGTTCTCCAGTAGCACCGGTTCATCGGCGTTCTTGAGGGCGGCGGGCCGGTCCTGGGAGCCGAGCGGCGAGTAGGCGGTGATGTGAACGCCCGCGGCCGTGCAGTCGGCCACCAGGGCCGGCTGTTGCAGCAGGGGGTGCCGTTCCACCTGATTCACCTCCGGCCGGATCCGGCAGTGGGCCAGTAGATCGTGCAGCTTGCGGCTGGAGAAATTGCTGACGCCGATATGGTGCGTGAGGCCCTCCTCCAGGGCCCCTTCCATTCCCTCCCAGGTGGATTCGAGCGGCACCTGCGCCGGTGGCAGCAGATCATCGCCGCTGCCGGGAAAGGCCACGCCCGGCTTGATCGGCACCGGCCAGTGGATCAGGTAAAGATCCAGCCACGCCAGGCCGAGATCGGTGAGGCTGCGGCGCAGCGCCGCTGCGACGTTGTCGCGTCCATGGTCTTTGCACCAGAGCTTGGAGGTGATCCACAGCTCCTCCCGCTTCACCTCGCCGGCTTCGATGGCGCCGCGGAGCGCCTCGCCCACCTCTGGCTCGTTGCCGTAAACGCTGGCGCAGTCGATGTGGCGGTAGCCCAGCCGGATGGCCTCCCGCACCGCGGCCCCCACTTCACCCGGAGCCGATTTCCAGGTGCCAAGCCCTAGCAGGGGCATGGAGTCGCCATTGACGAAGGTGGCGCTGCGCATGGGTGGCCAATAGCCCGGTCCGGGCACCTTAGGGAGCCTTCCCTAAGGCGACTTCTCTGTTTAGATGTCTGCCCTGGCGGCGGGCTCAGCGGCTCATGGCCAGCATCTTTTCGATCGGAGCCAGGGCCCTTAGCCGCAGCGCCTCATCCATCACGATTTCAGGCTCCATTCGATCGAGGCTCTGCCACACTTTTTCCAGGGTGTTGAGACGCATGTAAGGGCAGGCGTTGCAGCTGCAGCCGTCGGCGCCGGGCACCTCGAAAAATGTCTTATGGGGCAGCTTCAGCAGCATCTGGTGCAGGATCCCCGGCTCGGTGAGCACGATGAAGCTGGTGGCCGGGCTGGCCTCGGCGCGGCGCAGCAGGGCGCTGGTGGAGCCGATGAAGTCGGCCAAGTCCAGCAGGTGTTGCTGGCACTCGGGATGGGCCAGTACCTCAGCCTCCGGGTGCTCGAGTTTCAACTGCAGCAGGGCTTGCTCGCTGAAGGTTTCATGCACGATGCAGCTGCCTGGCCAGAGGGTGAGCTCGCGGCCGCTTTGGCGCTGCACCCAGCGGCCCAGGTTTTGGTCGGGGGCAAACAGGATCGGCCGGTCGGCTGGCAGCTGCTTCACCAGATCCACCGCGTTACTGCTGGTGCAGATCAGGTCGCTGAGGGCTTTCACCGCCGCTGAGCAGTTGATGTAGCTCACGGCGATGTGGTCGGGGTGCTCGGCGCGGAAGGCGGCAAACTCCTCGGCCGGGCAGGCATCCGCCAACGAGCAGCCGGCCTCCAGATCTGGCAGCAGCACGGTTTTGTCCGGGCTGAGGATCTTGGCGGTCTCCGCCATGAAGTGGACGCCACAAAAAACGATCACCTCGGCGTCGGTGGCGGCGGCCTTGCGAGAGAGCTCCAGCGAGTCGCCGATGAAGTCGGCGATGTCCTGAACGGCTTCGTCTTGGTAGTAGTGCGCCAGGATCACGGCCTTGCGCTCCTGCTTCAGGGCGCTGATCGCGGCGGGCAGATCGTGCGGTGCGTAGTTCTGGGTGGCGGTGAAAACCAACCGGGGGCCTCAGCTGATGCAGGATGGCATGAGCCTAGGCAGCAGTGATGGCGGTATCCGGCGGGGGGAAAACGCTCCGCATTGCCATCGCCGGAGACCTGCACGGTGAATGGGACCACAGCGACCATGCGCTGCTTGACTGCCTGGCCCCCGATGCGCTGCTCGTGGTGGGCGACCTCAGCGATGGTCAGCAGCGGATTCCGGCCCTGCTGCGCCAACTGCCCATGCCGGTGGCCTGCATCCTTGGCAACCACGACACCGGCAAGGACGCCTCTGGGCGCACGCTGCAGCACCAGATCGATCTGCTGGGGGAGGTTCACTGCGGCTGGAAAATGCGAGCCCTGAGCCCGCCGGATCTGGCGGTGGTTGGGGGGCGGCCGGCTACCGCTGGCGGCGGTTTCAAGCTTTCTCGGGCGGTGCAGGCTGCCTTCGGCCCGGTGAGCTTGCAGGAGTCGGCTGATCGGATCACGGCCGCCGCCGCCACCGCACCCCCCGACTGGCCCCTGGTGTTGTTGAGCCATAGCGGCCCCTCCGGACTCGGCAGCGATGCCGCCTCTCCCTGCGGCCGCGACTGGAAGCCACCCGCCTGCGACTGGGGTGATCTCGACCTAGCCCTGGCCATCCGCCAGATCCGCCTCAACCGCCCGGTGCCCTTGGTGGTGTTTGGGCACATGCACCACGCCCTTAGGCGCGGCCAGGGGGATCGCCAAAGCTTCTGCCGCGACCGGGCCGGCACCTCTTACCTCAACACCGCCTGCGTTCCCCGCCACGGCACCGATGGCGCCGGCCAGGCCCTGCGCCATTTCAGCTGGGTGGAGCTGGTGGGCCAGGAGGTTGTGAGCGCCAGCCACCGCTGGTTTGGCCTGGGTGGTGAGCTGCTGTACGAAGAGCGTCTCTGGACGGCCCCCAACCCGGCAGCCAACCCAGCTCCCGAACTGACGCCGTGCTGATTTATGCCTGCGTCAGTGCCCATGGTTTTGGCCATGGCTCCCGCACCGCCTCAGTTTTAACCGCCCTGCACGGGCTGCGGCCCCACTGGCGTTTGGTGTTATCCACGGCCCTACCTGAGGCCTTTCTGCGCTCCGCCCTGGGGCCCGTGCCCTTTGAACACCGACCCTGTCGTTGGGATGTAGGCGTGGTGCAGGCCGATGCCCTAGGGGCCGACGCTGGGGCAACCCTGGCTGCCTTATCGGCCTTGGAAGCTGAGCTGCCCGCCCAGCTGGCGGCTGAGCAGGCCTGGCTGGCCGCCCAAGCGATGCCGCTGCTTGTGCTTGCAGACGTGCCTCCAGCGGCGGCGGCCTTGGCTCGAGGCCTGGGGGCGCCTCTGATCTGGCTGGCCAGCTTTGGCTGGGAGGCCATCTACGGGGCGATGGGTGGCGCTTTCAGCCCCTGGGCCGCTCGCTGCCTGGCGGCCTACCGCCAGGGCGACCTGCTGCTGCGCTGCCCCCTGGCGATGCCGATCGACTGGGGAATTCCCGAGCTGGCGATTGGGCTCACCGCCGGCAGCCCCCGGCTTGAGCCGGGCAGCCTGGCCAGGCAGCTGCAGTTGCCGGACGAGCGTGAACGCTGTGTGCTGGTGAGTTTTGGGGGGCTGGGCTACGACTTGGATCCGCAGTTGCTGCAGCTCTGGCCCGATCACGTGTTTGTTAGTCCCGATCCCCGTTTGGCTACAGCAGCCAACTGCCGCCTGCTGCCTGCCGGGGTGCGGCCGCTGGAGGTTTTGGGGCACTGCGCCCGCCTGATCACCAAGCCCGGATACAGCTCCTTTTGCGAGGCCTTGAGCGCCGGAGTGGGGGTGCATTTGGTGCATCGCGAAGGTTTTGCCGAAGCGCCCGTGCTTGAGGCGGCTTTGGTGCGCCACGGCTGGCATCGGCTGCTCAGCCAGGAGCAGGCCTGCCAGGGGGCTTGGCAGCTCGACCAGCCCTTGCAGCCCCCCACTAGTGAGCCATTGGCTAGCGATGGCGCGGCCCAGGCGGCCGAGGCGCTGGCAGCTTTTGTAGCGGGCCGTTCGTTTTAGTCAAAAATCAGGCGCAAATTACCTGGGTCACAGTGATCTGAACTGTTTGCTGTAGTTGTTGACACCGGTAGACACTTGTGTGATTGGCACTAACTCCATCGTGTCTGGGTGGATTGATAGGCAAATTGGCACGAACAAATCTTTTCTTCGCATTTCAGATTTGGCCGCCTGCAGGCGGTCTGCCGTTTGATCCGCTCCGGTATGACCTTGCCCAGCATCTGTTTTCGATCCGCCCTGGCCTTGGCCGTAGGCCTCGGCACCCTCTCCCTGGCTGCTCCGGTAGCCCAGGCCTCTGAGTTGCTCCAATCATCCGAGTTGCTCCAAGCTTCTGGGGCCTCTCAGCCCAGCTTCCCCACGGCTATGGCCCTGCCCCCACCGCCGGTACGGATCTTTGCGATCACGGCTGAGCGCCGCGCCCTGCTCAACACCATTCGCTACGCCGAAGGCACCTGGGCCGATGGCGACGACATCGGCTACCGGATCATGTTTGGTGGCGGCCTGATGCCCTCCCTGGAGCGCCATCCCGACCGGGTGGTTCGCACTGCCCGCTATGCCAGTGCCGCGGCGGGTGCTTACCAGTTCATGCCCTTCACCTGGAACATGGTTTCGCGCTCCTTGGGAATCGCGGCCTTTGGCCCCCAGGTCCAAGACCAGGGCGCCATCTACCTAATCCAGCGTCGTGGTGCCCTAGCCCTGGCTGATCAAGGCGTGTTCTCGCCGCTGCTGGCGGCCAAATTGGCCCCCGAGTGGGCCAGCTTCCCCACCCTCGCCGGCCGCAGCTTCTACGGCCAGCCGGTGAAGCGCTTCCACGACCTCAAGCGCTTTTACGACGACAACCTCAGCCGTCTGCGCGATCAGCAGTCCCTGGTCACAGCCAAAATTGAAACCAAGCCCGCCTGTGCGCCGGCTGGCTCCCTGCGCTGTCAGCTCGAGGCGCTTGAAAAGCTGGGACCGCGCAGCCGCAGCCAAAATCCCGGCTGAATTTCTTACCCTTGGTCGGCATCTTTGAGCCTGGCCTTACCCACGGTGGCTCCGGCGACTAGGTAAGCGCCGAGAGCTGCGCCGAGGAAGGCCAGGGTGTTGCGGGCAACCGGCAGCAGGTCGTTGGTGCGGGTCAGGATTGGGCCCAGCCCTAGGGCGCCAAATAGGATCAGCCACAAAGGTGAGAGCAGCAGCACCCAGGCCCACTCCACCTTGCGACCCTCTTTGCGCGGATAGGAAGCGAAGCCCGCCACCAGGCCGCCGAGCACGGAAGTTGAGAGGGTGAGCAGCCACTGCTCGCGCGGCAGGCCCGGCACCACCTGGCAACCACCCCGCTCCAAACAAATTTCCACCGCTGCAAGGGCATCGACAATGGCGGCGTCCTGGCCGTTGTCGCGCACGTAGTACTGGTTGCCGAAGCGGGTCTGTAGCTCCACCCAGTAGGTGCGGGGCATCAAGGCAAACAGGGCATCGCCCACGTTGAAGTTGAGCAGGTTGCCGCCGCGCTCATCGGCCACCAGCAGCAGGCTGCGTTCGTCCAGGTTCCAGAAGTCCTTCACCGCCTGGCCTGGGGTGCGGTCGTACTGGGTGAGCACCCGCAGTTTCCAGCCGGTATCGGCCTCGAAGCGGGTGAGATTTTCTTCCAGGCTGATGCGCTGACCATCGGTTAGGGCCTTGGCCAGGTCGATCACCGGGGTGGGGTGGTCGGGTAGGAGGTCGGGGTTGTCGTAGGCCTGGGCCGGAGCGATGCCCACACCCAGCCAGCAGGCCAACACCAGCAACAGCGACACCAGCGCAGGCAGCACGGCGTTCCAAGCGCGACCCATTCACCAGCCTCAGCGAAGATGCATTCTCCCTGAGCAGGCGTCTGAACGTGAGCTTGCCCCCCTGGCTGCTGCAGCGCTTCGAGGCCGCCGGCGGGGCGGTGCCCTTCCGCACCTACGTGGAATGGGTGTTGCACGATCCGTTGCACGGCGCCTATGGGGCTGGCCGGCTGCGCATCGGCCCGGCGGGGGATTTCGCCACCGCCCCCTCCCTGGGGCCAGATTTCGCCGCCCTGCTGGCACCCCAGCTGGCCGAGTGGCTCATTGCCCTGGCGGCCGCTCCCGGCCCCCTGGCCCTGGTTGAGGCCGGGCCAGGCGAGGGCAGCTTGGCCCTGCAGCTGGCCGAGGAACTGGTGGTGGGTTGGCCCCAGCTGGCCCAGCGCCTGGGGCTTGTATTGGTGGAGCCCAACGAGGGCATGGCGGCCCGTCAGCGAGCCCTGCTGCAGGACTGCCCCTTGCCCTGTCGCTGGGCCAGCTTCGCGGACCTGGCGGCCTCACCGCTGCGCGGTGTGGTGCTCGCCCATGAGGTGCTCGATGCCCTGGCGGTGGAGCGGATCGAGTGGGACGGGGCGCTCTGGCGCCAGCAAATGGTGGCGCTGCACGAGGGCCCTGAGGCGGAGCCCTCGCTGCGGCTGGAGCCCGGCGCGCCCTTGGAGCCGGCAGCGGCCGCCCAACTCGAGCCCCTCGGACTCCTGCCCCCCTCGCCCCAGCGCCCGCCCGGCTGGTGCAGCGAGCTGCACCCTGGCCTGGCCCCCTGGCTTGGCGAGTGCGCTGCAGCCGTGGCCGAGGGCCAGCTGCTGGTGATCGACTACGCCTTAGAGGCCTGGCGCTACTACGCCCCCCAGCGCTCTGGCGGCACCTTGATGGCCTACCGGGGCCAGCAGGCCAGCGGCGATCCGCTGCTGGAGCCAGGCGCCTGGGATCTCACCGCCCACCTATGTATCGAGAGCGTCGATGCCGCAGCCGCCGCCAGTGGCTGGCAGCCCCTAGGCCAGTGCCGCCAGGGTCAGGCCCTGTTGGCCCTCGGCCTAGCGGAGCGCCTGCACGGCCTGCAGCAGGAAGCCCCGGCTGCCCTGGCCACCGTGTTGGCCCGACGCGAGGTCCTGCTGCGGCTGGTGGATCCCGTGGCCCTGGGGGATTTCCGCTGGCTGGCCTACGGCCGGGGTGGGACCCCGGAGCTGCCCAGCTTCAGCCGGGAGCCGGGATCGCTGACTCCAGCCACTGGTTGAGGGCTTGGGGCTGCTGGGTGGGACTGCTGGTGATTTCGATGATCCGACCGCTGGCGGCGGGGGTTTCCAGGGCCTCTAGGCACACCCGGGCCACCAGGCGGCGGGGCAGGCTGCTGCTCTCCTGCTGGTTGGGGCCGGAGTAAACCACCCCCTCCCTTTCGCTGCGGCTGTCGTCCTCGCTGAGGCCGCCAGGGCGCACCACGGTCCAGTCGAGTCCGCTTTCTTCAAGCCAGCGCTCGCCCAGGCGTTTCCACACCAGGATCAAGCCAAACAGGTTGAGGGGGTGCTGCCAGCGACCGGCGCAGAGCGAACTCACCAGCACCACCCGCTTCAGGCCCACCGCCTGGCAGGCGCGGATCTGGTCGCGCACTCCGAAGGCATCCACCTTGAGGGGGCCGGCCAGATCCACTGATGGCCTGGCGCCAGTGGCGATCACCAGGGAGTCACAGCCGCTCAGGGCGGCATGCAAGGCCTCGGTGGCACTGAGATCCAGTCGCCGCACATCGAGCCGCCCTTGCTGCTCTGCTTCGGCCAGGGCCGCTGGCAGCACGGAGCCGGGCCGCACGATCGCCCGCACCGCCAGGCCCCGCTTCAAGGCTTCATCCACCACCCGCCAACCGGTTTTTCCGGATGCTCCCGTCACTGCCACCAGGCTCATCGCTGCATCTCCACCACCACAGCTCCATGTTGCTCGTTTGGCGGATTAGCTGGCAGCAGGCTGCGCTTCAGCCAGGGCCAGCACACTGATAGTCAGCGCTGGTCATCGTCTTGGAGGCTGCGGGTGTGCGGTGCCTAATCCCTAATCAGCCCAGCTGGCTGCCTACGGTGAGCTGGATGGCAAAACGTTGTGGCAGGGCCAATCATTCGCGCTAGTGGGTTGAGCAAGACCTACCGAATCAGCGAGAAGCAGCCTGGCCTGGCCGGCACAATCCAGCATCTGCTGCGGCGGCGCCATCGCGATGTGCTGGCGGTGGATGGCATCAGCTTCACGATCGAGCCGGGGGAGATCGTTGGCTTCCTGGGCCCTAACGGCGCCGGTAAGACCACCACCTTGAAGATGCTCACCGGCCTGATCCATCCCAGCGGCGGCGAGCTGGAGGTGGCAGGCCACCAGCCCTATCGGCGTCAGGCCCGCTTCTTGCGCCAGATCACCCTTGTGATGGGCAACCGCCAGCAGCTGATCTGGGACCTGCCCGCCCTCGATTCGCTGCGGGTCAATGCCGCGGTCTACGGCATTGCGGAGGCGGAGGCACAGCGGCGCATAGGCCAACTCGCCGAGATGCTGGAGCTGGGCCAGGAGCTGCGGCGACCGATGCGCAAGCTTTCCCTGGGTCAGCGGATGAAGGCCGAGCTGCTGGCGGCTCTGCTGCACGAGCCGGCGGTGTTGTTTCTCGATGAGCCCACCCTGGGTCTGGATGTGAATGCCCAGGCGCGGGTGCGGGATTTCCTCGCCGACTACAACCGTCGGACCGGCGCCACCGTGCTGCTCACCAGCCACTACATGGGCGACATCACGGCCCTCTGCCCGCGGGTGCTGCTGATCCACAAGGGCCAGCTCTTCCACGATGGCTCCCTCGCCGATCTCACCCAGCGGTTGGCCCCCTGCCGCCAGGTGCGGCTGGAGCTTGCCGACCTCCATCCACCGGAGGCCTTTGCCGGTTTTGGCCAGCTCGAAGCCCATCAGGGCCATCTGGTGCGGCTGCTGGTGCCGCGGGCCCAGCTCGCTGAGCGGGTGGCGGCGCTGCTGGAGCGCTTTGCGGTGGTGGATCTGGAGGTGAGTGATCCGCCGGTGGAGGAGCTGATCGGCGGCTTGTTCCGCCAGCGCGATTCAAACTCCGAGGCCTCCCAGTGAGCTGGGCGTGGCGGGTGGCGCGGGCGCTGCTGGGTAGTCAGTACGCGCTGATGCTCGAATACCGGGCTGAGATTGCCCTCTGGGCGCTTTCAGGGGTGTTGCCTTTGATCATGCTCGGCGTCTGGAGCGGCTCGGGCGCGGCGGCGGCGGCTGGCCTCTCCCCCCAGCAGCTCAGCCACTACTTCCTGGCGGCCTTTGTGGTGCGGCAGTTCACGGTGGTTTGGCTGATTCAGGTGTTCGAAGACGACGCCCTGCAGGGCCGCCTATCGCCCTTCCTGCTACAGCCGCTTTCGCCACTCTGGCGATACCTGGCGGCCCATTTCAGTGAACAGGCGTCGCGAATTCCCTTTGTGGCCGTGATGCTGCTGGTGGTGGGGCTGGCGGCGCCCGGCTTGCTGTGGCTGCCGTCTGCGGGCAATTTGCTGCTGGGAATTCTGGCGATTGTGGCGGCCTTTCTGCTGCGCTTTTTGCTGCAGGTGCTTGTTACCACCCTCTGTTTTTGGAGTGAGCGGGCGGCGGCTCTCGATCGGCTGTTGATGATCCCCTATCTGTTTTTATCGGGCCTGGTGGCACCCCTAGATACCTTCCCTCCAGCGGTGCGGCGGCTGGCCCTGGCCACGCCCTTCCCCTGGATGGTCGACTTCCCCGCCCGGCTGCTGGCCGGCGAACCGGTGAATGTGGCGTTGGGTTTTGGGGCGATCGCCGCCTGGTGCCTGCTGCTGCTGCCGATCGGCCACTGGCTGTGGAGGGCCGGCCTGCGCCGCTACTCGGCGATGGGCGCGTGAGGGAGTTTGCGCGCTACTGGCGCAGCCTGCGCTGCTTCTGGGGCACCTCCCTGGCGGCCGAACTCGAGTACCCGCTCAATGCCTGGATCGAGCTGCTGTCGGTGCTGGGCAACCTGGCCGGCAGCGTCTTTGTGCTGCAGCTGCTGTTTGGTGGTGGGCCCCAGCTGGGGGGCTGGAGCTGGAGTGGCGCTTTGGTGGTGCTGGGCCTCTACACGCTGCTGGATGGGTTCACCACCTGCGTGCTGCAGCCCAACCTCAGCCGCATCGTTAACCACGTGCAGACCGGCACCCTCGACTACGTGCTGCTCAAGCCAATTGATAGCCAGTTCTGGCTGTCGGCCCGCACCGTGTCGCCCTGGGGGCTGCCAGGAATATTGGCTGGCTTTGGCCTGATCGCTTGGGCCCTGCTGAACAGGGGTCCTGGGGCTCCATCCGGCCTGCCGGCGGCTGGGCCCGTGCTGCTCTCGCTGGCGCTGCTGTTTGCAGCCCTGGTGATTCTCTACAGCCTCTGGTTTGTGTTGGCGGCCCTCAGCATCTGGTTTGTGAAGGTGTGGAATGCCACCGAGGTGTTGCGCTACACCCTGGTGGCGGGCCGATACCCGGTGAGTGCCTATCCGCCGGCGCTGCGGTTGCTGTTCACCTTTGTGCTGCCGGTGGCCTTTCTCACCACCGTGCCCGCCGAGGCGCTGCTGGGGCGGGGTTCAGCCATCTGGGCTTTGGGTTCGCTGCTGGCTGCCGGGCTGTGCCTGGTGGCCAGTCGCCTGTTGTGGCGCTACGCCCAGCGCTTCTACACCTCTGCTTCTAGTTGAGCGGAGCCGCGCGTCAGCGCGCCATCATCGAGCCATCGGCTATTCCCAGTTGCTGCCGCCGCCCATGGTGATCCCCGCTCCTGATATTGATTCCGCCAGCGGTACCAGCATCAGGCAGGAGCACTGGTTGCAGCGCTGGTATCCGGTGGCCTATCTGCAGGATCTCGACCCTCGCCGCCCCACGGCCTTCACCCTGCTGGAGATGGATCTGGTGCTGTGGTGGGACGCTGCAGGCCAGCAGTGGTGCGCCTTTGCCGACGTCTGCCCCCACCGGCTCGTGCCCTTGAGCGAAGGCCGCCTCAACGAAAGGGGTGAGCTGGAGTGCCCGTATCACGGTTGGAGTTTCAACGCCCAGGGCAGCTGCACCGCGATCCCCCAGGCCGAAGCCGCAATCGGCGCCAACCCCCGCAGCTCCTGCCGCCGCTACGCCACAGCCAGCGGCCAGGGGCTGCTGTTTGTGTTTGCCGGCGACCCGGCCGCGGCTGCGGCGGTGCCCCTGCCGCTGGTGCCCGTGCTCGAGGAACCCGGCTGGCTGGTGCAGGACACCTTCCGCGACCTGCCGATGGATGCCCTCACCCTCCTGGAGAACGTGCTCGATGTGAGCCATGTGCCCTTCACCCACCACCGCACGGTGGGTAAGCGCCAGAACGCCGCTCCGGTGCTGGCCGAGCTGACCAGTTTCGGGCCGGAGGGGTTCACCGCCACTTGGCCCGAGGGACCGCGCCGAGGGAGCCTGGGCAGCCAGTTCTCCACCTTTCAGGCGCCGGGCCTGATGTGGCACGACCTCACGGCGAAGGGATTTGCCCGCTTCCTCACGGTTGTGTACGCAACGCCGATCCGGGCTGGGGAATGCCGCTTGTTTGCCCGTTTCCCGTTTCAGTTCCGCTCTGTGTTGCCCCGGCTGCTGCTGCGGGCTCGGCCGGTCTGGTTGCAGCACATCGGTAACCACACCGTGCTCGAAGACGACCAGGTGTTTCTGCACTGGCAGGAACGGGTTCAAAGCCAGGCGAGCTTCCTGCCCACCGGCGCCGACATCTACGTGCGGGCGTTGAATAAATGGGTCAAAGATTTTGCCGGCCAGCCATGCCCAGGCTCCGCCCTGCCGCCCCGGCTGAGTCGCTCAGCCCTGCTGGATCGCTACGACAGCCACACCCGCCACTGCCGTGCCTGCTCCGGTGCCCTGCGGCAGATACGCCGCTGGCGGCCGCTAGTGCTGGTGGCCCTGGGGGTGGAGCTGCTGCTGGCGGCCTGGCTGCCCGGGCTGACGGCGCGGTTGACCCTGCTGGTGCTGCTTGGCGGCAGCGCCCTGCTGCTGCGGCAGCTAAACCGCTGGGAGCGCCAGCTATTGCGCGGCGACGGCCACCCACCCCGCAACGCTCTCTAGGCGCAGCTGGCGAGCGCGCTGCGGATCGTTGCCTCGCTGACGTCGCTGCGGATCTCAACCCTGCCGATGCCGGTGGGCAGCACGAAGCGCACCTGACCCTCCCTCACCTTCTTGTCGCCCTGCAGGCAGGCCAGCACGGCGTCGGGATCGAGGGCTGGCCAGGCCAGCGGCAGACCTGCGGCGGTGATTACGGCCCGCTGGCGCTCCTGGTCGCTAGCGCTCCACAGGCCCATGGCCAGGGAGATTTCGCCGGCCGCCAGCATGCCCAAACCAACGGCTTCGCCATGGAGGTAGGTGCCATAGCCGCAGAGGGTCTCCACCACGTGGCCCAGGGTGTGGCCGTAGTTGAGGATCGCCCGCAGGCCCCCTTCGTTTTCGTCGGCGGCCACCACTTTCGCCTTGGCGGCGGCGGAGCGCACCAGGATTCGCTGCAGCAGCTCGGCTGGCAATGTGGTCAAGCTGGCCAGCTGGGCGCCGCATGCCTCTAGGTCGGCCAGCAGCTCGGGGTCGCCAATCACGCCGTATTTGATCACCTCGGCCATGCCAGCGCGAAATTCCCGCTCCGGCAGGGTGGCAAGGCTGCTGGGGTCGATCAGCACCAGGCGCGGCTGGTGAAATGCGCCGATCAGGTTTTTGCCGCCGGGGTGATTGACGCCGGTCTTGCCGCCGATCGCCGCATCCACCATGGCCAGCAGGGTGGTGGGCACCTGCACCACGGCAATGCCCCGCAGCCAGGTGGCGGCAGCAAATCCAGCCATGTCGCCCACCACGCCACCGCCAAGGGCAACGATCAGCGAGCCCCGCTCCAGCCGGCGGGCAAAGGCTGCGTCATGGATCAGGCCCACGGTGGCTGGGGTTTTCTGATCTTCTCCCGCCTCGATCACCAGGGTGCTGGCGTCAAGCCCAGCCGCGCTGAGGCTTTGCAGGGCAGTGGCGCCGTAGTGGGCTTCCACCACGGCATTGGTCACCAGCAGCACCTTGGTGCCTGCCTTAAAGCCCAGGCCCCGAATCTGGTCGCCCAGACTCAGCAAGGCTGCCGAGCCGATAATCACCGGGTAGGGGGCAGCCTGCAGCTCCACCCTGATCGTTTGCAGATCCATAGGGCGATCATCCTTCAGCCCAGGTACTTTGCCTTGCATGAGCGAGGCAAATCTCCGCAAGCGCACCGCCACGGCCTGGGGCTTTTTGACCCCTGCCCTGGTGCTGATCGGGCTGTCGGTGCTGATTCCGGCAGCGATGGCATTGGTTATGAGCTTCAGCCAGGCCGGCCTCGATGTCAGCGAGCCGCTGCGCTTCGTTGGTCTGGCCAATATCCGGCGCCTGCTGGCCGACCCGATGTTTTTCCGGGTCACCGGCACCACCTTTTTGTATCTGCTGGGAGTGGTGCCCCCGATCGTGGTCGGCGCCCTAGCCCTGGCTGTGCTGGTCAACCGCCAGCTGCCGGCGATCCATTGGTTTCGTGCTGCCTTCTACACCCCGGTGCTGGTGTCGATCGTGGTGGCGGCGATTGCCTTTCGCTGGATCTATGCCGAAAACGGCCTGATTAACGGCTGGCTCACCGCCCTGTTGGGCAGCAGCTTTGATCCCATCGCTTTCCTCACATCGCCGCTGCTGGCCCTTCCCTCCGTGATGCTCGTGACCCTCTGGAAGGGCCTCGGCTACTACATGGTGATCTTTCTGGCCGGGCTGCAGGGCATCTCCCCCGATCTCTACGAGGCAGCGGCCCTCGATGGCAGTGAGGGCTTGCGAAAGCACCTGGATATAACCCTGCCGCTGCTGCGGCCCTACATCACCCTGGTGGCGGTCATTTCCGCAATTGCAGCTACCAAGGTGTTCGAAGAGGTCTATTTAATGACTCAAGGTGGCCCTGCCGATTCGACCCGCACCCTCGTCTACTACGTCTACGACCAGGCTTTTGCCGAGCTGGAGATCAGCTACGCCTGCACGATTGGCTTGGCATTGTTTTTGATCGTCCTGATGCTGAGTTTGGTGCGCTATCTCTTCGCCGGTGATCGCGGCCTCACTTGAAGAGCCTGTTACTAGACCAGTCCCGGAAGCCTGCCTAGGGTTCAGCCGCCTGAAATGACGGCTATGGCTTCCTCCGGTGGCAGACCCCGCTCCAGCCTCAGCGAACGCCAGTTGGTGGGCCTGTTCAGCCTTGGGCTGGGCGTGGTGCTGTTTCTGCTGATCCTGATGCGCGGCCAGCAGGCCGCCCGCGAGGGCAACCAGGAGATCAGCAACGACACCTACTGGGTGCTGGTTTCGCCACTGGTGTTTTCCGCTTTTGGCGTGGTGTTGTTGCGCTCCCCCAAGGCTGGGGTCGGCGCCCGGGGCAGGGCGAGCGTGCAGCCAGTGGTGATGCGTCCCCAGGTGAGCCGGGCGCTAGAGCAGTCGCAGCGCACCACCCAATCAGCCCAGGCCGCCCTAGCCAGTGTTGACGAGGGAGCCAGCCAGCAGCTGGCCCAGGCCCGCGCCGAGGCGGCGGCGGCACTAGCAGCGTTGGAGTCGCTCCACGGCGAACAGGACCGAACCGCAGCCCAGGCGGCCGCAAAAATTAGGGCGTTGCAGGCTGAGCTCTCTGCAGCCCAGCAGGCTCGCGTTCAATTAGAGGCCAACCTGCGCCGCGATCTGGTTACCCAAACAGCCGACATCGGCGGTGCTTTGGCGTCCGTCCAGTTGGTGGAGGGCCAGCTGGATGCTTTCGCCGGTGGCTTCAATGATCAACTGGCAGCGGCTCGGCGTCAGCTCGATGGGTTGATTGCCAGTCAGGAGCAGCAGCTGGCCCAGTTACGCAGCGAGGCAAGCCAGGCCCAGGCGGCTCTAGATCGACTCCGCGGCAACCAGGAGGCCGAGCTGGCCCGATTGCGCAGCGAAGCATCCCGGGCGATCAGCTCAGCTCAGGCTGCCCAGGCCGATACCCAGGCTGTCGCTGCAGATGTGTCCAGTCAGATGGCAACGATGGACCAGCAAATTCAGCAGGCCCAGCAGAGCTGCAGCCGGGCTACGGCCAGCCTCGATGCTGCTGTGGCCAGCACTGGGCAGGGGCGGGCCGAGGCCCTGGCCACTGCCCAGCAAGCCCAACGCCAGGTGGAGAAGCTGGCCGGCACCCTGGCGGCTCAGATGGATACGGCCCGCCAGCAGCTGGCGGCGGCGGTACAGGCCAGCAAGCAGGCCCAGGAAGTGGTGGACCGTTTGGAGCATGGCGCCCCCTCCTTTGGGGCAGCCACCCCAACAGCAGCTACCGGTTCCGACGCCTTCCTAAGTTGCTACCGAGAGGCTTGCGAAGAGCTGGGAGTACTACCCGGAAGCGGCTGGCAGGACGTGCGCGCTACCTGGCGCCGTAACGTGATGGATTGGCATCCAGATCAGGGTGGTGACTCCAGGCTTTGGGTCCGCCGCAATGCTGCCTATCAGCTGCTTGTGGCCTGGTACGAGTTCAACGGGGCGTCCTGATTCATACCCTGCACGCGGCGAGTTCCAAGATCCGTGGCTGGTGCCAACCCTGTGACTGAGCCAGTTGCTATCGGTGTAGTTGGTGGCGGCCAATTGGCCTTGATGCTTGCCGCCGCTGCCCGCAAGCTCAATGTGCCCCTGCATGTTTTGACACCAGGGGCACAGGATCCCGCCACTGCCCTTGCCAGCAGTGTGGTGCTTGCTGAACTCGACGATGTGGCGGCCACCCGGGAGCTGGCGCGCCGCAGTGGCGCCATCACCTTTGAAAACGAATGGGTAGATCTGCCGGCCCTGGCGCCGCTCAGTTTTGATGGAGTCGTCTTTCTGCCAAGCCTGGAGGCCCTCGCTCCCCTAGTCAGTAAGCGGGGCCAGCGGCAGTTGCTGCAGGGTCTGGGCCTGCCTTGCCCGCGCTGGTGCGATCTGCCCACCAGTGGCCTGTTGCCTGAAGGCTTCAACTACCCATTGATGGCCAAGGCCTCCACCGGCGGCTACGACGGCAAGGGGACAGCCGTGTTGCGCTGCGCTGAAGATCTCACGGCCCTGCTGGCAAGGGTGCCCCTAGGCGACTGGATTCTTGAGGAGTTTGTCAATTTTGAGCAGGAGCTCTCCCAGCTCGCCTGCCGCGACCGGGCTGGCAACGTGCGGTGTTACCCCTTGGTGCAGACCCACCAGCACCAGCAGGTATGCGACTGGGTGATTGCGCCGGCCTCAGTTCCCCATGCGGTGCAGGCCTATGCCCGCAATATCGCCGCTTCCCTGCTCACGGCGATCAATTACGTGGGCGTGATCTCCATTGAGCTTTTTTATGGACCGTGCGGTCTGCAGGTCAATGAAATCGCCCCCCGCACCCACAATTCCGGCCATTTCACGATCGAGGCAGCCCATACAAGCCAGTTCGAGCAGCAGGTGCGGATCGTCGCTGGCCTGGCTATGGGGTCTGTCGACCTGCAGGTGCCGGGGGCACTGATGGTGAATCTGTTGGGCTTTGAAAGTTCGGAAGCCGACTACCAGGCTCAGCGGGACGATCTAGCTGCCATACCGGAGGCCACGGTGCACTGGTATGGCAAGCAGGGCTCCAGCCCCGGACGCAAGCTTGGTCACGTCACCCTGCTGCTGCCTGGGGTCACAGCTGAGGAACGGGCTGGCCAGGCGGAACAGCTTTTAGAGCGGGTGCGATCCATCTGGCCCCTGCCCCCGCAAAACCAGTAATCGGTCTACACTTCCATAGGACTGCCTTGTTGGTGACTGCCTTTTACAGTTTTCTGATCTGACTCCCTTTTCGACATGGGGGTCTGCAGCGGAAGCAACGTAAACCGGCCTCGTAGCCGGAAACGGCGCCCCGTCCTTGACCCTCTTCTGGTTCTACCAGGTCGAACACTGGGGCAAAACGGCACGGCGGTCCACCCCCTTCAAATCAACGCCTCTCGATCAGTTCTGCAGGCGCATAGCGAACCTTCGCCAGCGAGGCGTACTTATCGCTGCTGTCGCGATAGCCAGCCGCACACACCACACAGCTGCGGTAGGGCGAGTCTGCCAAGTTGAGAATGCGGTCATAGGCGAGGGGATCGAAACCTTCGATGGCACAGGTGTCCACTTCCAGCAGGGCAGCAGCTGTCATGAAGGTGCCGAGGGCGATGTACACCTGATTGCTGGCCCAGCGCTCGATCTGCTGGCTGCGGGGCCCATTGATCAGGTCGACGTCGATCATCTGGCGGTAGGTGGCCAGGGCGGCGGAATCGAGGCCGCGAACGGCTGCCATCGTCTCGATTAGGCGATCGGCTTCGGCGGCGCCGATCTGGCGTTGCACCAGGAACACCACCAGATGGGAGCAGTCGGTGATCTGGCTCTGGTTCCACGACTCTGGGCGCAGCTGCTGGCGCAGGGCGGGGTCGTTTATCTCCAGAAATTTCCAGGGCTGCAGGCCATAGCTCGATGGGCTCTGCACTAGGGCATCCTCCAGGGCCGCCCAGGTGGTGTCGTCAATGCGGCGACTGGGGTCAAACACCTTGGTGGCGTAGCGCCAGGCCATGGCCCCATTGAGCTGCTGGGGGGAGATCGGCATGGTGGGGTGGCGACAACGGTGGGGATCAGGGGCCATTCTGGACCTAGTTACTGCCATGGTCGGATTCGGCCGCCAGCCTCGATGGAGTCCTTTCAGCAGGCCTTTGAAGCCCTTCTGGCCCTCGCCCCAGGGCCGGTTTTCCCTCGCGCTCGGGAGCTCTACTTGCGCAAATACTGCCTCGAGGGACGCGACGCCCAGGATCGCTTCCGCACCTTCCTGTTTGAAGAAGAGATTCAGGAATCCGAAGGGGGCACCGTGCGGGTAAGCGCCTTGAGCTTCGCGGTGGTGCATTGGCAGGCCGCCCAGAGCACCCCTGAGGAATATGCCGCCTACCTTCAGCAGCGCTGGCAGCTGCAGCCGGCTGGGCTCATTCTTGAAATTGAGCCCTGGTTTAGGGAGGGAGGCGCCTTTGCCCGCTTTCAGGCAGCGGCGTCCTACGAGCGTTCACCCTCCGGTGAGTTGCTGTTGGGTGGTGTCTGACCTAGCAAGCGATCTAGGCACTGCTGCAGTTGCTCGCGGCTCCAGCCGGTGACTACAAACACCTCCTGCACGCTGCTGCCGCGGCGGGCCACGAGCTTGTGCCCCCCGGTGATGGGAGCTGAAACCCGCAGCCGCATCTGGCTGCTGCGGCCACGCACGCGGCTGATAACCGCTGGGGTGACGGTGTCGATGCCTGGGCAGAGCGCAAGTTGCTTGAGCAGCGGAATCAGCCCCTCCACGTAGGTGCTGTGGGTGATGACCACCCGACCCATCAGGCCCGCTCCAAAGGAGCCATGGTCAGGCCGGCTGCTCCCAGCTGCTGGTGGTAGAGCTCAGCCTGTTCCTGGGGGCCGCACCACACCACCGCCGAACCCTCCCCGTCGATGCGGTGGGCCAGCTCCCAGGCCTTATCAGGGAGCATGGCGGGAATGATGCGCACCAGTGTTTCCACCACGTGCTGAAAGGTGTTGAAGTCGTCGTCAAGCACCACCACCTTGAAATCGGGGTATGGCTGGCGCAGCCGCTGTCGCTCCTGAACGGGGCTGGCGGAGGAAAGGACCACAACCACGGACTGCAACGACGAACACCTTTAGGGCTCCAGCCTAGGTAAAGTGCGGTCAACGACTGCAAGCTGCACCATGTTGATCTCTGCGGGTTGGGCCTCCTTGGCTGCTCTGTTCAGCTTTTCCATCGCCATGGTGGTCTGGGGTCGTCACGGCGACAACAGCATCAAGTTCTGATCTGGCCTTGACGATCCTCTGTGCCTGAGCTGAACCTCTCCGCCTCCCAGGTGCTTTCCGCTATCGCGGTGTTGCTGCTGGTGTTTGTCAGCGGAGGAGTGATCTATCTCTCCATCATCGAGTGGAGTGATCGTCGCCGTCGCAACGCCCTTGAAACCAAGCGCCGCAAGTGAGCGCCGCTGGCTCTTCGCCACCTTCCTTCACTCCTGCTGGCTTAGCCGATTGGGCCTGGCAGAGCGCAGCAGAGCTGCTGGTGCCACCCCCAGCTGAGCCCTTTAGCCTTTCGCAAGCCCTCGACTTAGAGCCTCACGACCTAGAGGCCCTCGACCTAGAAGACTTAGTTGCGGCCATTGACTCGGCCCAGCCAAAGCCGCCGCTCGGTTGTGATACCGATAAGCACGACCCGGGCAGCTGGGATCCGGCCTTGCTTGCCTCCCTCGGTCTGAGCCTGCTGAGCCGCAGCGCTGATGCCGAGCAGGATGAATTGCTGCGCCGCGCTGCAGACGGCCTGCGCCAAAAACTAGCGGGCAACATCGTCACCTACG
Source organism: Cyanobium sp. Tous-M-B4 (assembly GCF_024345395.1). NCBI lineage: Bacteria > Bacillati > Cyanobacteriota > Cyanophyceae > Synechococcales > Prochlorococcaceae > Cyanobium > Cyanobium sp. Tous-M-B4. The sequence continues at coordinate 75,205 of NZ_JAGQBA010000003.1, read as the reverse complement.
TGGTGAACCGCAACCTCAACGTTTCAAACCACTGCATCAAGCACTGCAGCTTCTGCGCCTTCCGCCGCGATGCTGGCGACCCCGGCGCCTACTGGCTTAGCGAAGCAGACCTGCAGCAAAAAGCCGCCGAGGCACTTGAGGCTGGAGCCACCGAGCTCTGTATCCAGGGCGGACTCAACCCAGCTGCCACGGTGGCAGGCAGTCAGCTGGCCTATGCCGAACGGTTGCTTGGTCTGTTGCAGCAGGCAGCACCGGGGTTGCACCTGCATGCCTTTTCGCCCCAGGAGCTGCTTTATTTCGCCCAGCACGACGGGCTGCCCCTCGATCAGGTGCTGGCGCGGCTGCAAGCGGCTGGCCTGGGATCGGTGCCGGGTACGGCGGCAGAGGTGCTCAGTGAGCCGGTGCGGCAGGTGCTCTGTCCGGAGAAACTCACGGCCCGGGAGTGGGTGGCGGTGATGCTTCAGGTGCACGAGCACGGCTTGCCAGCCACCAGCACCCTGATGGCAGGCCACATCGAATCTCCGGCAGACGTGGTGGCTCACCTGCTGACCCTGGTGGCGGTGCAGCGCTACGCCTGGCAGCATCAGCGCCAGGGTTTCACTGAGTTTGTGCTGCTGCCGTTTGTGGGCGCCTCGGCGCCAGCTGCCCTGCGCTCCCGGGTGCAACGGGACCAGCCCGACCTTGCAGCGATGTTGCTGCTCACGGCCCAAGCCCGGCTGTTGCTGGGGCCCTGGTTTCGTTTCCATCAGCCCAGCTGGGTGAAGCTCACCCTCGCAGGCGCCACCGAGGCCCTGCGCTGGGGCTGCAATGACCTGGGCGGCACCTTGATGGAGGAGCACATCACCACGATGGCGGGTGCCAGCGGCGGCACCCGCCAGTCCCCCCAGGCGCTTGAGGCGGCTGCCCAGCGGCTTGGCCGTCCGGTACGGCGCCGCACCACCCTCTACGGAGCTGTGGCGTGACCCGCTTGCGCTGGACCCTCACCCTGACGGTTCTGTTGCTACTGCTTCCGGCTGGCTTGCTGCTGCGATCCCCCCGGCCCCGGGCCGAGGGGCTGGAGCGGCTGCTGGGCCAGGCCGCCCTGCTGCAGAGCTTTCCGGCCGCCCCGGAGCGACCGGTGCCAGCCCTGTGGAGCCAGCGCCTTGGCGCTGCTCAGGCGCGTCGGATTTGGCGTCAGCAGCGCCGCTTCTGGTGGCAGTTCTGGGGGCGCGATGGCGATGGTGGCGCCTTTTTGGCCTATCAGTTTCAAGCAGCAAGCCCCCTGCCTCCCCATGGAATTCGGGTTGATGACCTCGTGGTCGTGGCAGCCGATCCCCTTGCCAAGCGGCTACTGCAAGACCAGCTCAACTTGGCCCAACGTCAGCGCCGCGGTCTGGAGCAGCGCTGCCTGCAGCGCTTGCAGCAGGAGCAAGCGGTTTTCTGGGCCCCCCTTGGCCTTGGCGTGATGGCCGGCCCTGCAGCCCCTCTGTTGCAACGCTTCCAGGAGGGATGTTTGAGTCTCGATCTCGAAGGCGCCAACCTAGGGCTCGCTGGAGAAGCAGCTGCTGCCAGCGGCCTGCTGGCCGCCCCAGGTCGTGCGGCGCCAGCAGTTGTGCCTCCTCCCCTGCCCTCAGAGTTGCTGCTGGAGTGGCGCGGTCCTGGCCTTGAGGGCTTATTGCAGGGGCTGCTGAGCCGCGAGCTGATCCGGGAACCGCTGGCGGCTCGCTACGGCATCGGTGATGCCCAAATCACCATGTTGCGTCGTGTGCCCTTTGTCTTGCGACTGCGCCAGCTGGCCCAGGGCCCCTTCCAGACGGGTCTGGAGCTGCAGTTGGCGGTCTTCGGGGATCGGCGTCCCTGGAACCAGATGCTCGCCGGGCTGGTGGAACCGCTCGAGACCCAGGGGCTCGAGGCGACGCAATCTGGCTCAAAGGCCTTAGCCGCGACGCTCTGGCGCCAGCAGGATGGGCGAGTCGTGGGAGGTTGGCGCTGGGTGCTGGCTGGTTCGAGCAGCCCCCAGCTGCTGCTCTTCCTTGGACCCGAACCACCCGCCGCTACTCCAGTAGCAGCAACGCCTGTGCTGAGCCAGCCCGGCCTTGGCGCTTCGATGCAGTTGCGGCTGCGGCCTGCAGCGCTTGCAGAGCGGGGCTTGCTGCCGCCTGAATTGCCCAAGCCCGTCCAGTTGGCTAGCCAGCTCAGCCTGACGGCAGTGCCAGCTGCTCCTGGTTCAGCCCTCAGCCAGCTGACGGGGCGGCTTCAGCTGCAATCTCGGTAGGGTCCTCTGTGGCTTCCTGTTGCTGCCGCTCCCGTTTACGGCGTTCAGCCGCAACGGTTTCCGCCATTAGCTCAACGGCCTGGGCCATTTTCTCGAGGTTGGTGGCGTAGAGGCTCAGGTCCTTGTCGAGTCGCTCGCGCAGCAAGCCCATGGCGCCGCCCAGATCGTGGGCATAGCTGCGTAGGGCGGAGGCATCCAAGGCATCTGCGCCTTGGGCCTGCTCAAGCAGGCTCAGCAGGCCTACGGCCATCAAACGCGAATAGTGGAAATCGCGGCGGCGGATGCCAGCAAGAGCTGTCGCAAGAGGTTCGGGTGCGCCCGAGCCCTCCTGTTCGATCCACTGCTTCACCTGCTCGACGCTGTGGCTGCCCATGGCAGCCATGGCGCTGTCTCGCTGCTGGCGCAACTGGTCGGCATCGAAGCCGGAAGCGCTGCAAAGGGCCTGGAGCAGGGGTAGGCGCTGGCCCTCAGGGCGATAGCCCCTGGCAAAACTGTCGAACACCTGGATCAGACCGCAGGCAAACAGGGCATCACTGCGAAAGCCGGTTTGACGGCTGAGCAGGTGCAGTTCCACAAGCAGCTCATCCACCATGCGGCGATAGAGCGGTGCGATCACGTGGGGGAAGGCGCGGTGAAACTCCCGCTTGCTGTCGGCAACGGTGAGGGCTGCACTCACGCTGGATTAGGCCAAGGTTGATCGACCTTAGCGGCCCAGGCTCAGTAGGATCGGAACTACTTGCGAATTCAGCTCCATGATCCCGATCGTGATTGAAGAGTCGGGCCGGGGTGAACGCGCATTTGACATCTATTCCCGGCTTCTGCGGGAGCGCATCATCTTTTTGGGTGAACCGGTCACTGCTGAGTCGGCCAACAGGGTTGTGGCCCAGTTGCTCTTTCTAGAGGCGGAAGATCCCGAGAAGGATATTTTCATGTACATCAATTCACCTGGCGGATCTGTATACGACGGTCTGGGAATTTTTGACACCATGCAGCACATCAAGCCAGATGTGCAGACCGTCTGCGTTGGTCTGGCCGCTTCGATGGGTGCCTTCCTGCTTTGTGCTGGCACCAAGGGTAAGCGCAGCAGCCTCACCCATTCGCGGATCATGATCCACCAGCCCTTGGGCGGCGCCCGCGGCCAGGCCAGCGATATCCGCATTCAGGCCAATGAAATCCTCTACTTGAAGCAGAAGCTCAATCAGGAGCTCAGCGATCGCACGGGCCAAGCCCTGCCCCGCATCGAGGAAGACACCGATCGCGACTTTTTCATGTCACCCGCGGAGGCTGTTGAGTACGGCTTGATCGACAAGGTGATCGAAAAGAGACCCGTGCGTCCCGTTTGAGGGACTGAATAGCATTTTCAGTCTAGATCTGATTAAAAGTTTTTTTGAGAGAGTTTTTAAAAAGGGTTTTTTAGGGTGTTTATTTAAAATGAGTAGCGCAAACTCAGCTGCACCCCATGGGCTTGCAGGGCTGCCTGGGTTCCGCCGATAGGGATCTTGGTGCCTGCTGGCAGCGTCGGTCGCGACAAGCCAGCCTGACCACTGCTCGTGCGCACATCCCCAAGGTCGCTAAAGCGATAGGCCAGGTCGAGATCTAGCCGCTTATTAAGGGGAATGCTGATGCCTGCGGTGAGTAGGTAGGCCAGATCGCTGGAGCTGCCATCGGGCGTGACAGTGGCAGCATTTGCAGCGATGCCAGGGAAGCGATAGGTAACGGAGCTAAGGCTGTTGCGGGCGACACCCAGGCCGGCGCCAAGGAAAGGGCGAATCCGCCCCACTTTGGGCAGATCCACATTGGCAACCCCAAATCCGGCCACCGAGGAGGCTGAGCCAGTCACAGGCTGGTTGGCTCCGGCAAGCCCTAGGAAGTTGCTTTGGCCGCTGAACTCGAGCTCCGGCCGCCAGCTGAGCAGGGCTTCGGCCCGCAACCAGCTGTTGAAGCGATATCCCGCCGCTGCATCGATCACTGCTGCCGGCTCGAAGCTGCCTGAAGCTCCAAGGGCTTGACCGTTATTGCCAGTGCCGCACCCAAACAGGGCTGGGGGCTGCAGACTGGCTCATTTGTTGTCACTGAAACCATTGGCCTTTGGCCAATCGCTGCCTGCCCCCAGGCGCAGATAGGGGCCGGGAGCCAGCGGTGGGTTGGCGAGCTTTACATCAATATCAGGCATGCCAGGCACTCGGATCGGGCAGAGCTTGCCAGGCGTCAATTTCCAAGGCGTAGGCCGCATGACGCTGGATCGCGTCATCCATGAACAGGGCTGCCCGGATGGGAATGTCTGGACCCGTGAAGGAATGCATGGCTATGCCGGCAGTGATAGTCCTTAGAGCTGCCAATTGCAGGTCGTATCGCGCCTCTTCAAGCGAGTAATCGCAAACTCCAAGCTTGAGTAGTTCTTGGTGCCACGCCAGCAGCAGGTCTTCATGACGTCCAAGCCGCTGAGCCTGGGGCGTGCTGCCGCCAATTAAAAAGGCGATATCAATAGCGGCTGAACTACGGCTGGCCCAGGACCAATCAATTATCACCGACTCCGGATCTTCCAGCGTATGGCCGAATAGCAAATTATCGGCGCGCAGATCACCATGGACGAGGGTCCAAGGCCTGTCATTGAGAGCCTGATCAATGTCAGAGCTTTGCTCCAGTACCGCGCGATATAACCGGCAAACATCCGTGCCGAAGCGGACGCCGTAGGTGGCAAAGAAATCATCAACGATTTCGGCTTTGGGGTCTGCAAACCAGAAGCCATGGTTTGGCAACCAGCTGTGCTGGTTCAAGGAAGGATCAAGCCAGAATTCGGCGTGGATAGCAGCCATGCGCTGGATCGTGGCCAACGTTTCCTGGTAGCTCAGCCCGATGACTTGATCGCCTGAACGTAGGTGGGTCAGATCCTCGATCAGCAACCAAAAAGGTTCAGAGGAATTGGTTGCAAAGACTGACGGTTTGTGATTTTCTATTCTTGGAGTGCAGTGAGTGTAAACACCCACCTCACGACCAAAGGCGTTATTCAGCCGGCTGAACTCATTGAAGTCCTTATTGGATGTTTCACTTTTGAGAATTACGCTTGCTGGTCCTTTTTCCGGTGGATCACAGCTCAGCTCTAGGCGCCAAGTTGTCGATTGAAATCCCCTGCCCTCCCCCAGCAGCTTCGCTTCCAGGCTTTTGACGTTGGTGCCGAGAGCCTCGCCGATCCACTGCGGTTCGGGCTGCTTTACCAGCATTTCTGTGGGATCGATGGCCGCCATACCAAGAAGTCCAATTGGGTGCGTGGCTATGAACCTTAGTTGGGTTAGGGCCGCTTCCCTTTAGTGCTGGCCTGCGAATCATGGCTGGCATATTGGTCATCTTCAGTAGCTTCGAACACGGGTTGGTTGACGGATGGGACCAGCGCGGCCAAGTTGGGGCGCACTTCAGAACTGCCCTATGTACGCCACCCTGCGCGAATACGAGGGAATTAAGGATCCAGCTCAGGCCACCCAGCCTTTGCTTGATGGGCTGCTAGCTGAAATGCAAGCACTGCCAGGTTTTATTGCCTACTACTTCGTGGACGTGGGTGACGCCGGTGACCGGATGATCTCACTAAGCGTGTTTGAGAGCAGTGAGGCAGCTGAGGAGTCGAATCGCGTGGCGGCCGGCTGGGTGGTTCGCTGGCTAGCTGAGCACCCACAAACGGCACCCACGGCGAGTCGCGTGGATGCCGGTCCTGTTATGGCTAGCGCCACTGCTTGATCAGCCGGCCAGCAGGGGCGAGAAGCGCTCCTTTTCTGGAATTGCCGTGAATTCGGCCACGATGGCGCGGAATTCTTCACCATCGAGGCTCTCTTTCTCGATCAGTAGCTCAACTACTCGATCCATGCAGGCGCGGTGCTCTGCCACCAACTTGACGGTGTCTGCGTAGCAGCTGTGCACCATCTGGCGCACGGCGTCATCGATCTTGCTGGCAAGGCGATCGGAGCCATCACTGCGTGTCATTAGGTCGCGGCCCAAGAAAACCTCTTGGTTGCCAGCCTCAAAGGAGACCTGGCCAAGATCGCTCATGCCAAACCGGGTGACCATTTGGCGGGCAATTGAGGCGACCTGCTGGATGTCACCACCGGCACCGGTTGTGACCTCTGCGTGGCCGAAGACCACATCCTCGGCAGCCCGGCCGCCGAGGGCACCCATGATGCGAGCACGGAGCTGGGCCCGGCTCACCAACATCTGCTCCTCGTCTGGAGAGAACCAGGTAAGGCCTTGGGCCTGGCCCCGTGGGATCAGGGTGACCTTCTGAACAGGGTCATGGGCCTGAACCAGGGTTCCCACCAGGGCATGGCCCACTTCGTGATAGGCGATCAGTCGCTTGCTGCGGCCATCGGTGAGGGGCTTGCCCTCCATGCCGGCAATGATCCGGTCAACGGCATCATCAATTTCGGCAAGTGAGGTTGCCTCCTTGCGGCGTCGGGCTGTGAGGATTGCTGCTTCGTTGAGCAGGTTGGCAAGATCGGCGCCTGAGAAGCCCGGGGTACGGCGTGCAATCACTTCGAGGCTCACATCGTCGGCCAGCTTTTTATCGCGGCTGTGCACCTTGAGCACAGACAGCCTTCCTTTGATGTCTGGCACATCTACTTGAACCTGTCGATCGAAGCGACCTGGGCGCAGCAGGGCTGAATCGAGCACGTCGGCTCGGTTTGTTGCAGCAATGATGATGATGCCGCTATTGCCTTCAAAGCCGTCCATCTCGGTGAGCAGCTGGTTGAGGGTTTGCTCCCTCTCGTCGTTACCGCCGCCGACACCGGCACCACGCTGACGTCCAACCGCATCGATCTCGTCGATGAAGATCAAACAAGGGCTGTTTTCTTTAGCCCGCTTGAACAGGTCGCGAACCCGGCTGGCACCCACCCCAACAAACATTTCAACGAATTCAGAACCTGAAAGCGAGAAAAAGGGGACTCCAGCTTCGCCAGCAATTGCCTTGGCAAGCAGGGTTTTGCCGGTACCGGGAGGTCCTACCAGCAGCACGCCTTTGGGGATCTTGGCGCCAACTGAAGTGAAGCGCTCGGGGGTTTTTAGGAAGGTGACAACTTCCTGGAGGTCCTGCTTGGCTTCTTCAACACCAGCCACGTCGTCAAATTTGACGCCAGTTTCAGCTTCCATAGCGAAGCGGGCTTTTGTTTTGCCGAATTGCATCGCCTGACCGGGGCCCCCGGGCATGCCGTTGCCGCGGCGAGAAAGGAAGATCAGCGAACCGATCAGCAGCAATGGGAAGAGCAGATTGCCGAGCAATCCAAGAGCTGGTGGAGCGGTTTTGGGTGGATGAATATCGAAGCTGATGCCCTGCTCTTTGAGCTTGTTGACCAGCTCTGGAGCAACGCCGGGCAGGTCTACGCGCAGACGCTGCACCCGATTGTCGAGGTCAGGATCCACAGCCTCGATAACTGCACTGCGACCGCCGTCGAAGATGTCGACAGCTGTTACGCGGCCCGCATCGACGTAATCGAGGAAGCGGCCATAGCTCATTCTGGCTACTGCCGCATTGCGGGGAGCAACCGTGGCGCCTTCTGGTTTGAAACGGGCCGTGCCGCCGTTACCAAGCAGCTGCCATCCGAGGAATGCGACCACTGCAAGGGGCAGTAGCCAGAGGGCAATCAGACGCCAGCGCTGGTTCATAGCTGAGACACTTTGTTGACAAGTGTAACGGCGCCAGGGCCCCTCCCCGAGCCCAGCATCAGCTGGCCGTTGCCCAAGGCAGCTCGCCATCCGGCAGACCGGGGAGGTAGCCGCGCGAACTGGGCAGCGCTTCGAGTTGGGTCGGTTGGGCTGATTGAGCTGGTTGGCACGCTGCCTCGTTGAGTAGATCGCCTGCGTTAACGGTCTCCACCAATTCGGGCCCGCCAAGGCCGTGGGTCCAGATCTTCACCACGCTGCTTGGTGGGCACTGGAAGCTGAGAAGCTCGAAGGGAAACACCACTCGTTCGAGGAAGAACTCCTCGGGACCGATGCAGCGCAGGATCACCATCCGATCGCTGGTATTGCGGTAACTGCACGCCATGTGGGCCACGTCTGAATCCCGATTTCTCCACCCATAAAGCCACTGGCTTGAGTGCGGGTTTAGTGACGGAGGCCACTGTTTTTGGTTTTTAATGGTTTTTTCTGGTTTCGCCCTGTCGCGCTGCCGGCTCTCCAGAGCGTTTCAAAGGCTGCGCAAGGCAACGATTGGGTCGAGGCGCGCAGCCCGGCGGGCGGGCACTACGCCGAAGAAAAGGCCAATCGAACCGGACAGCCCCACCGTGACCAGCACCGTGGCCGCACCAATCGATGCCGGTAGGGGTGTCAGAGCGCCGACCACAGCCACCGTGCCAAGGCCCACCGCGCTGCCGATGACACCGCCGAGGCTGGCGAGCACCAGCGACTCCACCAGAAACTGCAGCAACACATCGCCACTGCGGGCCCCGAGGGCTTTGCGCAGGCCAATCTCCTCGGTGCGCTCACTTACCGACACCAACATGATGTTCATGATGCCGATGCCGCCTACCAGCAGCGAGACGGCACCAATGGCAGCCAGCATCAAGGTGAGGCCACCAGTGATTGTGCTCACAATCGTGAGGGCATCCTTCTGGGAGCGCACAGCAAAATCGTCTTCCCGCAGGATCCGGTGCCGCTGGCGCAGCAGGTTGGTGATTTGAAAGCTCGCGGCCCCCGTGCTCTGCTCGTCGCGGGCTTCGACGCTGATGAAATTAAGGCTGACCCCGTAGGTGGGGTCGCGTCCTGAAAGCTTGCTCACCATGGTGCTGAGGGGCACGTAGGCGTTCTCGTCTTGGTTTTGACCAAACACGGCTCCCTTGGGTTCAAGAACGCCGATCACTTCGAACAGCTGGTTGCGAATACGTAGCTGGCGCCCCACAGGCGCCTTGCCTGGAAACATCTTTGCGCCCAGGTCGGGCCCCACCACGGTGACATTGCGAGCGCCGTTGAGATCGCTGGCTGTGAAGAAGCGCCCCTGGGCAATCTCAAATTGACGTACCGGAAGAAACTCCGGTGTAACCCCGAAAATTGAAGTAGAGCTGCTCAGTCCGCCCGCCTGAACCACCTCGCTCAAGGTGATCTGGGGGGCTACCCGCTTGACGCTGGGTACCTGCTCGCCGATGGCAAGCGCATCTTCGAGCACGAGGTTTTTTGGGAAGTCAATGCCTTGGCGCCGGGTGTCGTTGTTGCCAGGCACTACAAACAGCACGTTGGCGCCGAGATTGCTTAGCTGCCCTTCGGCCAGGTTCTGGGCGCCTCGCCCCACCCCCACCAAGGTGATCACGGAGGCATTGCCGATGACGATGCCGAGCATGGTCAGCAAACTGCGCAACCGATTGGAGCGCAGGGTGCTCAGGGCCATGCCCACGGTTTCCCGCATGGGGAGCTTGGTTGGCATGGCTGCGGTGGCGGCGGCTGGCCTTAAACGATGGCGGGTCTGTCGTCGGCGTCGTGGCTGCGGGCGCCGCGATGCACCTCGCCGCGCTGGAGATCCAGGGTCACAATTTCCCCCTGACGCAGGTTGGCGATCGCGTTACAGACCCCCACAATTGTTGGTACGCCAGTGCGTTCGGCGATCAAGGCGGCATGGCTTTCGAGCCCACCGGCTTCTGTAATTACCCCTTTGGCTTTGCGAATCGCCTCGACGTAATCGGCGCTGGTTTCATGCACCACCAGGATTTCGCCAGATTGGATTGCCGCCGCTGCCTCTGGACTGTCAACCAGACGCACTCGACCGCTCACGGATCCAGTGCCGACGCCGGTTCCCTTAGAGAGCACGGCGGAGACGATGCCCACCTTGATGAAGTCGGTGGAGCCGCTGATACCCGAGAGGGTGCCGGCTGTTTGAACGACTAGGTCGCCATCGCGTAGAAAACCCAGCTCGCGTGCCATGCCCATGGCCAGGCTGAAGGTGCTGGTGGAGGAGGCCTGCTCTTCCACTACCAAGGGGTTGACGCCCCAGCAAAGCTGCAGCTGCCGGGCCACATTCACCTCGCTGGTTATCGCCAGAATTGGGGTACTGGGGCGGAACTTGCTGACATTGCGAGCAGTTGAGCCCCCCTTGGTGAGCGGCAAAATTGCGGCCGCATTGAGCTGTCGAGCAATGCTGCTCACCGCCTGGCAGATGGCATTGGGGATGGTGGTTGCCATGTGGCTATCGAGCACCCGCTGGGGGTAATCCCGCTCGATGCGCCGGGCGATTATGGCCATGGTGGCCACCGCTTCTACGGGGAAATCGCCCACAGCGCTCTCATTAGAGAGCATCACGGCATCAGTGCCGTCGAGGATGGCGTTGGCTACGTCGCTCACCTCGGCCCGGGTGGGCCTGGGGCAGCTCACCATTGAGTCGAGCATCTGGGTGGCCGTGATCACCGGGATGCCGAGACTGTTGGCCTTGCGAATCAGCTCCTTCTGCAACAGGGGAACTTCTTCTGCGGGCATCTCAACGCCCAGGTCGCCACGAGCCACCATCACCCCGTCGCAGAGGGGCAGGATGTCATCGATCTGATCAATGGCCTCAAACTTTTCGATCTTGGCCACCACAGGTGTGTTGTGGCCGTGGCTGCGGATCAGCTCGCGGATCTCGCGCATGTCCGAGGGGTTGCGCACAAAGCTCAGGGCTACCCAATCAACCCCCTGCTTCAGCCCAAAGGCCAGATCTATGCGGTCTTTCTCGGTGAGGGCACGGATAGAGAGCTGCACATCAGGGAAATTGACCCCCTTGTTGTTAGAGAGCACTCCACCAACGGTGACGCTGCAAAACAGGGTCTGCTCGGGCTTGTCGACGCTGTCGACCACCATCTCCACCCGGCCGTCATCAAGCAGGATGCGACTGCCTGGAACCACCTCATCGGCTAAGCCTGCGTAGGTGACGGTGGCAATCTTCTGATTGCAGGCCACATCCCTAGATGTGAGGGTGAACTGATCGCCCTTGGCCAGGGTGATCGGCCCATCGGCAAAGCGTCCCAAACGAATTTTGGGACCCTGCAGGTCTTGAAGGATGCCGAGCTCAATGCCCAGCTCCGTTGACACCTGCCGAATCGTGGCGATGCGAGCCGCATGCTCGCTGTGGTCGCCGTGAGAAAAATTGAGACGGAAAGTAGTGGCGCCGGCGGCCACCAACTCGCGCAGACGTTCGGCGGATTCCGTGGCAGGCCCGATCGTGGCCACGATCTTGGTGCGACGCATGAGATCGGGCTGGGGCATATAAACGCCAACAGACGACTGGAAACTACCATCCAGGCCTGCAATGGGCAGCCATAGGTGGATTTTCAGTTGTACCAAGAGCGTTGCCGCGCCACGGCCCGCTACCCAGATGTCGGCGCCAACCCCATCTATCCCACCTTGGGGCTGTGCGGTGAGGCTGGAGAGGTGGCCGACAAGGTCAAAAAGGTGCTGCGCGACCGGCAGGGCAGCTTCTCGCCTGAGGTGATTGCAGACCTGCAGCTCGAGCTTGGTGATGTGCTCTGGTACGTGGCCCAGCTCGCTTCTGAACTTGGCCTGGAGCTAGAGGAAATTGCCCAGACCAACCTCGACAAACTGGCCAGCCGCGCCGCCCGTAACGTGATTGGAGGCAGTGGTGACAGGCGGTGAGCAAGCAAGGTAATGAGCTTGGGCCACGGCATGGGCTCGCCAAGTGGCTGGGGCGGCTGCTCGGCCTCCTAGTCATTGGTGGGCTGTTGCTGCCAGCTCCTGCCTGGGCAGCAGATCTGCAGGTATCTGAGCTGAGCATCGAGCCCTGCCCCGCCGAGGACATCGGCGCCCAGCCGGAATTGCGGCGTCCGGCTGGCGCCAGCTGCTATGCCCTGCGCGGCAGCGTGGTGAATCCCACCCGCAAGCCCGTTGTTGACACCGACGTCTTTGCCCTGATCGTTGATTCAAGTGGCGAGCCGGTGCTGCAAAACCGCACCCGGGTGGGTTCGATCGGTGATGTGCCCCCTGGCACCTCTGCCTTTGCCCTGCGCCTATCGGTGCCGGCTGGCACCCCTGGACCGCTGAGCTTCCGCAATGTCAAGGCAAGGGGTTTCAGTGCTCCAGTGCGCAGCCGCGCTGGCGTCGATGACGAGCTGCTGCCTCTTGAACAGGCGTTAGCTGATCAGTAACCAGCTCCCAGCACCGAAACGCTGGCTCCTTCGAGCAGGCTCTGCACCAGTTGCAGGGCAATGAAGGCCACGATCGCCGAAAGGTCTAAGCCGCCTAGGGGCGGAATCAGGCCGCGGAAGGCGTTCAGGTAGGGATCAGTGATCGAGCTCACCGTCGAAAGCACGGGGTTGCCCCAGTCGAGATTGGGAAACCAGCTCAGCAATACCCGAACCAGCAACACCAGGGTGTAGATGCTGAGGGTCTGGGCCAGAACCTGCAGCAGGAAACTCAGGGCGTCCATGGAATTTTGTTAGTGGGCCAACTCTAGGCAGCTTGCTTCCAGAGGTCAGCCTCAGCCTTGATGGCAAAGGTGCGGTGGAACTTCTCGCTGAGGGTGAGCCAGTAGGAGCGGCCCTCGCTTTGGCGCTTGCGCTCGATGAAATTTTGGGCCAGTAGCTCCTTGATGTGGTCGTAGGCGCCGGAGCCGCGCAACTCGACTAGATCCGATTGCAAGATCCGCTTTTTGAGGGCAATCGTGGCCAGGGTGCGCAGGGCGGCAGTGGATAGGTCCACAGGCAGGAGGTTTTGAACCAAGTCGCCCAGCCCATCGCGCAGCTGCAGGCTGTATCGGTTGCCCTCTTGGCGCACTTCAAGGGCCGTATCCCGGTGGGCGTAGTCGGTGATCAAGGTGATCAAGCCAAGCTCCGCTTCCTCTCGGCTAACCGCAGCGATCTCAGCAAGCTCTGCCAGGCTGAGGGGCCGACCTTTCAAGTAGAGGATCGCCTCCATCCGGGCGGGCAGGGATAGGCCCTGAATCAGCCCCTTGCTTTGCATGGCTGCAGGTTACCGCAGCTTTTTGGGCTCATGCCAGGGCTGGCAGGGGCGCGGAGCTGGGCCCCAAAAACAGCTTGTAGGCGGGGTTGGCCGATTCGTCCCAGTGCTGATAGCCCAGGCCATCGAGGAACTCCTGCCAGGCGGGTCTGTCAGCGCGAGGCACCTGCACCCCCACCACGATCCGCCCCACATCGGCGCCGTGGTTGCGGTAGTGAAAGATGCTGATGTTCCAGTTGGCGTGTAGGGCGTCTACGAACGCCATCAGGGCGCCTGGTTTTTCGGGGAACTCGAAGCGATAGAGCAGCTCTTCGCCCTGCTCAAGCGCCGGGCCAGCGCTGGCGGGCAGGCGGCCGCCCACCATGTGGCGCAGGTGCAGCTTGGCCAGCTCGTTGTTGGAGAGGTCGAGGCAGGGGAAGCCTGCGTTTTGCACGTCGTTGATCAGTTGCTGCTCGTCGGCCGTGCCACTGGTCTGCACCCCCACAAAAATGTGAGCAACCCTGGGATCGGCGAGCCGGTAGCTGAACTCGCTGAGGCTGCGCTGGCCCAGCACGCCACAGAAGCGCCGCAGGCTGCCGGTCTGCTCGGGGATCTCCACCGCCAGCATCGCTTCGCGGTCTTCGCCGATCTCAGTGCGCTCGGCCACGAAGCGCAGCCGGTCAAAGTTCATGTTGGCGCCGCAGGCAACCGCTACCAAGGTTTGGCCGTGTAAGCCCTGTTGCACCACATCGCGCTTCATGCCTGCTATTGCCAAGGCTCCGGCTGGCTCCAGGATCGAGCGGGTGTCTTCGAACACGTCCTTGATGGCTGCGCAGATGGCGTCGGTGTCGACTGTCACCATGCGATCCACCGTTTGTTTCGCCAATTCAAAAGTGAGCTCACCGACGCGGCGCACCGCCACGCCATCGGCGAAAAGGCCCACCTGCTCAAGCTGCACCCGCTCCCCGGCGGCTAGGGAGCGGGTCATGGCATCAGCGTCCACCGGCTCAACGCCAACGATCTGAACTTGGGGCCAGAGGGTTTTGACGTAGGCGCCGATGCCGGCGATTAAGCCGCCACCGCCTACGGCCACATAAATGACGTCAGGCGGAGAGGAGCACTGGCGCAGGATCTCCAATCCGATCGTGCCTTGACCGGCGATCACATCGGGATCGTCAAAGGGATGGATGAAGCTGAGCCCCCGCTCAAGGCCTAGCCGCGTGGCTTCCGTGCAGGCGGCGTCGTAGTTGTCGCCGTGCAGCACCACCTCAGCGCCCCGGGCTGCCACCGCTTTCACCTTCATCTCCGGTGTGGTGACAGGCATCACAATCACGGCCCTGCAGCCCAACTTCTGGGCGGCTAGCGCCACTCCCTGGGCATGGTTGCCGGCGCTGGCGGCGATCACGCCCCGCTCCAGCTCGGCAGGCGAGAGGCCAGCCATTTTGTTGTAGGCGCCGCGCAGCTTGAAGCTGAACACGGGTTGCAGATCCTCGCGCTTCAGCAGCACTCGGTTGTGTAGGCGCGCCGAGAGATTCGGCGCTGGATCCAGTGGCGACTCAATGGCCACGTCGTAGACCCGCGCCCGCAGGATCCGTTGCAGATAGCTCTCAGGGGCCTCGCTCATCGCACCAGTGTCGCAATTCGGACCCCTGGGCGGAAGCTAAGGCCTAGATTGCACCCCACCTCCAGGGTTGTGCATGCATCTCAGCGAGCTGAGTCACCCGAATCAGCTGCACGGCCTCAGCACGGCAGAGCTTGAAGCCATTGCCCGACAGATTCGTGAGCGCCATCTGGAGGTGGTGAGCACCAGCGGCGGGCACCTGGGTCCCGGGCTGGGAGTGGTGGAGCTCACCCTCGCCCTCTATCAAACCCTCGATCTCGACCACGACAAAGTGGTGTGGGACGTGGGTCACCAGGCCTACCCCCACAAGTTGATAACTGGCCGCTACAAGGATTTCGACAGCCTGCGCCAGAAGAACGGGGTAGCTGGCTACCTCAAGCGCAGCGAGAGCCGCTTTGACCATTTCGGTGCCGGCCATGCCAGCACCTCGATCTCGGCGGCCCTTGGCATGGCCCTGGCCCGCGATCGCCGCGGTGAAGACTTCAAATGTGTAGCGGTGATCGGCGATGGCGCCCTCACCGGTGGCATGGCGCTGGAGGCGATCAACCACGCCGGCCACCTGCCGAAAACCAAGCTGGTCGTGGTGCTGAACGACAACGACATGTCGATCAGCCCGCCGGTGGGGGCCCTTTCCACCTATCTCAACCGCATGCGGCTGAGCCCACCCCTGCAATTTCTGCAGGGCAATGCCGAGGAGGCGATCAAGCACCTGCCCTTCCTGCACGGCGAGCTGCCCAACGAGCTCAAGACGCTCAAAGAGAGCATGAAGCGTTTGGCGGTGCCCAAGGTGGGTGCGGTGTTTGAGGAGCTGGGCTTCACTTACATCGGCCCAATCGATGGCCACGACATCGCCGGCATGGTGCGCACCTTTGAGCAGGCCCACCGCACCGAGGGGCCTGTGCTGGTGCATGTGGCCACCACCAAGGGCAAGGGCTACGCCTACGCCGAAGCAGATCAGGTGGGCTACCACGCCCAGAGCGCCTTTGATCTGGCCACTGGCAAGGCCTATCCCTCCAGTAAGCCCAAGCCACCCAGCTACAGCAAGGTGTTTGGCCAGACGCTGGTGAAGCTCTGCGAACAGGACCCCACCGTGGTGGGTATTACCGCTGCCATGGCCACCGGCACCGGCCTGGATCTGCTGGAGAAGGCTTTCCCGGCCCAGTATTTCGATGTGGGCATCGCCGAGCAGCACGCCGTCACCATGGCGGCTGGCATGGCCTGCGAGGGCCTCAAGCCGGTGGTAGCGATCTACAGCACCTTTCTACAGCGCGCCTACGACCAGTTGATTCACGACGTCGGCATTCAGAACCTGCCCGTCACCTTCGTGCTCGATCGGGCCGGCATAGTTGGCGCCGATGGCCCTACCCATCAGGGGCAATACGACATCAGCTACTTCCGCGCTGTCCCCAATTTCACGGTGATGGCGCCCAAGGATGAAGCTGAGCTGCAGCGCATGCTGGTGACCTCAATTCACCACAGTGGTCCCTGCGCCCTGCGCATTCCCCGCGGCGAAGGCGAGGGGGTTCCTTTGGCTGAAGAAGGTTTTGAACCCTTAGAGATCGGCCGGGGCGAGCTGCTCACCGACGGCGACGACCTGCTGATCGTGGCCTACGGCGCCATGGTGGCCCCGGCGATGGCTACGGCCGGACTGCTGCAAGAAAAAGGCATCCGCGCTGCGGTGATTAATGCCCGCTTCCTGCGGCCCCTGGATGAGGCCCTGATCCTGCCGCTGGCAAAGCGCATCGGCAAGGTGGTGACCATGGAAGAAGGCTCCTTGGCGGGTGGCTTCGGTGCCGCCGTGGTGGAAACCCTCAGCGACCACGACGTCCTGGTGCCCGTGTTGCGCATCGGCATCCCCGACGTGCTCGTGGACCATGCCAGCCCGGAGCAGAGCAAGCAGAGCTTGGGCCTCACCCCGCCCCAGATGGCGGAGCGGATCATCACCCGTTTTGGTGCTCCCCTTCAGAGCAGTATCCCTGCTCCGGCTGCGCCCGTTGCTGTCTGAACCGGAGCCCTACGGCTGTGATGTGCTTGTGGTGGGTGCTGGCCCTTCGGGTGCTGAGCTAGCCCGCCTACTTGCCCAGGCTGGAGTTGATGTGCTGCTGGTGGATCGGCTTAAGCATTTGGGTCAAGCGGCTTTCAGTAGTGCGGCCCTGCCGCTTGAGACCCTTGATCGCTTTGGCATACCCGCTCACGTTGTGGCGGCGCGCTGGAGTGGCTGGCAGCTGGTGGGACCAGGCGAGCAGCGGCGGCTCTGGAGCGCGGAGCAACCCCTCGGCGCCGTGCTCGATTTTGGCGCCCTGCGCCAGTGGCTAGCTGACCAGGCCCAGGCCTGGGGCGCCCGCCTGCAGCTCGGCGTCACGGCCATTGGCTGGCATCAAGATGGCCCTGGCGTGTGCACCGTGGTGCGCGATGGCGCTGCTGGTCGCCGCCTGCTGCGCAGCCGCTGGCTGGTGGATGCCAGCGGCGAGGGCCGCGCCCTGATTGGCGAGCAGGCAACGCTGGCCGATCCGTTGGTGGCCGGCCTGGGGGTGGAGTGGTTGCTGCAGGTGGATCCCGAGCAGCAGCGGCCCTGGGCAGACCGGCTCAGCTTCTTCCTTGGCAGCGACTGGGTGCGGCAGGGTTACGGCTGGGTATTTCCGATGGCACCGGGCCAGCTCAAGGTGGGGGTGTGTCGCTTGGCCGATCCCAGCCGTGCCCAGCCAGCGCTGGCTCTAGAGCTGGGCGCCCTGGTGCAGCGCTGCGGCCTAGGCCAAGCCGAGGTGCTCGATCGCCATGGGGGACGCATTCGCAGCACGTTGCGGCGCCATGAACCACACCGGCTGGACAGGCTGATCGGCCTAGGTGACGCGGTGAGCACGGCCAACCTGCTGGGTGGTGAGGGCATCCGCCACGCCCTAGCCAGTGCCCGCGTGCTGGCACCGCTGCTGCTGAAGGCCCTGGCCAAGCCAGCAGGCTCTGCCGGCCTAGATCAATACCCGAGCCTGTTAAGGCGGGAGCTGGGCTGGCGCTGGAGCCTGAGTGGCCGCCTAGCTAGGCGCACCTGGCTAGGACTGGCTGATGCCAGGGCCGATGCTCGCCTGGAGCGCCTGCTGGCTGGCTTGCAAACCCGGCGGGCGGAGGATCTCTCCGCCCTGTTGTTTGACTACCGCTTTGAGCGCTACGGGCTTAAAGCGCTGCCCTACTTGCTGGGTTGGCGCTGAGCCCTGAGGGTGGCGCTCAGCCCTGAGGTTGGAAGCCAGGTTTTCAGACCACGCCGCGGGAGGCCAGGCCAAGGATGGCGCCCATGCCGAGGATGTGGCCGAGGCTCAAGGTGCCGAGCATGGCGCCGTGGCTGAAGCCGCCAAATAGGCCGGCGCTGGGCAGCTTCAGACCAACGTTTTGATGTTGGATCGTGGCCTTGCCTAGGGCGATGGCAATCACGTTGCAGACAATCATCACCAACGCCACCTTGGGTGACCAGGTGATGGTGGCGGGGGCAAGGGCCAGGAGGGGAGCAATCATGGAGCAGGTGCCAACGCCCCATCTTCCGGGCAGCACCGCCCATGGATGATCCGGCTTAAGACTTGTTCATTGCCTGCTGCCGCAGCCGGGTGACTTCGCCGTCGCGCTTGAGCCTGCCAAGCGCTTCATTGATCCGGGTTTCCAGGTCTTCGCTGATGCCTGGTGAGAGGGCGAATGCCTGGGATTGGGGGTTGAGGTTGCGCAGTGTCAGCCCGTAGCGCTTGTGGGGCAGTTGCTGCAGCAAAAAGTCGAGCTGGATGTCGTCAGCGAGCACCGCATCTACGGCATCAGCCCCCAGCAGGCTGTCGGTGCGGATCACCTGATCCAGCTCTCGCAGCTGAATCGGCGGCTGCAGGCCAGAGTCGTTGAGTTTTTGCAGTAGGTCGTCGCTGACGGTGCCACGCCGCACGGCAACCCGCTGGCCGGCGAGATCGTTGAGGCTGCGGATGTTGCGGCTCGCCAATTCCTGGTTGCGCCGCACGACGTTCAAGGTGACGTAGCTGACCAGCAGCGAGGCGGTGATGATCCGCACCAAGTAGGCCATAAAAACAAAGGTGTGGCCCCGTGTACTAACTACCACGGTGTTTGTGCCAGGGCCGGTGGCCAGCACCTGAAAGATCAGGGCGAAGGCGCGTCGCGGCCCGATCTCCCAACTACTGGGTTTGCTGCCGTTGCGCTCCACCTGCCAGACAGCCACGCTCAGCAGGCCTATCAGCAGCACGTAGGCCAGCAGCAGCCTGATCAGATCAGGAGCCAGCAGGCTGCGCAGCAGGGAACTGCCGAGCTCCAGCTGGTTGCGCTTGACCATCACCCCCAAGCCCGATTCCTGAAAGGGCAGGCTGAAACGGTTCTGGCGGATGCGTTCTGGTGAGATGGTGATGCAGCCGATCGCGACGTCCAGTTCGTTGCGCTTGGTGGCCGCCAGCAGCTCGGTTGTGTTGTCAGCTGGCACCAGTACATAGGGGATCTGCTCCTGGTCGGCGACCTGTTGCCACAGTTCCACGGCCATGCCACTCCAGCTGCCCCGCTGGCGATAGGAGCAGGGCTGGGAGCCATCGGCTACACCGACCCTTAATACGGGTGCAGCCTGGCTGGGCCCAGCGGCCAGGCTGACGGCGATCGCCAGGAGCCAGAGCATCAGGATCGGGGCGGTTGGGCCGTGATTACGGCGCCAATACCGCTGAAGCCGAGCACCACCAGCAGGTTGGAGATCGTGAGCAGCGATTCAGCTCCCCCATGCAGGGAATCCACATTGGCCAGCAGCTCGCCGTAGCGCAGTTGGGCCACGATGGCGGCGGCAATCGTGACGGCCACAAAAACCAGGGTGAATTGAAAACCCCGCAGGGCCAGCTTGGGAAACCCCTCAATCCGCCCTGCCCACCAAAGGAAGGCCAGATAGGGGAGTAGCGACAGCACGAACAATGGCGTGGGGTCAATGCCGGCAAGCCAGCCGAGGGGGCCGCTCATGGGGCCGCCTGCCGCTGCTGACGCAGCAGGTTCCAGGCTGCTAAAGCCAGGGCGGCGTTGCCAATGGTGGTGAGGCCCGCCTGAAACACCACCAGGCCCTGCAGGTTTGGGCTGTTGTCAAACAGATGCCAGGTGCAGGCAGCCATGGCGCTCACCAAGGCTGGCAACATTGCCAGGCTCAACCAACGCCAACCGCCCTCCCGACGCGCCACACCCAGGCGCTGCACTGCCACCATCGCTACCACCCACTCGAGCACCGAGGTGACGTGAATCCACCAGGTGGGTAGGGAGAGGGCATGCATGGGGTCAGAGCAGGGGCGTGAGCTTCTCTTCGGAGCGTGACACGTCCTGGATGCGGCGGCGCAGGGTGTCGACCAGTTCGGCAATGGCCGGCGCGTTTCGGTTGTCGTGCAGCACCACCAGGCTCTCGACGTAATGGGAGGGCATGGCGACATCGAGCTCAACCACCGGCAGGGTGGTTCGCAGGGTCTTGAGTATCAGGCTATTGGCGAAGTACACGGCCTCTTTCTGACTTTGTCCAGCGACGGCGTAGCCCTGCGCTGGCTGGAAGTGATGCTGGAAGAAGTTTTGGATGAACAGCTTCTGTGCGCGGGGATTGAACGGGAAGGTAGCGATCTGGCAGCAAGAGCCGATGTCCAGGCGAGTGGGCCTGGAGATATCACCTACGCGGGAGTCCGCCGTGGTGACCAGATGGATTGGCGAGTTGTAGAGGTCGAAACAGGTGAAGCGATGGTCGTCGCTGGAAGGTCGTTCGGGCAGGGTTGCCAGGCAGGCGTCGACCACCCGCTCCTTCAGCAGGTCCAGACAGTGATGGGGCGACCCCGGCGCGTCGCTGGGGTTGATGATCCAGTCCTGCGGCAGCGGCCTCAGTAGGTGGTCGTGACTCCAGGCTGGAGCCTGAAGCCGCAGGGGGCGATGGCCATGGATCCGATTGAGTTGGTGCACCTCTCGCTCCATTCGCACCAGCAGGGAATTTCCGCTCAGGTGCCACTGGCCGCCTCTGCGTTGCAGCTTGAGGCCGAGGTTGGACTCGGCCTGACGGACCCGCCTGGACACCGTGCTCTGATTGCAGCGAGCCCGATCTCCGGCTAGGGCACCACTCCCAAGCCAGATCAACAGATCCAGAGCTTCCAGTGTCTCAACGGTGACCATCGCGCCTAGCCATCCACCGTGGGCAGTTGTTGATCGCAGCTTCGATGGAGCCAGCGGTGGCATTCGGGGCTAAGGGCACTGCGGCTGACCCGTTCGTAGGCCTCCAGCTGCTCCGGCCGCAGCACCCCCCGCCAACGCCCGTTGGTACCCCGATAGAGGAAAGATTCGGCGCCCCCCTGCCAGAGACGCCCGCCGCAGGGCACATAGGTGGCGCTTTGCCGCCGCATGGCTTTGAAGTCGACGGCGGCACACACCATCTCTAAGCGCTCCGGGTCGGGGTCGAGGCCCAGGAAGCTGGCGATCCGCTGCACCTGAGCCAGGAGATCGGCCTTGAGGTCGTTGTAGTGGAGTAAGAGAATGTTGGGTTGTTGGTGGTGATCCCACCAAGACTGCACGTTGTGAAAGAACGACCAGTAGGGCCACCCATCCTGCTCCCAGCTCAGCCAGCCGCGCTGCAGCCAGTCGTCAAAGAAGGTGTGCACATCGGCGGGGGGCCGCGGAAAGGTATCACCCCGTTCATTGGGCACTTGGTTGACCAGCTGGTGGGCTTCATCACTCCAGTTAGAGTAATGATTCCAGAGCGACATCGCCACATCCCGTCCATCGCGGGCGATGTATAAAAACGAGCGCTGGTGGTCCCAGGGGAGGGCGTCCAGGGGCAAATGGCTCTTGATGAAGCGGCGGTGAAGTTGCTGCTCAAGGGTTTGCTGCAGGGCCTCAAGATCGTGATAATTCGCCTCGAGCCAGGGTGAGAGCTCTGCCAGCGAGGCGGGCAATTCGCCCTCAAAGAGCAGATGGGCCACGATCGACTGCAGCCAAGTGGTGCCGCTCTTGTACGGACTGGCGATGATGATGTCGTCGTCGCGCGGGTTCAGCCCATTCCAGCGCTGGCTATCGAAGTGGTGATTGCGGATGCGGCGCGTGCATTGAGGATCAGGGCTCACTAAACCGTAACAGTGCAAAAACTTCGAACAAGTTAGGTAGGCTGAAAGACTATTTGGGTGCTTTCGAGCGGTCTGTGGTCGCAACCCGCCAGGAGATCTCGGTACCGCCGCGGCGGCTCTTGCTCTGCGGTTACTACGGCGAGCACAACCTCGGGGATGATGCCCTGCTGGAGGTGCTGCTGGGCCAGTTGCCTGCGGGTTGCCAGGCCACGGTCACAGCCCATGACGGTGCCCTGGTGCGGGAACGCTTCAGCGTGGAAACAGTTGCGCGCCGCAGCCTGCCTCTGGTGCTCAAGGCTCTGCGGCACTGTGACGCCTTGGTGCTTGGCGGCGGCAGCCTGCTGCAGGATTCCACCAGTTTCAAGAGCCTGCTTTATTACGCAGCTCTGATTGGGGCCGCCCGCTTGCAGGGCAAGCCTGTGCTGCTTTGGGGCCAGGGGCTGGGACCCCTGCAGCGGCGGCGCAGCCGCTTGCTGGTGGGCCGCCTGCTGCGCTTGGCAACGGCTGTGAGCTGGCGGGATCCGGAGTCGGCGGCTCTGGCCAGGAGCCTGGGGCGCGAGGGACCGGTGGGCAGCGATCCCGTCTGGGCCCTAGAGCCCCAGCCATGGCGAGGTAGGGGCGGCCCCCTAGTGCTTTGCTTTCGCCCCACCCGCCAGTTGCAGGGCTCAGCGTGGAAGCCCTATTTGGCAGCTCTAGATCAGTTGGCCGCCAGCCACGATCGGGAGGTGATCTGGCTGCCTTTTCACGCCAATCAGGACAGGGGCCTACTGGAGCAGCTGCGCAGCGAGCTGCTGCTGCCGCCAGGGCTGGCAGCCCGCAGTCGGGAGGTGCTGGCTGAGCGGCCCCAGGAGGCGATGGCCATATGCAGCGGCGCTGGCTTGGTGGTGGCGATGCGGCTGCACGGCCTGATCCTTGCGGCCCTCTCCGGTGCTCCCTGCGCCGCCCTCAGCTACGACCCCAAGGTGGCTGCCGCCGCCGCCAACCTGGGCTGCCCCTGTCAGAGCCTGGACGCGGCGCCATCGCCAGCAATGCTGGCCAGCTGGGATGGGGCGCTCGACACCCCGCCGCCCGCTTCCCGGTTGCTGGAGCTGCGTCGGCAGAGCGAAGTACACCAGCAAGTATTTGCATGTCTGGACCCACGGGCTGGTTTATGACCTATCGGCTGCGTTAGGGCCCGATCAGCTGGCCTGAAACTGCTGCAAGGCGCTGAGCACTTCGGCGCTGTGGCCGCTGGGACGGACCGCCACCCATGTGGAGCGCAATATGCCTGAGGGGTCGATCAGGAAGGTGTGGCGCTGGGAGAAAGGTGCGATCCAGCTGCCGTAGGCGCGGCTCACAGTGCCAGCTGGATCTGACAGCAAGGGAAAGGCCAGCCCTTCGCTGCTGCAGAAATCGGCGTGGGATTCGGCGTCATCGGCGCTCACCCCCACCACGGCCGCATTGGCGGCAGTGAAACTGGCCAGGTCTTTTTGAAAACCGCGGGCTTCGATCGTGCAGCCGCCGGTGAAATCACGGGGATAGAAGTAGAGCACCAACCATTTGCCCTGGAAGTCGGCCAAATTCAACCGGGTAGGCACGGCTTCACCACCGGCTGCTGGCGCAATGCCTGCTAGGTCGAAATCAGGGGCGGATTGGTTGAGAGCGGGCAGGGTGCCTCCCAAAGCACAAGCCTGTCGGCTGAATGCCAACAGGCTTGTAGCACCCGCTGTTGCGGGCAGAAGAGCAGCTAGGCCCTGCAGAACTGCCCGACGCCGCATCGGAGGCTCAGATTTTTGCCAGGTTGACGCCCAGTTCTTTGGCGTAAGCGCCCAAACCCTTCTTCTGAATGGTTTTCAGAGCGCGGGTGGAGACGCGCAACTTGATAAAGCGGTTGCCTTCGGCCCACCAAAGACGGCGCTCTTGCAGATTTACCTGCTGGAGCTTCTTGGTGCGCACGTGGGAGTGCGAGACGGCCATGCCGTTGTTGGCGCGCTTGCCGGTGAGCTGGCAGACCCGGGACATGACCGATTTCCGAAACGACTTGCAGGGACTAAACCCAGGTAAACATCCTATCAAAGTGCAGATCCAGCCTGGGCTGGCCCTGCCGCTAGCTACCTGAGGGAGTCAGAGCCCCCTCTGCATCAACTGCCCCATCAGGGTGGAGCTGCGCTGCTGGAAGCCGGCCAGCTCGTTGGGCTCAAGACCGCCCACCGCCAGGCGGGCCAATTCATACACATGGCGGCCAAGATCATCGGCCAGCTGCTGGCTGGGGGAGCTGCCGCCACTGCCACCGGTTGTGATCACCGAACCGGCCGAGAGCTTGAGCAGGCCCTCCACCAGGGGGTGCTTGCGGTTCACCAGCAGCACGTGGTGATCGGGCAGGCCCGGCAGGCGCTGCTCCATCAGGGCGCCCATGTCGTTGATGCGGCGCATCTGCTCCGGCAGCAGGATCAGGGCGGCGGGGGCGTTGTCACCCTTGAGGGCCTGCACCTGGATGGTCACCTTGTCGTTGGCCAGAGCTGCTTTGAATAAATCGCGCAGCTTTTCGGAATTGTCCTTGCCGTCTGCGTCGCTGATCTCGCTTTCTTTCTCCTGCAGCGATTCATCCAGCTCGCTGTCCACCCGCTGGAACTTGAGCTCCTCGTGGCGGTATTCCAGCCAGGGGATGAACTGCGTGTCGATGAAGGTGTCGGCCAGCAGCACTTCGGCCCCCTGGCTCTTCCATAAAGCAAGGGCCCCAGCCTGGCCGGCCTCATCGGTGCAGTAGAGGATGCGCTTGTCGTTGGCGGCATCCAGGCGGGTGCGGTAGCCAGCCAGGGTGGTGTAGGCCTTGCCGCCTTCGCCGGGGATGGGGTCAATGCTCTCGCCTTCGCCAGGCTCCTGCTCCGTGGGCAACGCACTAGTGCCAAACAGCACCAGATCGGCCACCTGGTCGGCGAACTTTTCATCCTCCATGGCGCCGATCTTGATGAAGGGGGCCAGCGACTCCCAGCTTTCGGCGTAGCGCTTGGGGTCGTCGCGATGTAGCTCCTTGAGCCGGTCGCCCACCTTCTTGGCCACGAAGCCGCCGATCGAGCGCACTCGCCGGTCGGTTTGCAGAGCGGAGCGGCTCACGTTCAGGGGGATGTCGGGCGAATCGATCACGCCGCGCAGGGGCAGCAGGTAGCGGGGCACTACCTCCTTGATCGAATCGCTCACGAACACGTTGTTGCAGTAGAGCTTGATCTCGCCCTTCTCCCAGTCGGCCCGGCCAGTGGATTTAGGGAAAAACAGGATGCCCTGCAGGTTGTAGGGGTAGTCGGTGTTGAGGTGCACCCACAGCAGGGGATCGCCCTGGAAGGGGTAGAGGTAGCGGTAGAGCTCGATGTAGTCGTTGTCGCTGAGATCCCTTGGGCTCTTGCGCCAAGGGGCTTCGCGCTTATTAACGGTTTCGCCTTCCAGCTGCACTTCCACCGGCAGGAAGTCGCAGTAGGTGGTTATTAAGGTGCGGATGCGGGCCGGCTCGATGTATTCGAGCTCTTCCTCCATCAGGTGCAGGATCACGTCGGTGCCGGGCTCGCTGCGCTCGGCCTGCTCCAGGCTGAAGTTGGGGGAGCCATCACAGCTCCAGCGCACCGCCTCAGCGCCAGCGCTGGCCGAGAGGCTCACCAGCTCCACCTGCTTAGCCACCATGAAGCTGGAATAGAAGCCCAGGCCGAAGTGGCCGATGATCGCGTCGTTTTCTTGCTTGTATTTCTCGAGGAAGTCTTCGGCGCTGGAAAAGGCCACCTGGTTGATGTAGCGCTTCACCTCATCGACATTCATGCCGATGCCGTTGTCGGAGATGGTGAGGGTTTTGGCCTCGCGGTCGATACGGATCGAAATCTTGGCTTCAGGCCCTTCGCTGCAGTCGCCAGCCATAGCCGCCATGCGCCGCTTGCTAATGGCATCCACGCCATTGCTCACCAGCTCCCTCAGAAACACCTCATGGCCGCTGTAGACGGCCTTTTTGATGATTGGAAAGATGTTTTCGGTGTGGATCTGAATCTGGCCCTGTTCCAGCACCGTCATGGCAGGCGTTTCGTCGTTGGGCCAAACCTTACGGAGCTTGGGCCTTTCGGCTCAATGGCTCTGAGGGAGGGGTCTCCGAACTTCTGGCTTGGCTAAGCCAAGACTTAGCTAAGCCTTGAGTTGACTAAGCGGCGGAGCGCACAACCTGCCTCCTATGGCGCTCAGCCCGCCTGCTGCAGCTCGGGCTTTTCTTCGGGAAGGATGGCCCCCTGCACGGGACACACCTGCAGGCAGATGCCGCAATCGATGCAGGTGTCGAAGTCGATCCAATAAAAGTTTGTGCCCTTGCTGTTGGCGCCTTGGCCGGGGTTGATGCAAGCCACGGGGCAGGCATCGACGCAATCGGCTACGCCCTCGCAGACGTTGGTGACGATCGTGTGAGCCATCTTCGAATTTTAGGAATCGATCCAGAGGGTACGGCCGCAGCCGCGAGCCTGGCTGAGGGTTTCAGCTTCCGCCTGGTTGGCGCAGGCGCCGCTGAGCAGTTCAGCGCAGGTGCCCATCTGGTGCAGGGCCTCCAGCTGATCGAGGGCTGCGGCCAGGTGTTGGGGGTTGCCGTAGGCCACCAGTACCGGCGCAGGGCTCTCTATGGCCGGTGCCACCAGCTCCCGCACCGCTCCCACATCGAAGCCAAAGCCCACTCCCGCAGCCTCGCTTGGCTCTGGGCAAAAGCGACCCACCAGGGCGTCGTAACGACCGCCGCTGGCGATCTCCACCGGCACATCCTGTCCCTGGCAGACCAGCTTCATCACCAGGCCGTCATAGAGGGCGAAGTGTGGCTGGAAGCTCGGGTCGAGCTGTAGTTGCACCCCCAGGCGCTCGGCGGCCGGGGCCACCGCTGCCAGGGTCTCGCCCAGCTCCGTTAGCAGGGGTATGGGGCCGAGCCATTGCTCCAGTTGATACAGCACCTTGGCTGGCTCGCCGCGCAGGCGCATCAGGTTGCCCAGTCGCTGCCGATCAGAATCGGGGAGGGCCAGTTGGGCCAGCGCTAGGGGATCGAAGTTGGTGAGGGCGGCGCGGGCCGCTCCCTGCTGCTGGTCGGGCAGCTG
Source organism: Cyanobium sp. Tous-M-B4 (assembly GCF_024345395.1). Classification (NCBI taxonomy): domain Bacteria; kingdom Bacillati; phylum Cyanobacteriota; class Cyanophyceae; order Synechococcales; family Prochlorococcaceae; genus Cyanobium; species Cyanobium sp. Tous-M-B4. Next base: position 48,271 of record NZ_JAGQBA010000003.1, on the reverse strand, counting down.
GCGCAGCAGGGCGCTGAGCACCCCGTGGTGCCCCACCAGCAGCCGCGGCTGGTGATGGGCCTGCAGTCCAAGAGCTCCGGCGGCGGCAAGCAGCAGCCGCATCAGCTCCACATCGGCGGCGGCGGTTTGGGCCCCGAGCAGCTCCACGCCGCTCTGCAACTGTTCATGCAGCCGCTGGGAGCCGCCGTCAGCCGTGGAGCTGCGGAAGGTGCTGCCCATGGCCCAGAGCCGCAGGGGGCGGGGCCGCTCGGCCAGGCGGGTGCTGGCGGCGCGGGCGATTGAGGCGGTCAGTTCCGGTCGCAACCCCAGGGGCTCATCACTTGCCAGCCGCACCAGCTCACGGCCGTCGATGCCACCACCAGCCTCCAGGGTGTCGAGCCGCTCAAAGCTGGGCGGCGCCACCTCCTGATAGCCCCAGAGCCGATACACAGCTGCTAGTTGATCGGCGATGCGCCGGTTGCCCTCAACTTCACGGGGGTTGAGATCCCGAACGCCAGCGGCAGGTTGCAGGGCCATTGCGGCGTTGAAGGTGGGATGGGGTGGGCTGATCCTATGGATCGAATCAGGGGGAGTCGAGTTCGGGGGCGCCATAGCTGGCGCCGGCCAGGGGGCGGCAAGAGGCCAGGCCCTCTATCAGGGCTGGTTGCAGGGTCGCTCCAGAGGCCAGGATCCGCCCCGAATCGATCGCAAATGCCGAGCCGTCGTAGGCGCTCACCACTCCGCCGGCTTGCTCCACAAGCACCACTCCGGCGGCCAGATCCCAGGGCGATAGGCCCCGCTCCCAAATGCCATCGAGCTTGCCGGCGGCCACGAAGGCGAGATCCAGGGCCACCGAGCCGCCGCGGCGTACGCCCTGGCTGCGGTGGGTAAACCAGGCGAATTCGGCGTAGTTGTTGTCGAGTCGGCTGCAGCGGTCGTAGGCAAAGCCGGTCACCAGCAGGGCCTGCCCGAGGCTGGGGCAATTACTAACCGCCAACCTGCTGCCATTGCACCAAGAGCCCAGGCCGGGGGCGGCCCAGTAGAGCTGCTCCAGGCCCGGAGCAGCTAGGGCGCCGAGTAGGGGCTGGCCGCGCCAGCACAAGCCCACCGAGGTGCCAAACAGTGGGTAGCTGTGGGCGTAGTTGGTGGTGCCATCGAGGGGATCGACGCACCACTCCAGATCGCCGGGCCTGGGGCGGCGTCCGCTTTCCTCGGCCAGAACGCCAATCTGCGGTGTTTCGGCCTCGAGCAGCGCCAGCACCGCGGCTTCAGCGGCATGGTCTGCCTCGGTGACCAGATCGCCGGAGCGCCCCTTCTCACGCACCTGCTGCAGGCGGCCAAAGTGCTGGCGCAGTTGCTCGCCTCCGGCTTCCGCCGCCCGGCGCGCCACCGCCGTTAGCTGTTCGAGCTCGCCGCTGCTCAGGCCCGATTGCTCGTAGGCCGCGGTGCTGGTTGCTTTCATTCCTCTTCCAAGGGCATGGCGCTGCGCACCTTGCCGCGGCCAAAGTGCCGGCCAAACTGCAGTTCGTAGACCTCGTCCTCTTCCTGGGTCTCCACCTCCAAGGGGCCGGTGGCCCGGGCCACGCAAAGCAGTCCGTAGCCACGCCCGCGCAGCTCCCGCGAGAGCCCCAGGGACTCGCGCTGGTCGATTTCACCGCTGATCACGCGCACGGCGCAGGCGGTGCAGCAGCCGTTGCGGCAACTAAAAGGCAGGGGATCTCCTTGCTGCTCAAAGCTGCGCAGGATGTACTCCCCTTCGGGAACCTCGTGGCGAATCACCTGGCCGGTTTGGAGCCAGTGAACCGTGATCGGATGGGTGCGAGTCATGCTGCTACATTGCCATCTGGTTGCCCCATTTTGCCCCTGGAGAGGTGGCCGAGTGGTCGAAGGCGCAGCACTGGAAATGCTGTATAGGGGCAACTCTATCGAGGGTTCGAATCCCTCCCTCTCCGTTATAAAGCCGGCCTTGCGGCCGGCTTTTTCATGGACTCCAGAGATTGAATGAATCAATCCCTGATCTACTAAGTTTATTCATTAATAAGAAGCTATTTTTTGATTTAAATATCTAATTCAAACCCTTATCGTTGCTTGTCAGCCGAATCGGCCGCTCACGTAGTCCTGGGTGGCCTGCTGGCCGGGGGCATTGAAGATCCGTTCGGTGTCGTTGAACTCCACCAGGTAACCCACCTTGCCGGTGCCACCTTCCACGGCTTCGGCATTAAAGAAGGCCGTTTGATCAGCCACGCGCACGGCTTGCTGCATGTTGTGGGTCACGATGATGATTGTGTAGCTGCGCTTCAGCTCATGCATTGTTTCTTCGATCTTCAGTGTGGAGATCGGATCAAGTGCTGAGCAGGGCTCGTCCATCAAGATCACCTCCGGTTCGGTGGCGATGGCTCGGGCGATGCAGAGGCGTTGCTGCTGGCCGCCAGACAGGGCAAAACCGCTCTCCCGCAGTTTGTCCTTGCATTCATCCCACACCGCAGCCTTCCGCAGGGAGCGCTCCACCAGCTCATCCATATCGCCCTTGAAGCCGTTGATCCGGGCGCCGAAGGCGATGTTTTCGTAAATTGTTTTGGGGAAGGGATTGGGCTTCTGGAACACCATGCCAATGCGCCTGCGCACCTCCACTGGATCCACCTTGGGGTCGTAGAGATCGTGGCCGTCAAACACAACCCTGCCCTTGAGCTTGCAGCCTGGGATCAGATCGTTCATCCGATTGAGGCCGCGCAACACTGTCGACTTGCCGCACCCAGAAGGGCCAATAAAGGCTGTCACTCGGCCGCGAGGGATGTCCATGAAGACATTTTTCACCGCCTCAAACTTGCCGTAGGAGATGGTGACGTTCTGCAGGGACATGCAGGCGTCACCTTTGCTAGAGCCGGCGGTTTGGCTGGAGTGGAGGCTGCTGGTCATGGCTCTGAAAAGAATGGGAAAAGGGAAGGACTGGAGGTTTTGGCTTCAGACTTTGGCCATTCGGCTGATCCAGCGGGCCAGCAGGTTGGCGCCCAGGATCATCATCACCAGCACAAATGAAGCGGCCCAGGCAAGTTCGTTTTGGGCCTCATAGGGCATGATCGCGAAATTGAAGATCAGCACCGACATGGTGGCGATCGGATTAAACACCCCCTCAGGCCAGAAGGGTGAGAAAAGTGCCGTGAATATCAAGGGAGCCGTTTCGCCGGCGGCTCGGGCGATCGAAAGCACGATGCCAGTTGCTATCGGGGTGAAGGCCGATGGCAAGGTGATCCGCATTACGGTCACAAACTTCGAAGCACCAACTCCGTAGGCACCCCAGCGCAGCTCCTGGGGCACCAGCTTGAGACCCTCATCGGTGGTCTTAATCACTGTGGGCAGCATCAATACCGAAAGAGCGATGCCGCCAGCCATGGCGCTGTAGCTCTGGTCGAAAAATATCCGGGTGGCTACGACGATTCCGTAAACGAAAACGCCGCTGATGATCGATGGCACACCGGCTAAAACATCGGTGCCGAAGCTGACGAACTGGGCAAACCAGCCCCGACTGGAGTATTCGCTGAGGTAGATGCCCCCCCCCACTCCCACGGGGATGGCGATCAAGGAGGCAATCAGGGTCACCAAAATTGTGCCGAGGATGGCGTTGCCAATGCCGCCTCCCTCCAGGCCGGGAGGTGGTGGCAGTTGGGTAAACAAGCTGACGCTGATCAGGCGACCGCCTTGCATCAACACGTGGAATAGGACCAGCACCAGCGGCAGCACCGCTATGGCAGCAAATATGCCAGCAATGCTGGTAAACAGCAGATTGAGTCGATTGCGGCGCAAGCCTGGGTCGAAGTGCAACGGCCGCCGGTCAAACAGGGCGGTGTTGTCGTAGGTGATCGGAGAAGGGTTAGCCATGGTGGTGATCAGTAACGCAGGCTGAGACGACGGACGAGCCATTGGGCCGCCACATTCACCGCAAATGTGAGCAGCATCAGGATTAATGCGGCATACATCAGCGCCGATACCTGGATGCCATCGGCTTCGCCGAATTGGTTGGCGAGCATCGAGGCGATCGTGTTGCCTGGAGCAAGTAATGAAAGATCGAAGTTGAGGGCGTTGCCAATAATCATCGTGACCGCCATTGTTTCCCCCATCGCCCTACCCAGGGCGAGCATCACGCCGCCAATTATTGCCGAAACTGCGGCCGGCAAAATCACGCTGAAGATGGCCCCCCAGCGGGTTGTACCCACCCCGTAAGCCCCCTGGCGCAGCTCCAGCGGCACCTGGTTGAGGGCATCTCTTGAGATGGCGGTGATGATCGGCAGCACCATCACCACCAGGATCAAGATGGCTGGGGCCATGCCTGGTCCCTGGGGCACGGTGTTGAAGAAAGGAGTCCAACCCAAAAGGCTGTGGAGCAGGTTGAGGGCTGGGCGGATAGCCGGCTCCATCACAAAGATGGCCCAAAGCCCGAGCACCACCGAAGGGATGGCCGCAAGTAGTTCCACCATCAAGCCAATCGCCTCCCGCAGGGAGCTGGGGATCAGGTCTTCGGTGATGAAGATCGCCGTGCCCACACCCAAGGGAATGGCGATTGCTAGCGACAGGATCGAGGTCACCAACGTGCCGTAGATGGCAATGAAGGCCCCGTATTGCTCGTTGACGGGATCCCAGCTGGAGGTGGTGAGGAAGCTGAGCCCAAAGCTTGAAATCGCCTCCCGGGCCCCTTGAAACACCGTGAGGAAGATGCCCAGCAGCACAATTGCTACGGCTGAGGCAAGCACCAGTGTTAGCTGCCGAAAGCCGAGGTCGACCAGCTTTTCCGAGGGTGGGCGGCGACGCAGCGTGAAGGCGTCAGCATCCAGATTGCGATTGGGATTCACTGGGCCTGTGCCCGCTTGGCTGGAGTCCGTCAGCATGGGTAGGGATGGCTTTGCATCGGTCAGCGCTGAGCGGCCGATCCGATAGAAATCTACGAAGCGCTGCCCTTGCCGCCGTTTAAGCAGTGATTAACGTCTGGGAGCCCGTTAGTTTTGGGCTTCCACAGCGCGGGGCTGAGCCGCCGTTTTCATGGGTCGACGGGGTTCTAGGCGCATGCATCTAAGTAAAGGGGTGCCATGTCCCGGATAGTTGGCATCGACCTTGGCACCACAAATTCTGTGGTGGCGGTACTGGAGGGCGGCCGTCCCCAGGTGATCGCCAGCGCTGAGGGCGGCCGCACGACCCCTTCGGTGGTGGGCTTCAGCCGCGACCAAGAGTTGCTCGTCGGCCAGCTGGCCCGGCGTCAGCTCGTGCTCAATCCACGCAATACCTTCGCCAACCTCAAGCGTTTCGTTGGCCGTCAGTGGGACGAGCTCGAGGAAAGCAGTCTGTCGGTGCCCTACAGCGTGCGGGCCAACGACCAGGGCAATGTGCGGGTGGTGTGCCCAGCCACTGAACGCGAATACGCCCCTGAAGAGCTCGTTGCCAGCGTGCTGCGCAAGCTCTGTGATGACGCCGCCACCTACCTGGGCGAGCCCGTGGAAGCGGCGGTGATCACCGTGCCGGCCTACTTCAACGACGCCCAGCGCCAGGCCACCCGCGATGCCGGCCGCCTGGCCGGGATCAGCGTTGAGCGGATCCTCAATGAGCCCACCTCGGCAGCCCTGGCCTACGGCTTCGATCGCAGCACTGTCAAGCGGGTGCTGGTGTTTGACCTGGGCGGCGGCACCTTTGATGTATCCGTGCTGCGCATCGCCCAAGGGGTGTTCGATGTGAAGGCCACCAGCGGCGACACCCAGCTGGGCGGCAACGACTGGGACCGGCGCATTGTTGATTGGTTGGCCGATGCCTTCCTGGCGGAGCACAGCATTGATCTGCGCCGTGACCGCCAGGCCCTGCAGCGGCTCACCGAAGCAGCGGAGAAAGCCAAGATCGAGCTCAGCGGGGTGCAGAGCACGCCGATTTCTTTGCCTTTTATTGCCACTGGCCCCGACGGGCCGCTGCATATCGAAACCACCCTGGAGCGGCGGGTGTTTGAGGGCCTCTGCCCCGATCTGCTGGATCGGTTGCTGCGCCCCGTGCAGCGGGCCCTGCGGGATTCGGCCTTCGCGGCCGAAGACATCGACGACGTCGTGCTGGTGGGCGGCTGCACCCGCATGCCGATGGTGCAGCAGATGGTGCGCACCCTTATTCCGCTGGAGCCCTGCCAGTCGGTGAACCCCGATGAGGTGGTGGCGATTGGTGCTGCGGTGCAGGCCGGGATCCTCACCGGTGAGCTGCGCGATCTGATGCTCAACGACGTCACGCCCCTATCGCTTGGCCTGGAAACCATTGGCGGCGTGATGAAGGTGCTGATTCCTCGCAACACCTCGATCCCGGTGCGCAAGAGCGACTTGTTCAGCACTTCCGAGGCCAACCAAAGCTCGGTGGAGATCCACGTGCTGCAGGGGGAGCGGCAGATGGCCGCCGATAACAAGAGCCTGGGGCGTTTTCGTCTCTCTGGCATACCGCCGGCGCCTCGGGGTGTGCCCCAGGTGCAGGTCTCCTTCGACATCGATGCCAACGGCCTGCTGCAGGTGTCGGCTACCGACCGCACCACCGGTCGCCAGCAGAGCGTCAGCATCCAGGGGGGCTCCAACCTCAGCGAGGAGGAGATCACCAAGTTGATTGAGGAGGCCGATCTTAAGGCCAGCGAGGATCGGCGCAAGCGAGCCGAGATTGATCGCCGCAACCGCGCCCAAACCCTGGTGGCCCAGGCGGAGCGCCGGTTGCGCGACGCATTCCTTGAACTGGGCCCCTACGGCGCCGAGCGCCAGCAGCGCTCCGTGGAGATGGCCCTGCGCGATGTGCAAGATCTGCTGGCTGCCGACGACCTGGTGGAGCTTGAGCTGGCCGTGAGCCAGCTGCAGGAAGCTCTGTTTGGTCTCAACCGCCGCCTGCTGAGTGAACGCAAAGCAGAGCAGGGGCCGCTGCAGGGGCTCAAGAACACCCTGGGCTCACTCAAAGATGAGTTGTTTGCCGATGACGACTGGGATGACTGGAATCGCCCTGGCAGCGATCCCTGGGCTGCCCCCCCCAGTCGCTACGACCGGGATCCCTATCGCGAGCCCTACAGGGATCCCTATAAAGAGCCCTACCGGGATCCCTATCGCGAACCGGAACCGGTAGCCCGCGAGCGCCGGCCCCGCAGCGACTCAGATCCCTGGGGAGATGGTTCCTACCGGTGACCTCTAGCCCCGCCGCCTCAGCCGACTACTGGTCGGTGCTGGGCCTCGAGCCTGGCGCCGATGCCAGCAATCTCAAGCGGGCTTTCCGGGCCCAGGCCCGCCGCTGGCACCCCGATCTCAACGGCAACGACCCGCTGGCGGAGGAGCGCTTCAAGCTGGTCAACGAGGCCTATGCGGTGCTCTCAGATCCGCGCCGCCGCCAGGCCTGGGAGGCCGGTGTACCCGCTGACGGCCAGGGCCGGGAGTCCCAGGATCCCTTTGCTTCCGGTTTCCCGGACTTTGAGGCATACCTCGAGGTGCTTTTCGGTGAGCGCCGCCGACCCCGCCGGGCTGCCGAACCCGAGTGGCAGGAACCCGAGCCCGAGCCTCCCGCGGAAACCCCCCGGCAGGCTTCTGGATCGGTAACTGCTGCACCGCCGCCGCCGCCACCGGTGCGGGCCTCCAGCGACCAGGAGAGCCTGGTGGACCTCACGCCGGAGCAGGCGTTGCAGGGGGAGCGGCTGGAGCTGGAGCTGGCTGACGGCACGGCGGTGGAGGTGTGGACCCCTCCTTTTGCCGGCGATGGCTGGCGACTGCGGCTGGCGGGGGTGACCCCTGGCGGCGGAGACCACTTCCTGCAGTTGCGGGTGCGCACCGAGGAAGGACTGCGCATCGACGGCCTGCGGGTGCTCTACCCCCTCGAACTGACCCCAGCGGAAGCGGCCCTGGGTTGCCAGGTGGTGGTGCCCACCTTGCGAGGACCGGTGAAGTTGCGGGTGCCGGCCGGCTCCTCCAGCGGCCGCCTGCTGCGCCTGCGGGGGCGGGGCCAGGAGTGGGCTGAGCAGCGCGGCGACCAGCTGGTGGAGGTGCGGATCCTGGTGCCGGAGCAGCTGGGTGAGGCGGAGGCAGCCCTCTACAAGCGGCTGCAGGAGCTCGCCGACGATCCCGACGACCAGCACCGGTGACACACTGGAGGGCCATTGCCCCATGCCGCGATCCATGCCGGTGCATGTGCTGCTCTTTGATGCTGGAACCGATCAGGAAGGCATCCATTCGTTGGAGCTAAACGGCCGCACGGTGGTGCTGCTGTTTGAAGACAGCGACGATGCGGAGCGCTACGCCGGTCTGCTCGAAGCCCAGGACTTCCCCGTGCCCACCGTGGAGCCGCTCGACCGCGAGGAGATGGAGCTTTTCTGCGGCGAGGCCGGCTATGAGGCTCGCTTTGTGCCGGCGGGCTTCCTGCCCCAGAGCGCTGAAGACCGGCTGCTGATTGCGCCGCCTGAGCGCAACATGGACGTAACCAACTGGCAGGAGCAGCGGGAGCAGGCAAGCGAGAGCAGCGGTGACCCCAGCCTCGAAGCCTTCCGCCGTCAACTGGAGGGCTTGCTGTGACCATCCCTTCTGTGAGTTTCTCTCCCGTAAGCGGCACTGATCGCGGCCACCTGCTCACCGAGCAGGCCAATCCCCTCAGCGAGCGGCTCGACCAGCTGCCCACCGACGAGCTGGTGGGCCTTTTTTGTGCCAACGAACGGGAGCCCCAGCGGGCCCTAGAAGCGGCGGCCCCGGCCCTGGCTGCCGCCGTTGATGCCATCGCTGCCCGTTTGCAGGCCGGCGGGCGACTTTTTTACCTAGGGGCGGGCACCTCCGGCCGGCTCGGTGTGCTCGACGCCGCCGAGTGTCCGCCAACTTTCTGCACGGCGCCTGAGCTGGTGCAGGGCGTGCTTGCTGGCGGCGCCCCAGCCCTGCTGCGCAGCTCCGAGGGCCTGGAGGATCTGGCAGCTGCTGGCCGCAGTGACCTGGAGGAGCGCGGCTTTGGCCCGGCCGATTGTTTGGTGGGCATTGCTGCTGGCGGCACCACTCCCTACGTGCTCGGGGCCCTGGAGCACGCCCAGGCGATCGGAGCCCTGGCAATCGCCATGGCCTGCGTGCCAGCCGAGCAGGTGCCGATGCCCTGCTCCATCGATATTCGCCTGCTCACGGGCCCTGAACTGCTGGCGGGCTCCACCCGGCTCAAGGCCGGCACCGCCACCAAGATGGCCCTGAATTTGCTCTCCACCGGCGTGATGGTGCGCCTGGGCAAGGTGCACGGCAACCGCATGGTGGATGTGGCCGTCACCAACAGCAAGCTGGAGGATCGGGCCCTGCGCATCCTGCGCGATCTGGCTGGGCTGGAGCGGCAGCGCGGCCGGGAACTGCTGCAGCAGAGCGGCGGCTCGGTGAAGCTGGCCTTGCTGATCGCGGCCACTGGGCTGGATGCGGCCTCAGCCGCCGCCCACCTGGCCAACCATGGACCCAGCCTGCGCCAGGCGCTGGCGGCCTGCGGCGCTCAGCTGAACGGGCCCCAGTAGGGAGCCGTAAACAGGTCGAGCTTGCGGCGGGTGGCGGCAGGCACGTGCTCCTTGGGAGTCATCAGGGCATGGCGCAGGGCCTGGTGGGCGCTGCTGGTGGGTCGCTGGGCCTCAACCCGCTGGGCCGCTAGCCGCACGATCTGCTGGGCCAGGCTGGCGTTGGCGTGCAGGTTGGCGATCACCATTTCCACTGTCACCGAGGCGTGTTCCTGGTGCCAGCAGTCGTAGTCGGTCACCATTGCCAAGGTGGCGTAGGCGATCTCCGCTTCCCGGGCCAGCCGCGCTTCGGTGTGATTGGTCATGCCGATCACTTCGCAGTCCCAGGAGCGGTAGAGCTTCGATTCGGCCCGGGTGGAGAAGGCCGGCCCCTCCATGCAGAGGTAGGTGCCGCCGCGGTGCAGCTTGCGGCCTTCGGGCATCAGACTTTCGGCCACATCGGCCAGCAGGCGGCTGAGCACCGGGCAGAAGGGCTCGGCAAAAGCCACATGGGCCACCAGCCCCTCCCCAAACAGCGTCAGCGGCCGCTGCTGGGTGCGATCGATGAATTGATCCGGCACCAGCATGTCGAGGGGCCGAACCTGCTCCTGCAGGGAGCCCACCGCCGATAGGGACAGGATCCAGCGCACGCCGAGGGAGCGCAGGGCCCAGAGGTTGGCCTGGTAGGGCACCTCGGTGGGGGTGTGGCTGTGGTGGCGGCCGTGACGGGCCAGGAACACCACCTCCAGGTCGCCTATACGGCCGAGGCGTAGGGCATCAGAGGGGGCTCCGTAGGGCGTTTCGAGCGTGAGCTCTTGAATGTCTTCGAGGCCCTCCATGGCGTAGAGACCACTGCCCCCCAGGACCCCCAGGCGGGCGCGGCTGAGATCGATGCCGTTAGGGGAGTTGGGGGTGGGGCTGCTCATCGGCGGCGGGGTCTGGCGACGGGGCGTTGAAAGGGTTTATCCGGCTAGAGCTTGCCCCATTCTCAGCACGGCGTTTCAGCCGGTTGGCCCGTGCCACCCCATAAAGTCGGCCTTTATCCCCTGCCGCCGTGACCAAAGCCTTGATGGAGACCGACGCCGGCACCATCGAACTCGAACTGTTCGAGGCCGATGCACCTAACACCGTGGCCAACTTCACCAAGCTCGCCAAGGAGGGCTTCTACGACGGCCTGGCCTTCCACCGCGTGATTCCCGGCTTCATGGCCCAGGGCGGTTGCCCCAATAGCCGTGAAGGCGCCCGTGGCACCGCCGGCACCGGCGGCCCTGGCTACCAGATCGACTGCGAGATCAATAGCCAGAAGCATCAGGCGGGCACCCTGGCCATGGCCCATGCCGGCAAGAACACTGGCGGCTCGCAGTTTTATATCTGCCACGGAGCCCAGCCCCACCTTGACGGTGTGCACACCGTGTTTGGCCACACCGGCAACATGAATGTGGTCACGGCCCTCAAGAACGGCAGCCGAATCACCAAAGTGACAATCCAGGACTGAAAGCTGACAATCCAGGACTGATAGCGACAATTCAGGATTGGCTCAGCGCCAGACCAGAAAGGCACCGGGCTGAACTATCAGGTCGGTGCCCAAATCTTTAAGGGGCCGCTGTTCCGACTCCAGATCCGCACTGGGATGACTGCTGCGTTGGCCATCAGGGGCTAGTAGCAGGCTTAGTCGTTCGGATTTGGGCCAGCCGCCCATCAGCACCAGCGCCGCAGCAACGGCCCCCACACCGCTGCCGGCATGGTCGAGTCCGCTAAGTAGCACCGCCAGCTGGGGCTGGTCGAGAAGGGCCAGCAGCCTTGGATGCTCCTCGCGCTCCACCTGCAGCCCCTGCTCCAAGGCCCAAAGCTGCAGCTGCTCCAGCTGCTCCTGCTGACCGCTGGCCGCAACCTGGCCGTGCCAGGCCAGCACTGCCGTGGGTCCGCCGATCGGGCAGGAGGGACCATCACCCATCAGATGGCCAAGTTTGATGCGCTTGGTTTGCAAGTAGGCGGCGTTGTGGCTGCCGGCATCCATCACCAGCGGCACCCGGTCTTCGACCTGCAGGCCATAACCACCGAGGCCAGCGATCTTGCGCGGGTTGTTGGTGATCAGGCGCAGGCGCTGGATGCCCAGGTCGCTGAGGATTTGAGCCCCCACTCCGTAGTTGCGCAGGTCGGCAGCAAAGCCAAGGCGTTCATTCGCTTCCACTGTGTCGAGGCCGGTGTCCTGCAGGGAGTAGGCCTTGAGCTTGTTGATCAGGCCAATGCCGCGGCCCTCCTGGCGCAGATACACCACCACCCCAACGCCAGCCGCTTCGATCATGCGCAGGGCAGCCTCCAGCTGGGGCCGGCAGTCGCAGCGCAGCGAACCAAAGGCATCACCGGTGAGGCACTCGCTGTGCACCCGCACCAGCACTGGCTCTTTAGCCAGCTGCGGTTGGCCCTTGATGATGGCAACGTGCTCGCTGCCATCGAGTTCGTTGCGGTAGCCGATGGCGCGGAAGTCGCCGAAGGCGCTGGGCATGGCCGCTTCCGCCTGGCGCTGCACGAAGCGCTCGGTATCGAGGCGGTAGCTGATCAGTTCGGCAATGCTGATCAGGCGTAATCCGTGGCGTTTGGCGTAGGCAGCCAGCTGGGGTAGCCGGGCCATGGAGCCGTCGCTGTTTTGAATTTCGCAGATCACCCCAGCGGGATAGAGGCCCGAAAGCCTGGCGAGATCAACGGCGGCCTCGGTGTGTCCAGCGCGCTTCAGTACGCCGCCTTGCTTGGCCCGCAGCGGAAAAATGTGGCCTGGCCGGCGCAGGTCGGCCGGACGGGTGTGGGGGTGGATCGCCACCTGGATGGTGCGGGCGCGATCATCGGCGGAAATTCCAGTGCTGACGCCGTTTTCTGGGCCCGCATCGACGCTCACCGTGAAGGCCGTCTGGTTGCTGTCGGTGTTGCGATCCACCATCAGCGGCAGATCAAGGGCATCGAGCCGTTCACCCTCCATGGCCAGGCAGATCAGGCCCCGGGCTTCGGTGGCCATGAAATTGATCTGCTCGGGCGTTGCAAACTGCGCGGCGCAGATCAGATCGCCTTCATTTTCCCGATTTTCATCGTCTACCACCACGATTGATTCGCCGTTGCGGATCGCGGCGAGACCATCGGCAACTGAGTCAAAAGCGATTCGCTCTTCCCCGTTCAAAGAGACCTCCGGGCTGGAACCGGATGGCAAGGGTGAGAAACTCGAGTCGCGCAGGAGGGTCAACGGAGTGCGGGCGGGGACTAGGCCCTGGCGCAATCATCCTTTATAAAGCCCCTTCGTCCTGCCCCCGGGCCTTGCCATGGCCAACAAGCGTGTTGCGGTGATCGGGGCCAGTGGCTACGGCGGCCTGCAGACCCTGCGCCTGCTCCACCAGCACCCTGCCCTGGATGTCAGCTTCTTGGGCGGCGAGCGCAGCAGCGGCAAGCGCTGGAGTGAGCTGGTGCCCTTTTTGCCCCTGGCCGGCGACCCGGTGGTGCAAACCCCAGATCCCGATGCCATAGCCGCGGCGGCTGATTTCGCGGTGCTCAGCCTGCCCAATGGCCTGGCGGCACAGCTGGTGCCGCCCCTGCTGCAGCGGGGTGTGCGGGTGGTTGATCTTTCCGCCGACTACCGCTTCAGCAGCCTGGGCCGCTGGCAGGAGGTGTATGCCAGCGAGGCCCGGGAGGTGGCCCGCAGCGATGACGACCTCTGCGCTGAGGCCGTCTATGGCTTGCCCGAATGGGAGGCGGAGGCAATTCGCACCGCCCGCTTAATAGCGGCTCCTGGCTGTTTCCCCACGGCCTCACTGCTGGGGCTGCTGCCGTTCTTGAAGCAAGGTCTGATCGACACCACCGGCATCGTCATCGACGCCAAAACCGGCACCTCCGGTGGTGGTCGGGCTGCCAAGGAGCACCTGCTGCTGGCGGAGTGCTCCGAGGCGGTTGCTCCCTACGGGGTGGTGGGCCACCGCCACACCAGTGAGATTGAGCAGCTGGCTAGCCGGGTGGCGGGCCATGAGATCCAGCTGCAGTTCACCCCGCACCTGATGCCGATGGTGCGGGGCCTGCTGGCCACCGTCTACTGCCGTCTGCGCGACCCAGGCCTGACCGCTGAAGACTGCGCCACCCTGCTGGCCTCGGCCTACCGCCAGGCCCCCTGCATTGAGGTGCTGCCGGTGGGCACCTATCCCTCCACCAAATGGGTGCGCCAGACAAACCGGGCCCTGCTCTCGGTGCAGGTGGATCGTCGCACCGGCCAGCTGATCGTGATGGCTGCTATCGACAACCTGGTCAAGGGCCAGGCGGGTCAGGGAGTGCAATGTCTCAACCTGATGGCCGGGCTTGAGCCCACCGCCGGCCTGCCGTTGCTGCCCTTTTATCCCTGAGCTGCGAGCTGCTGGGCGGTGAGGTGCTGGGAGGTGAGGGCTACCGCCAGGGGCAGGATGCGGTGCTCCTGGCGCTGGATGCGGGCGCTGAGGCTGGCGTGGTCGTCCGTTGCTAACACCGGCACCGCCGCCTGCACCAGGATGCGCCCTGCATCAACCTCCTCGCACACCAGGTGGGCAGTGCAGCCGGCCAGGGTGACTCCCGCCGCCAGGGCCTGACCCACCGCATCAAGGCCGCGGAAGCTGGGCAGCAGCGAGGGATGAATATTGATCAGACGCTCGGGGAAGGCGCCGATCAAGGTGCTTGTGACGACGCGCATCCAGCCCGCCATCACCACCACATCAACGCCAGCTGCCTGAAAAGCCGCCACCAGGGCCTGGTCGAGGGCTGCGCGGCTGGCCACGCTGCGGTGGTCATGCACTTGGCAAGGTATGGCGAGGCGCTCGGCCCGTTGCTGGGCACCGCAGCCGGGGTTGTTGACCACCAGCAGGGCCACCTCTGCCTGGAGCCGGCCGTAAGTGCAGGCTTGCACCAGGGCTTCAAAGTTGCTGCCGGCTCCCGAAGCCATCACCCCCAGCCGCAGGATTGGCTGGGCGCTGGCCCAATCCGGTGGCAATTCCGGTGGCAATGGCCACTGGACGCATGTCTGTTGATCGCTAGGGTCTGAAAAAGCGGGCATTGTGCCGTGTCCCACCTCACCATCCTGCCCACAGTGCTGCGCGATGCCGAGGGGCTCGCCGCCAGCTTGGTGGCCCTGGGCCACACCCCCATTTATGGCGGGGTGCTTAAGGGTTTTGCCGCCGAGAGCCAGCCCGTTCTTTTGCAAGTTGTTTTGCCGGGAGGGGAACGGCTGGGCTGGCAGCGCCACCGCGACGGCTCCCTTGCCCTGGTCGGCGACCTGCAGCGCCTTAGCCGCTCCCAGAGCCTGCAGCGCCTGCTTGGCGCCATCACCCGCCGCTACGCCGCTGAGCTGGCCCTGCGCCAGGCCGCTAGCGCCTTTCCTGGGGCCCAGGTGAGCGTGGCGTCCTGACGCCGTGCCTGAGCTGCATCTCGACCTCACCGCCTGCTACCAACACCTGGTGCGGGTTCGCCTGCTTCACACTCCCCGTCAGCAGAGCCTGCGCCTGGCCCTGCCGGCCTGGACTCCCGGCTCATACCTGATCCGCGACTATGTGCGGCAGCTTGAGAGTCTGGAAATTACTCAGGCTGGACACCAGCTGGAGCCGCGCCGCACCAGCCCGAGCAGTTGGCAGCTGGAGCTGCCCAGCCTCGAACCAGTTGAAATCAGCTACTCGGTGCTGGCCGCCGAGCTCACGGTGCGCACCTGCCATCTCGATGGCGACCACGGCTTTCTGGCCTTGGCAGCCGTGGTTCTGGAGCTGGAGGGGGAGCGTTGGTCGCCCCACCGGCTGCAGCTCAGCCTTCCGCCCAGCTGGGATGCCTTCGTGCCCCTGCCAGAGCTGCAGGGCCCGGCGCAGGGCTGGCTTGCCGCTGATTTCGACCAACTAATCGATACGCCGGTGGAGGTCGGTCCCCATCGATCCCATCACTTCAGCGTCGCCGGCGTGCCCCATCGCTGGGTGAGTTGGGGCCGCGATCTGCAAGGTGCCGACCTGCTCGACAGTGATCCCCAGCTGCTCAGCGATCTCGAAAAGGTTTGCCTGGCCTGCTGCCGGTTGATGGGCGTTGAGCGACCTGCGGCCGACCACTACCTATTTGTGCTGCACCTCACCGAAAGCGGTTATGGCGGCCTTGAGCACGACTTCAGCACCGTGTTGCAGTTTGGCCGCCGGGTCCTGGCCAAGCCTGATGGGCGCCGCAAGTTGCTGCAGCTAGCCGCCCATGAATACCTGCACCAGTGGAACGTGCGCCGGCTGCGGCCCGCTGAGCTGAGCCCCTATCGCTACGACCAGGCGGTGGTGGTGCCCACCCTCTGGTTTGCCGAGGGCATCACCAGCTATGTGGATCAGCTGTTGCCCCACTGCGCCGGCTGCAGCAGCGAGGCGGAGCTGCTCGAGGATCTGGGCGCGGATCTGAGCCGCTATCTGCTCAGTGCTGGGCGGGGCTTGCAGAGCCTGCGCGCCAGCAGTGAGGAGGCCTGGGTAAAGCTTTACCGCCCCGATGCTTACTCCCCCAACAGCCAGGTGAGCTACTACCTCAAGGGCGCGGTGCTGGCCCTGGTGCTGGACCTGCACCTACGCCGTGCCGGCAGCGGGCTGCCCGTGGTGCTGCGGCAGCTTTGGGCCAGTCATGGCGCCGTAGGCCGGGGTTATCAGGAGGCAGACCTGATTGCTGCCTTTGCCAGCCAGGCGCCCGATTTAGCTGAGCTGTTGCCCCGCTGGCTCAGCTCCTGTGAGGATCCGCCCCTATTTGGCAATCTGGCCTATGTGGGCCTGCGGCTTGAACCCCGGCTGGCCGGTAGCCAGGAGCTGGGCTGCCGCTTGGAGCCAGGCAGCGGCGGTTTAGTTGTGCAGCGGGTGGGCCGCGATGGACCGGCCCAACGGGCGGGGCTGGTAGTGGGCGATGAATGGATTGCCCTCGATGGCCTGCGCCTGCGCAGCATTGACGATTTGATGGTGCATCTGCGGCCGGAGGCTCCCCTGATTCCCCACCAGCTGCTGTTCTGCCGGGACGGTTTGGTGCGCAGCACCGTGCTGCTGCCAACGCCACCAGCAGTGGAGAGCTGGCAGCTCCAGCTCGATCCCGCCACTACTGATCCCGGCTGTGCTGAGCGCCGCCGCCGCTGGCTGGGTCTTGAGGCTGCATGAATTCCAGCCGCCAGCCCCTCTGGATCGCCCTAGGCGCCGGCGCCATGCTCGCCCTGGGCGGGCTTGGCTGGCTGGCTCGAGACCTCTCAGCCCAACCGAGCGGCGGCCAGAAGCGCCCCAGCCTGCTCGAGCTGCTCGAAGAGGTGCGCCACCCTCCGGCAGCGCCTGAGCCGGGCCGCAGGGCGGCACCGGGGCCGCCTGACCATCCGCCTTGGCAATCTCCCCTGCGGGCGAGTTGCGCTCCCGGCGATCCGGCCCAGCGTTTAAGGCTGCAGCAATTGGCAGAAAGGGTCCAAACCTCCCCGGCGCGGGTGCAGATCCACCCCACCAACTTTGGCGAGCGCTTCAATCGTGATGCCTACGGCAATCCGGTTGATCCCACACCCCAGCTGGTGGTCCTGCACGAAACGGTTTACGGCATTGGTTCAGCCATCAACACCTTCGTGACGCCCCATCCCCGCGATGAAGATCAGGTGAGCTACCACAGCTTGATTGGTGGCGATGGCTCGGTGGTGCAGGTGCTCGATCCTTCCAAACGGGCCTTCGGGGCTGGCAATTCGGCCTTCAACGGCCGCTGGGTTGTAACGAACGCCAAGGTGGGAGGTTCGATCAACAACTTCGCCCTGCACATCAGCTTGGAAACGCCCCTCGATGGCGAGGACGACGGACCAGCCCATAGCGGTTACACCTCAGCCCAATACGACGCCCTGGCGGCCCTGCTAGCTGGCTGGATGCAGCGTTTCCCCATCCCCCCGTCAAACATCACCACCCACCGGGCAGTGGACCTGGGCGGGGAGCGAGCTGATCCCCGCAGCTTCCGTTGGTCTGAGTTGCAGACCCGACTGCAAAACCTCGGCCTGCTCTGCAAGCGTTGATCAAATCAGTGAACTCTTGATTAAATCAGTAAACTGTTGATCAAATCACTGAACCTGATCAAATTAGTGGTGCTGGGGCCTGTTTACGGGTGGCGTACAGCAGGGCGTGGAGTTCGGGATCCTGCATGGTGCGCAGGATGCGGCGGGGGTAGTCGAGCTTGCCGTTGTGGAGGTAGGCCAGGGTGGCTAGGGCCTTGGCGTCACGGGGGTTGCCGCTGGCCTGCAGGGGGCGTTGGGGCAGCTCGAGGGCGCGGCTGAGGCGAGCGAATTTGCCCACCAGCAGCACCACGTTGCGTTCGGGATCGAGCAGCTGGTTGCGGGCCTCGGTGATTTCGGCTTCGGAGGCATTGGCCGGCAGCAGGCCCTGGTGCACCATTTCGCCGAGACTTAGCTGGGCGGGGCCATGGGTGCTGAATAAGCCGGAATGGGCCGCCAGGGGCAGATCTTCGCCCGGTTTGGCGTGCCGCATTTCGTCGAACAACACTGCTGTCACCAAAACGGGATTGATCTTCTGGCGCCGGGATTCGGCCAGGATCAGGGGACGAAGCTCGACCAAGCGCCCCAGGGTGTGGCTGCGCAGCGGCTCTAATTGGTCGATACCACTGGTGAATAACTGGGCCAGGCGGGGCTGGGGTCCGTGGACACCAAAGCGGCGCTGCAGCTCCTTAAGTTCGTCTGGTGAAAATTGCAGCGGATCTGCAAGTTGCCCCGAGCCAGCAGCGGAGCTGATGCTGCCGCTGAGACCGGGATCAAGCAGCAGCAGGGGCGTTTTTGGACCGTTAAGGAGCGGGCTGCTTGCAACAGCCAACAGGGCTGCTGCAAGGCCGGTGAAACGCCGGACCCCTACCAGCCGCTTGCCTAGGGCAAGCCAGCGCGGGTAGCTGGTGGGGTTAGGCACAAACACTCATTAATTATGGATTGATATTACGGAATTTTTCTGGGTTAGACCCCTGACGACGGAACGGTCTTCCGTCCGTCCCTTGGGCTGGGGCTGGTACTAGTGCTGGTGCTGGGGCGTGGTCAGATCTAAGTTCTGGCGACGAGAGCGGCTTGAGCCGCAAGCCCATGCTTGCCAACTTTGATGGCTCCAATGCCGAGATCCAATGGCAGCGCTTTTGCGACTTGCTTTGGTATGAAAGCGATCTTGGTATTTGGCTCGATATGAGTCGCATGGCGATCGGCCAGGCCGATCTCGATGCCTTGGCTCCCCGATTCGACCTGGCCTTTGCGGCGATGGCGGCCCTAGAGGGTGGTGCGATTGCCAACCAGGATGAACAGCGCCAGGTTGGCCACTACTGGCTGCGCACCCCAGAGCTGGCACCAGACGCCGCCACCACCGCGCACATCAACGCCGAGGTGGAGCGGATTGAGACCTTTGGCCGCGAAGTTCTCGACGGCAGCCTCTCTGCTCCAAACGGTCAGCCGTTCACCGACGTGCTTTGGATCGGTATTGGCGGTTCCGGCCTCGGCCCGCTGCTGATGGTGCGCGCCCTGCAGGAAGAGGGTCAGGGTCTCCCCTTCCACTTCTTCGACAACGTTGACCCCGCCGGGATGAGTCGCACCTTGGCGGCCCTAGACGGCCGCCTAGCCACCACCTTGGTGGTGGTGGTGAGCAAGTCGGGCGGCACCCCTGAGCCCCATATCGGCATGGAGCAAGCCCAGGCCCGGCTGGAGGCCCGGGGCGGGCAGTGGGCCGCCCAAGCTGTGGCGGTCACCATGCTCGATAGCAAGCTCGATCAGGTGGCCGTGGCCGGTCAGTGGTTGCGCCGCTTTGACATGTTCGATTGGGTGGGCGGCCGCACCAGCATCACCAGTGCCGTTGGCCTGCTGCCGGCGGCCTTGGTGGGTGCCGATCTGCGCGGCTTTCTGGCCGGCGCCGCCCGAATGGACGCCCTGACCCGGGTGTCAGATCTGCTCCAAAACCCGGCTGCCTTGATGGCTGCAGCGTGGTTTGTGGCTGGCCATGGCCAGGGCAAGCGCGACATGGTTGTGCTCCCCTATCGCGATCGGCTGGAGGTGTTCAGCCGCTATCTCCAGCAGTTGGTGATGGAGAGTCTCGGTAAGAAGCACGACCGCGGCGGCGAGGTGGTGCACCAGGGCATTGCCGTTTACGGCAACAAGGGCTCGACCGACCAGCACGCCTACGTGCAGCAGCTGCGCGATGGCATCGACAACTTCTTTGTGACCTTCATCGAGGCACTGGAAGAGCCCAGCGATATCCCGCCCATCGGTGATGAGATCCCTGGCGACTTCCTCGATGGCTTCCTGCAGGGCACCCGTTCGGCCCTGATGGAAGGTGGCCGCCAGAGCCTCTCGATCACCCTGCGCCGCTTTGATGCCACAGCTCTCGGTGCCCTGATCGCCCTGTTTGAGCGCGCCGTCGGCCTCTACGCCGAACTGGTAAATGTCAACGCCTACGACCAGCCGGGGGTGGAGGCCGGCAAAAAGGCAGCAGCCCTGATCCTGGCTCTGCAGGAGCGGCTCGAAGCCCTCCTCAGCGATGGCCAGGAGCGCAGTTTGCAGGAGTTGCAGCTGGCCTTGGGTACGGACAGCCCAGAGAGCCTGTTCTGGATCCTGCGCCACCTCTGCGCCAATCCCCGCGGCTATCAGGTGACTGGTGACTGGGGTTCTCCGGCGGCGATGAAGTTCGCCAAGGTCTGAGCAGGGAAATCCCCATGCCAGAGCCCGTTGCGGCGAGCCCTGCCTCTCCCGGGCAGGTGCTGCGCGAGGTTTTTGGCTACGGCGCATTTCGCGGGCCCCAGCAGGAGATTGTTGAGCATGTGGTGGCTGGTGGCTCGGCCCTGGTGCTGATGCCCACCGGTGGGGGCAAATCGCTTTGCTACCAGATCCCGGCCCTCTGCCGAGCGGGAACGGCGGTGGTGATTTCGCCCCTGATCGCCCTGATGCAAGACCAGGTTGAGGGGCTGCGTCAGGCGGGGGTGCGGGCTGCGGCGCTGCACTCGGGCTGTAGCGCTGAGGAAACCGCCAACACCTGGCGCCTGCTGCGGGCGGGCCAACTGGATTTGGTCTATTTGTCTCCCGAGCGCTTGCTAGCGGGGGACACCCTCGAGCGGCTTGCTTCCCTACCCCTGGCCCTGTTTGCCGTTGATGAGGCCCACTGCGTTTCCCAGTGGGGGCATGACTTCCGCCCGGAATACCTGCAGCTTTCGGTGCTGGCCCAGCGATTTCCCGCCGTGCCGCGGCTGGCACTCACCGCTACGGCCGATCCCCGCACCCGAGACGAGATCCGCGCCCGGTTGCAGTTGGAGCAGGGGCGAGTGTTTCTGGCCAGCTTTGATCGCCCCAACATCCGCTATTTGCTGCGCGACAAGGACGACGTCCGCCGCCAATTGCTTGAGCTGCTCGCCGATCACCGCGGCGCCTCAGGAATTGTGTATGCCCGCTCCCGCAACCGGGTGGATGGCTTCTGCCGCGACCTGCAGGCAGCGGGATATGACGCGGTTGCCTATCACGCCGGATTGGATGGGGCGGTGCGCAGCGCCGCTCTGGAGCGCTTCCGCCGCGAAAGCGGCGTGGTGGTGGTTGCCACGATCGCTTTTGGCATGGGCATCGACAAGCCGGATGTGCGCTTTGTGGCCCACGTGGACTTGCCCAAAAGCCTGGAGGCCTACTACCAGGAAACCGGCCGCGCCGGCCGGGATGGCCTGCCGGCCCTGGCCTGGATGGTGCATGGCGGCGGCGATGTGCCCCAGCTGCGCCGCTTCATCGACGACTCCGACGCGGAGCAGCAGCAAAAACGGGTTGAGCACGGCAAGCTCGATGCCCTGATTGGCTTCACCGAGGCGAGCGGCTGCCGCCGTCAGGTGTTGCTCAGCCACTTTGGCGAGGCCCTGCCCGAGCCCTGTGGCAATTGCGATCTCTGCCTTGAGCCAGATACGGCAGTCGATGCCACCGAGTCGGTGCGCAAGGCCCTATCGGCTGTATACCGCACCGGCAGCCGCTTTGGTGCCTCCCATTTGGTGGATGTGCTGCTGGGGGCAGATACGGCCCGAATTCGCGAGCTCGGCCACCAGCAGCTGGGTGTGTATGGCATTGGCAAGGAGCTTGATCGCGGCCAGTGGCGCAGCCTGTTTCGCCAGCTGGTGGCCCAGGGGTTGCTGCAGTCCGACTCCGAGCGCTTTGGGGCTCTGGGATTCGGCGAGGACGGGCGGCTCAAGCCGTTGCTGCGGGGTGAGGCTCAACTGCTGCTGCGGCTGCCGCCAGCGAAGCGAGAGCGCCGCAGCCAGCCTGGGGTGAGCCCGGCTCCTGCTGCGGCAGAGTTGAACCCTGATGAGGCGCCCGTGTTGCAGGCGCTGAAGGATTGGCGCCGCGAGCAAGCGCGGCAGCAGGGAGTGCCGCCCTACGTGGTGTTTCACGACCGCACCCTGGTGGAGGTGGTGACCCGCCGGCCCCGCTCCTTGGAGGAACTGGCCGGGATCGGCGGTGTGGGCCAAGCCAAGCTCGATCGCTATGGCTTGGCGCTGCTGGCGAGCTTGGATGCTGCGCTTTTTCCAATAGGGGATACAAACGCCAGCTTCATGAGGCGTTACAGTCAATTCACGTTTCCTTAAGGATTCCTTTCATGGCTGACTCCGCTTCCCGCTTTGGCTTCGTTGCCTTCGCTGAAACCTGGAATGGCCGTCTGGCCATGCTCGGTTTCGTGATCGGTTTGGGCACCGAGCTGCTTACTGGCCAGGGCATCCTGGGCCAGCTCGGTCTGGGCTGAATCCCGATCGGGCCTGAGCAGCTGGCTTCATAGCCACTGCATGCCCGGGGTTTCCAGCATTTCTTGGCTGGGCCAGGCACCGAGACCGGCAAAGGCTGCCCCTAGGGCAGCCCATACCCCTTTGCCGCTGGACAGCTCCTGTTCAGCGGCCCATTCGGCTTCAGTCACTTCAGATTCGCTCAGGCCAAGGGCTTCCACCAGCTGCCGGTACAGGGCTTTTTCTGCCGGGTTGATCGGCGAACTGTCCTGAGGACGTTGGCCCACTTTGGCCATCATGTAGCTGAGCTTCAGGGCTAGAGCCCGGTCTTCCTCGCTAGTAATCCTTGGAACTACTTCCGCGAGCACGGAAGAGTCGACTGTCCAGGCAGCTAGCTGACGCGCAGCTTCCTGGTTTGCCCCTGAGCCATCTCCACAGGCGAAGTACTTGGCCACGAGTTTCTCGAGCAGCCGCTTTTCGTCTGCGGAAACATCGCCATCGGCCCAGGCCACGCAGCAAACCACCCTGAGTAGGTCAAGCTGACGGTCTCGCTGCGAGCTACGGGGCCCAGTTTCAAGGGTCATGGCGCAGGAGATGGCTTTTGCGCCATTTTGATCAGGCTTTGGCATGTTTCAGCGGAAATCACCCCCAGATGGGGGCATACAAGGGCAGCCATCCAGATGATGATGAATTGAACACAGAACGGAGGTGGGCCATGGTCCACACCACCCAAGTTTTGACTACTTGCTGCCTGGGACGCACCTGCCTCAAATGGCAGCCCGATGGCGAGCTCACCGCCCTTGATCTGCAGCTAGTGCTCGAGCGGCTGGCCCAGGTCGACGAAGATGTGGTCTCCATCCTGGATCGCACTGTCGACGAGATCCCATGTCCCTCGATCAGCTGAAGGCCTTCCTGGGCAAGGTTCAGGATGACCAGTCGCTCCGGCAGGCCGTGCAAGCCGCGGCTACTGCTGATGACGTGGCCAAGATCGGGGCTGGCCTGGGCTTTGAATTTTCTGGCGACGAGCTGCTGCGGCTTTCAGGCAAAAAAGTAGGTCGGGTAACGGTTACCAAGCAGGACCTTCCCGGGGAATACAACTAGCTGCCGTGCTGTGGGCTTCGTTCGCGGTTAGACCATCTCTAGTGAATGCAGTAGCAACACCATGGGCAAGCGGGCAGAACTGATCACGGCGATTGGCTTAGGGCTCGTCGTAGCAGCTGCGGGCAGCTTCAGCGCTCTGGCCCGCCCCATGGGCGGCGGTGGCTTTGGCGGTGCGGGCTCCGGTGCGGGAGTGCGTCCAGGAGCTGGCTGGGGTGCTCCTGGCGCCGGAGTGAGACCGGGCGCTGGTGTGGGAGCACCCGGAGTAGGGGCGCCCGGAGTAGGTGCACCCGGAGCGGGAGCTCGCCCTGGTGTGGGTTGGGGTGCTCCTGGCGCTGGTCTCACCCGCGCGCCAGGGGCCTCTGCCTGGAATCCGGCCTGGGGCCGCCAAGGCGGTTACTGGTCGTCGCGCACCTGGAGCACCGGCTGGTACCGGCCCTATCCAGCGGCCTGGCCCTGGTGGGGAGCCAGTTCGGTGGCCTGGGGAGTGGGCAGCTTGGCCACGGCTGCTGCAATCACCAGTGCTGTCGACGCAGCTACGTATCAGCAGTCAACCGTGATCGTGGTGCCCCAAACCAGCCTGCAGCTCGACTACGGCTCGGTTCAAGCCCTGCCACCTAATCGAGTTCAGTTTGCCTACGGCGTTGCCGGTATGCCCCTGATGACAGCAACCAGCGATTGCAAGCAGGGGCTGATCAATGGCATGGCACCTACCACGGCTGACCAGGCCCAGGTGCTCAATGCCAGCTGCCACATCGCCTACGGCTCTAACTGAGCGGGGTGGCCCCATCCCTTTTGCGGATTCGGGCCCTGGAGAAGGGCGATCTCGCCGACGTCATCGCCTGGGCCCGCGCTGAACACTTCGCGCCGGGCCAGGGAGACGTAGCCATCTACCGCCATACCGACCGCCAGGGGCTTTGGGTTGGTTGCCTCAACGGTCGTCCGATCGGCTGTATCGCAGGGGTCCGTTACAACGCCGAATACGGCTTCATCGGCATGTTTCTGGTGCAACCAGAGCACCGGGGTCAGGGATTTGGCCGTCAGCTTTGGCAGCGTGCCCTGCAGCATCTGGAGGGCCTTACTTGCATCGGCATTGAGGCCGCCCCCGATCGCATCGGTGACTACGCCAGCGCTGGGTTTGCGCCGGCGTCGCCAACCCAGCGCTGGCAGCGGATCAGTGACGGCAACATCCCGCCCGCCGCCACTCCAGAGGGCCTGAGCCTGCTTGAGGGAAGTGCCATCCCCGACAGGGCCGTGCAGGCCTATGACGCCCAGCGGGAGCTCAGTCCCCGGCCCCACTTCCTTGCCGATTGGCTGCACCATCCCGCCGGCACGGTGCTGGCCCTGATCGGCCCGGATGGCTCCTGCCACGGCTTTGGCCGGATCCGGCCCTGCCTGCTGCATCGAGGCGAGGGTTGGCGGATCGGGCCGCTGCTGGCCGACACGCCTGCCCTGGCGGCCCAGCTTCTCAACGCCCTGATGGCCCGCCATGCCGGCGTGGTGTTAATCGATGCCCCTGCCGCCAATCCGGAGGCAGGGACCCTGCTGCTGCAGTTGGGCTTTGCGGTGGTCGCCGAGACGCTGAGGATGTATCGGGGCAGCCTGCCGGCGGTTCCCCTGGGCGATGTCTACGGGTTGGCCTGCCTGGAGCTGGGCTGAGCGCGGCGGGCGGCGAGGCCAGCCTCTGTTGCAGTCACAACAGCCAGCAGCAGCAGGCCGCCTAGCCCGATCAGTTGATTTTGCTGCACCAAATCGGGCATCAACACCCCGTCTACGTTTTGGCCCAATACGCCTCCCGCCACAAACCAGGCCGTTGCCAGGCCTGAGCTGATCCAGTAAGCCCGCCAGCGGCGTTGATAGATGTATCCCGTACCTAAACCAGGCACCAGGTTGAGCACTACAGCCACCCAGCCACTGGAGGCGGCAAGGATTTCTTCTTGGTTGACTTTCTGGCTGGGTTCTTGGCTGGCTTGATCTGGATTGCTGGTTGGGGTCATGTTTTGCGTGGCCTGGTTTGCTGCATCAGGGGCGTTGAACCTGCAGGCTGGGGTGCCGCTGATTCCTTTTGCAGTGCTCGCCGCCCTGGTGATTCTGTTGGTGATTGTGGTGGTGGCGTGGAGCCTTAATCCAAGCCGGCAGGATTTTGCCTGGTTTATCCGGCTGCGCCGCCCCCGCTGGCTGGTGTTTGAGGGCTTGATTCCCGTGATTTGGTTGCTGATCTACGCCTGCTTCTACATCTCGGCTTGGCTCACCTGGCAGGCCAGCTGGAGCGGCCTGTGGATGGCGGCTTTCCTGGTGCAGCTGGTATTGGTGCAGAGCTACACGCTTGTGATCTGCCGTAGCCGCAGCCTGGGTAGGGGCACGGTCATTGGCTTTGCTGGCTTGGTGTGGGGCATTGCCCTCACCCTGGCTGTGGCTAGCGAGAGCACGCTGGCGGCTGCTTTGCTGCTGCCTTACCTGCTCTGGAGCCCGGTGGGCACCTGGGTTACCTGGCAGATGCGTCAGCTAAATCGCTAGCCCTGGTCACCTATGGCGACTCACGAGCCACGGCCAAGGCCGCCAGCAGGCCGCCGCCAAAACCGCTGAGGTGGCCGATCCAGCTCACCCCTGGCGGTGAAAAAATCGGCAGCAGGCTCGGCAGCACCCCCGCATAGGTGACCAGGGCCAGCACCGACAGGAGCAAGGAGAGGGGCCGCTTCTCCAACCAGCCGATCAGCAGCAGGTAGCCCAGCAGCCCATACACGATCCCGGAGAGTCCGTGACTGCCGTTGGGCCAAAGCAGCCATACGGGAATAGCTGTGGCATAAACCCCCAACCAAACGGCCAGATAGTCGCGGCGGCCGCGCAGCAATACCAGCCAGGAGAGGGGCAGAAAGGTGAGCGAATTGGCCAGGAGATGGCCAAAACCGCTATGGCTGAAGGGAGCTGTCAGTACCCCGAGGAAGGAGCCTCCGGGCGTCATCGGCAGGTTCCAGTTGCCACCGAAAACCAGCTGGTCCACCAGCTCCTGCAGCCAGGGGATCAGCAAGATCAGCGGCGGAATCAGCAGATTGAAACCGGCTCGGGCGATCCAGCGATCCAGACGTTGGGGTAGAGATTCGCTCACGGCTCGCACTTGAAGCTGCAGCGCAGCATGGCAAGGGCTTCATCCGGCAGGCCCAGCAGGCGGTCCAGCCAGGGGTCGCCGCACGGCGGCACACTCGCCACCCCCACCAGCAGGGCCGTGCCATCGGCGCTTAGGGGCTGGCCCATGGCCCGGTGGCGTTGCCCCTGCGCTGCGCCCGTGCTCAGCAGGGTGTCGATCAGCAGGTCGGGGGCGCGGTAGAGCCCAGCAATGCGGAAACGAAAGCGGGCCCGGAAGTGCAGTTGCACAGCACCAGTTGCTGAATCGATGCTGCCCGCCAGCTGCTCAGGAGCGATGGCGATCTCCAGTCCCGGGGGCAGGGGCAGCCCCAGCACCCGAGTGGTGCGCCAGTTGAGCGGCGGAATCAACAGGGTTGAGGGCTCGAAGCTCACGGTTCGCGGGCCGTCAGCTGGGCCTGGGCCGAGCTCGCCGGTTCCGCCGCCGCCGCTGGCGTCGTAGCTGAAGTGGGGATAGGCGCCGATGGCCAGGCCACAACCCTTACTGGTGCCTAGCTGCAGCTTGGCAACCCCTAACTCAGGACTCACAGGCTGCGCAGCACGTCTAATTCGCCGCGGCTGTGCAGTTCGGCCAGTTGATTGTAGCCACCAATTGGAACGCCATCGATGTAGAGCTGGGGCACCGGTCCCGTCTCGTCGGGTTCGATTTCCACGAAGGCAATGCCCAGGGTCCGCAGCATGCGCAGGGCCCGGCGCGAAAAGGGGCAATCCGGCCGGCCGGCGATTTCAACTCGCGGTTCGCTGCTGGCTGATGCAATAGGCGCTGCACTCTGCGCTGCGCTCGTGCCGGAGCTGAGTAGGCCCACCAGCAGGTCGGCGCCGCGCAGCACCAGGGTGCCGTGCTCGAGGTGGCCGCCCCACACCTGGCAGCTGGCATCGGAGAAGCTCAAGTGCAGGTGCACCCCATCCGGGCTGATCGTGCCCTGCAGGGTGATGATCTCGAGCTCACCAGCCAAAACTGTGGGTGCGCTTTTGCCGGGGCAGGCAAAGGCGGCTTGGGAGAGGTTGCCCACCACACTCAGCACAAATCCGCCGGCGTTGTGCTCAAGGGCCAGCTGCTCCAGGCTGCGGCGCACATCACTGCCGGCTTCGAGGTGCAGCGGCACGGCATGCATGGCAGATACAGAAATATGGGCGCAAGGCTACGCCGGCCCATGCTGGTGGGGTTGCCCTGTTGCCATGGCCCCGGATTCCGCCCTCGCTGCGCTCAACCTGGCGGTGGTGGGTCATGTGGAGTGGGTGAGCTTTGTGGCCGTGGAGCAGCTGCCAGTCGCTGGCTCGATCGACCGGGCCACTGCCTTTCTGGAGGAACCCGCCGGTGGTGGGGCGGTGGTGGCGGTGCAGCTGGCCCGTCTCAGTGGCAAGCGCGTGCGGTTTTTCACCTCCCTGGGCCGGGACGCCACCGGCGAGCGCTCAGCGGAGCGGCTCACTGAGCTGGGGCTTGATCTGGAGGTGGCCTGGCGGGATGCCCCAACCCGCCGGGGCGTGAGCTTTGTTGATCGGGCCGGTGACCGCAGCATCACCGTGATCGGCGAGCGACTGGCCCCGTTGGCTAGGGATCCACTCCCCTGGGCTGATCTGGCTGGCTGCGATGGCGTCTTTGTGACCGCGGCCGACGCGGCAGCCCTGCAGCACTGCCGCCGGGCCGGGCTGCTCGGCGCCACGCCACGGGTTGGCTTGCCGCTCTTGGAGGCCAGCGGGGTGAGCTGCGATGCCTTGATCGGCAGCGCCCTTGATCCTGGTGAGCAGGTGCCTGCTGGCGCTCTATCGCGCCCCCCGCGACTGCGAATCGCCACCGAAGGGGCTGCTGGTGGCTGGAGCGAACCCGGCGGGCGCTTCGCTGCCCAGGCTCTGGTGGCACCGCCGGTCGACAGTTATGGCTGCGGCGACAGCTTTGCAGCCGGGGTGCTGGCGGGACTGGCGGCTGGTTGGAGCGCAGCCGCAGCAATAGGCCTGGGCGCCCGCTGCGGCGCTGAGTGCGCCGTTGCTTTTGGTCCCTACGCCCGCCCTAATTGACCTGGTTCTGCACCAGCAGCAGCAGCCTGTTTGCCTCCGGATCCAGCAGCCAGGCCTCCACTCCGAAGGCCTCCTGGCGCGGACCGTCCAGTAGCGAGGCGCCCAGCCCAATGGCGCTCGCCAGCCAGACCTGCAGCAGCTCCATGGCAGCTTCGTGGTCGTTGCCGGCAGGCACGCTGCGCTGCAGGCACGTTGCTAGCCGGCCTGGTTGCTTCGCTTGGGGCCGGCTTTGGGATGGGGCATAGATCTCCAGGAAGCCACCGGCGGGCCAGGGCACCCGCCAATGGCTGGCACCAAACCCCTGCAGGGGCTCTACCGCGAGCAAATCGGCGTAAAACCTTGCTAGCGCTGAGGGATTATCTGCAGCCAGCACAAGAGAGCTGCTCAGGTTTGGGGTGTCTTGCACCGTTTTTATTGCTTGTCAAAAAAGTCTGCAACGGCAAGATCGGGGCGGCGCAGCAGGGCAAAAATTGTGCCTGCGTTGCCACGGCACAGCCTCAGCTCTTGGCTGAGCACGGTGATGTCGAGCCAGGCTGAAAAGCTTTGCTGCACCGCACGTTGCAGCTGCAAGCGTGAGTTGCCAAGCCGGGGACCGCGCCAGCCACCCCGCTGGAAGCGCACCTGTACGCGCTGCTGGGGTGTTGGGCTGTTATCGCCCGGGCTTGATTCGAGCTGGATGCTGGCCTCTACAGCAATGCCACCCAGGCTGGCCAGCTGCCCTGGCGGCCTCAACAGATTCAGGGCTCGCCCCCGCGATGGAGCCAGTATTTGCAGGTTTTCCAGCCATGGCACAGCCTGGAGATAGGGCTGGCTGCTGCTGCTCCAGCGCAATTCCCAAACCCCCTCCAGCAGTTCGAGGGCACCTGGGGCGGCGAGATCTACCGGTGAGGTGCGCTCGAGCTCGAGGATCAGCTCCCGTACCCGCGGCCCCTGGCGTTGGGCTTCTCCCCTGGCGCCATGACGCAACAGGGCCAGCAGCTCTTCTCTTGCTTTCAACATCTGGGCAGGCCGGCGTCTTTACAGTCAGTTATAGTTGTTGAAACAATCCTCAACACAAATGACTGAATCCACTCCCCGCTTTGGATTTGTTGCCTTCGCCGAAACCTGGAATGGCCGCCTAGCCATGATGGGTTTCGTGATTGGCCTTGGCACCGAGCTGCTTACGGGCCAAAGCATCGCAGCACAACTGGGCCTGGGCTGATCGCGATGGGCACTGATTACACCACTGCTATTGCCGTTGTAATCGCATTAGTTGTCGTGCTTACGGGGATGACCACCTATGTGTTGAGTCGCCCCAGCGACTTGGCTTCTAAATCTTGATTGTCTTTGCTTCTTGATAATCTGGCTCCTGGTAACCTCTGGCTAATTCTCCAGAAATTCAGCTTCCAAAAATAAAAGCCCGAAGCTTATGCTCCGGGCTTTTTTCATGGAATAGCTAGCTAGCTAGCTAGTTAGCTGGCATGGAATGGTAGTAGAAACCACCATTGACTCCGGTTTGGCTGACTACGGTGCAGCGAGTTGCAACCCGCCACAAGGCGCGATGAATAGGAGTCGGGTCGTAGCGAACTAGCTCGGGAAAACGCTGCTTGAGCAAGGCGCTGGCCCGCCAAGCGTTGTAGTGAGGAATTTTCGGGTTGATGTGATGGCACACATGGGTTGAGCCGATGCCGTGATGCAGCAGGTTCAGCAGGGGGCCATAGGGTCGATCAACCGTCTGTAGAGCACCTTTTGCCCAATTCCAGTCGCTTGTTGAGAAGTGGGGAATATCGGTATCGGTGTGCTGCAGCCAGGTGTACCCAACCAACCAAGCGTTGATAACCAGATAGGGCAGCCCGTACACCAGCAGCACTCTCGTCAGAGAGAAGTGGATAGAGGCCCATACCAGGGCCGCCACCATCGCCAGCAGGCCGAGGTTGGAGATCACCATCAGGCGACGGCAGGAGTCGGGAAATAGCTGGCGCCCACCGTTGCGGAAGGGTGCAGCCGTAGTGAAATGGGAGGTGGGGCTGCCGTACTCCTCGCCGCCGGCAACACCAAACATCAGATAAAGGGGCCAGCCCAGCACCAAGTGGGTAAACAGGGAGGCCACGCCGTAGAAGCCCTGGCCAAGCTGGCGTTTTGCTCCGGCCACGAAGCGTCCAGCGCTGGAATCGGAGCGGGGCGGCACATGGGTTTCACCAGCCTCGAGGTGGTTGCAGTTGGCGTGGTGCACCGCATGGCTGCGCTGCCAGCTGAAGTAGGGCACAAGCAGCAAGCTGTGCAGCACAAATCCCACCACAGCTTCGACGCGTGGGTTGGGATGGAAGGCACGGTGACCGCACTCATGGGCAATTACCCAGCAACCTCCCGCCACTGTTCCTGTGACCAGGGCGTACAGCAGCCAGAGGGGCGCAGCGCTGAGCTGCAAGGGGATCAGGGTTCCCACGCCATAGGCCAAAACAGATAGGCCCAGGGACATGGCCAGACTTCCCCAGGCTTTAACCGGGTTGATCTGGGTTAGCTCAGATGGCAGGCAGGCAAGCAGCTCAGCTTTGCTGGGATAGGTGGCTGCTGGCGTGGCGACCTGCGCGGTGGCGAGGGACGGCAGGGAAACAGGTGGAGTCAATGAAGCTGCCGCAGGACAAGGGGGAATGGAAGTGGCCACAAAGGCCCCCCAAACGATAGGTATCAGCACTCTGCAGCGGCGCCGCTGCAGGCACATTCTTCTCTCCTTATGGTTCAGCTTGTTTCAAGCGCATTAGGGAAATGACTGGCTCAGAGCTCCGCCAGCGAGTTTGGGAGCTCCTGGATGTCAGCGAGGACCCGCAAAGCGGGGTGGCCGATTGGGATTGGGTCGACGTTTTCCTGCTCGCGCTGATCCTTCTAAATGTGCTTGCGGTGATACTGGAGACTGTCAACAGCCTGCAGCTGCGTTTCAGCACGGCTTTTTGGGCATTTGAGGCCTTTTCGGTAGCGGTATTTAGCGTCGAATACGCAGCGAGGATTTGGTCTTGTACGGCTGATCCACGTTACCGGCAGCCGCTTGTTGGCCGGCTGCGCTATGTGAGCAGCTTCATTGGCGTGGTCGATTTTTTAGCCATTTTGCCTTTCTACATCACGCTCGCCGTACCTGCCTCTGCTTTAGATCTGCGGATACTCCGAGTTCTCCGACTACTGAGATTCTCACGGGTGCTGAAGTTGGGCCGCTATTCGGATTCCATCGGTCGCATGAAGCGTGTGATCGGTGCACGGCGTGGTGATCTTGGCGTGGCACTCGCAGCTGTTGTGGTCATCCTCGTGCTTGCTTCGAGTGCTATTTACTACGTTGAGTCTGATAGCCAGCCAGAGGTATTTACAAGTATTCCTGCGGCGATGTGGTGGGGGATTTCAGCGCTTACAACTGTTGGCTACGGTGACATGGCTCCAGTTACACCGTTTGGCAAATTCCTGGGCGGTATAATTCAGCTACTAGGGATTGCTATCTTTGCGCTACCGGCTGGCATTATTGCAGCTGGCTATGAAGAAGAAACCCGGCGTGGCAGGACTGAAAAGGGGATTTGTAGCTCCTGCGGGCGCCCATTCGGCCTCGAGAGTGAGCCTGACCAATGCATAGATAGCGAGTGAGTTTTACCAGGTTCATTCAACCCTGAAGGTCACTGCCATCACAGCAGTGATGTCCTTCTCAATTGTGCGGGTGTCGTAGGAGCCGCTGTCACTGGTCTCCGTTGAGTTGGGGGAGGTAATCTGGAACGAGCCGGTGTCGGCGTTGGTGATCGCACCGATGCCAGCACCGGCCTGCCAGGCTATGGCCCGCGCCCGTGCCCGGGCGTCCTTAGTGGCCTTGGCGAGCATGTCGACCCGCTTCTCCGCAAGCTTGGTGTAGGTGTAGGCCGGCTCGTTGATCGTCAGAGGCACGCCCTTGCCGATCAACTGCCCAATCTGACCAGAGATCTTGTAGATCTTGGCGACGTTCCAGCTGCCGATCAGCACCGCTTGGGTGGTGGTCCAGGTGGTGGAGCGCAGCTCCCCGGTGCGGGGATCGCGCACTTCCTCTTTTTGCGATTTGACCGAGTCGAGCTCCATCTCATCGGCCTCGATGCCCTGGGCCTTGAGGAAGGCCACGGTTTGTTCCACTGCAGGCTGGAGCCCTTGGTAAGAAGCTTGCTGGCTGGCCCCGCTCTGGGAGACCTCCACCGACCAGTCGACGTAGTCGGATGTAATTCGCTCGGTGCTTGCTCCAGTAACTGTGATGGTGTCGTTGGCAGTGCGGATGCCCCTCACCAATACGCCACTGGCGCTGGTGAGCCCGAGTCCAAGCACTGCCATAGCAAATACCAGGGTTGGCGTCCGCTTGACAAAATTCCAGCTGCTCAGCGCCCAACTCTGCATTTTCACTCGTCTTGGAAGCAGCTGGATTCACCCTATTGAGCAGTTGCTTGCCTGTCTCTAAGCTGTTGCGAAGAACGGCTTTTTTTATCTAACCCCAGTCGTTGTCAGTCGAAGGGAAATTCGTAGACAAGGGTGATGCCAAGGCGCTCGGCGGTGGCGCGGTCGCGGGAGATGTTGGCCTCACATTCCAGCCGGTAGGCCTCCTGCTCCTTGGTTTCACACGCTGCAGGAGGGCCTGACTTGCTCAGCGCTCGGTTGTGAATGCGGCGCTGCTCTTCCATCGAGATCCGCTCGGGTTGATCATCGGGGTGCCGCCGAGGTGCCGCTGCACTTCCATCAGGCTGGCCATGGCTTGGCCATGCGGACACAATTGATACAAGAAGAGACTGCCGCCGCAGGGCTTTACAAGAAGGCTTAAGAGATGCTAAACATTTGATATTAAATCTTTTGGGGGATTGCTACAGGCTTGGATCTCCAATCACGGCGGTTTTCCTCCGTAACCGCTCTGCTGTTTTGCATGATTACTGCCTTGGCTCCCGTAGCTAGGGCATCCTCCCATCGCGCGATCTGCTCTTATTACACCCGCTATGAGCCCTGCACCGTCGTCATTGGCCCGGAACAGCTGGAAGCCAACTTGCCTACTGACTTTCTGAGCATAGACAAGACAAATTACGTCGACACCAAGATCTACGACGATACAGGTCGAGAGTCGAATCACCTAATTGGTGCAGCCACGACGATTCTGTTTGGTCCTATTGGTCTACTCGGTTTTCTTGCTACCAAAAAGGCCGGTACGGTGGACTTCGGCATCGAATTTCGTGATGATAGGGGGAAAAAGCGTACTGCATTCATACGCTTCGTGAATATGAAAGCTGCTGATTCTTTCGGTAAAGACTTTCGCGGTTTTCTTCGCACCATGGATCCTAGTATCACTGGCGACAGGGACAATCCTGTAAGCGTCACTCCTGTGACAGGGATCTGACCTACTGTTTTCTAAATTTAATTTAAACAAAACCCTTATGGTTCGCTTTCGCCAAGTTTCCCTGGCCCTTGCCTCTGCTGTCTTTGCGCTGAGCGTAACCGGCAGCGCTCTTGCTCAGCAGACCAAAGCTAAGCCAGTCTCTGCAAAACCGGCTTCCGGCGAGACCCTAAGGGGAATTAAATCCACAACGGCTCGAAAGGTCATCCTGATGCCGGTCTCGGATAAATCTGGACAAGGCTCCGCACTTGCTGAATTTGCTACAGAAGTCATAAATCAGTCTGTTCGCAACGGTGGAATTACAACTGTTGCTTGGTTCAAGGTAGAAAAAGCCATCAAGGGCGTTCCAAGTGATTCAAATATGAATGAGCTTATTGTTGCGGGTAAAAAGTTGGGCTCACGCTATATTCTTCGCCCAGTAATTCTTAAGCAATCGGCTAATAGCGAGGCTCGTACTAAATTTGCCCCTTCTTTTGGCATGCTATTTGGCTTAGGCGGGCCGAGTGTTAAGACTGAGGTCAACAGCGATGCAGAAGTTGATGTCAAAGTTGATATCATAAGCACCGCCGAAGAAGATATAATTGCTTCTAAAACCTTTTCTGGCCGATCCAGGGAAGTGACGAAAGATCGCGCCAACCGACTAGACGGTATTACTGGCATGCAGGTATTCAGTGGTGGCAGTACAATGGATGCTACGAAAATTGCCTTCTATGATACTATAGACAAGATAGTAGAATTTATGCAAGATAAAACTCAGTAATTAATAATTAAGCTGTCCAATGTCGAGGAGGGGGCTCCTCGCCCCCTATATCCGAAAAATCATTCTCGATTCATGTGAAAGCTCATCCTCGTATTATGCATTCATGCCTGCAAAAGCTTTCTGTAGCAACTTGCGCCGGAATAACTGCCATCAGTGTTGCATCGGGCGGTATCTACTTCATGCAGGCTCCCGCGCGAGCCGCTGAAGAGTTCACCGACCTCCAATGCCTTAGCGATATTAATTCGAAGGATATTTGCAATGTAAGCTTTTACCGTAAGTTTATGAAGGTCAACTTCGTTAGAACTGGGCGATCGGTCAAAATAAACTACGGAGATATTGTTCATTGGAATTACTCTGATTCTAGTCTGCGTAAGCGCGACTGGGACCTCGCTGGCCGTATTGGTATCATAGGCCTGCTTTTTACCAAAGTTGAGCACATTCACGTATTCACGATTGTCTATCGTGATGAATTTGGTGATCGACAAACGACCCTGCTTGATTTCGATAATAAGCAGTACGTTTTACCCATGAAAGCGGCGCTTGCAGAGGCGAAAGAGATTAATTGAGCAATCGGCTCCCCTTTTGTTTGCATGTGTTAGTGCCGACTTCGAGTTGAATATTTAAGGTGAAATATCCAGGGCCAGATCTGGTTAAGGAACATCCCACAAGAGGCGGAGGCTATCTGAGGTTCCAGTCTTGTGCGCGTCTGGAACCCCGACATATTGCTTACTATCTATAGAGCGACAATTCTATTGGGGTATTTCTGAGTGCCTCATTAATGATCAGGGTTCAGTTCAGGATCGACCCGGAATGCTCGGAATTGGCTCCTACGGCCTCACATTCCAGCCGGAACTCCTCTTGCGGCTTGGTTTCACCCGCTGCCGGCGGTCCCGATTCGCTTAGCGCTCGGGTGTGAATGCGGCGCTGCTCCTGCATCGAGATCCGCTCGTGATCTTCTGGCATCGGTTCACTCCAGCTCCCCTGCGGCCACCTTCTCGCGGATGCGGCGCAGCAGACCTCGCGCCCCATGGGATTCATCACAGGGGCCACCGGCGCTGTGACGTTCTTTGCGGGCCGCAAAAAACAGCGCACAGCGCAATTCAGTGAGGGTGGTGGCGCTGTTGTCGTTATAGAGAGCCGCGCAGTGTTAAAAGCTCCCTGCCACCTCGTAACCATTAATCGTGTGAGCGAACATCTCCCACTTGCGCAGGTCGCCATCGGGATCGGGAATGCGATCGAGCTTTAGCTGACGGTTGGTCAGTTCTTGCATCGGTTCAGTCCTGCTGGGTGTTAGTGCCGTCCCAGACGTTCAAGCTGCTGCGCAGCACGTCTTGGCGTAAGCGTTTGCGGCTGAGGTTGCGGTCGCTGCTGAGCAAGTGGCGTTGTTCGGCAAGGCGCTGGCGCTCGTGGCTGATGCTGCTGCTCTGGGGCATGGCGGCCAGCTCGATATCGATCGACTGCAGGCTGGCTAAGGCGGCGCCTTGATCACCACGATCGAGAGCCTCGATGACGCTGCGCCGGTCGCGGCTGGCCTGCAGCAGGGCCAGCTGTTCGGCTACATCGAGATCCACCTCCAGCTCACTGAGTTCAGC
Source organism: Cyanobium sp. Tous-M-B4 (assembly GCF_024345395.1). NCBI lineage: Bacteria > Bacillati > Cyanobacteriota > Cyanophyceae > Synechococcales > Prochlorococcaceae > Cyanobium > Cyanobium sp. Tous-M-B4. The sequence goes on along the minus strand of NZ_JAGQBA010000003.1, from coordinate 12,146 downwards.
AGCGCTCAGCACGGGCAGGATCAGCTGCTGGCGCAGCTCCTGGCGGCGCTCGATGCCGGGGCTGTCCCAGGCGAGGCGGATGCCGGTGATCGGCTGGTTGGGCGTCCAGGCGGGCAGCTGCAGACGCAGACCCACCTGCAGTGTCTGGCCCTGACGCAGGTTGGGCAGCTGCAGATTGCCGGCGCTGGTGACGCTGAGGTCGTTGATCACGTCAACCAACTCGGCGCCGTGCTGGGGGCGAATGCCGATGCTCACCCGGCGGCCGCTCGTGGTTGCCAGACCCTGCAGCTCGCTGGCGTAGAGGTCGGCCAGCTGGGCGGGGCTTTCGATCTGGGCCAAGGTGCCGTCACCGGCTGCGGCGATGGCGCCCATGAGGTCTTCATCGAAACCAGCCCCCAGGCCAAAGGCGCTGGTGCTGATGCCGCGCTGGTTCAGGCCAGCCACCTTCTCGGCAACGGCGGATTCTTTCGTGAGGCCTTCGTTGGCCTGGCCATCGGAGAGCAGCAGCACCCGGTTAAGGGCCGCAGCATCGAGGTGTTCCGCCACCTGCAGGGCACCGGCCAGCCAGCCATCGAAGAGCGCGGTGGTGCTGCCGGCCTCGATCGTGTTGATCGCCTGCAGGAACGGCAAAGCCGAATCAACCGGTCTGGAGGGAACGACGATCTGCACCTCGTCATCGAAGGTGACGATGGCGAGCCGGTCGCGGGCGGTGAGTTCAGCGGCGAGGCTGCGTGCGGCCTTGCGGGCATGGCTGAGCTTCTCGCCGGCCATGGAGCCGGAGCGATCGATCACCAGCGCCAGATTTAGCGGCGGCCGCTGGGGCGTCTGCAGATCTGGGGGCCGCTGTGGTGGCTCGATGCTGATCAACAGATCGAGGGTCGTGGACGCATCGCCCGCAACAGCGGGCCGCAGGGGGCGGATGGTGATCGTGGGTTGCATGGGAATTACGGGTTAACGATTCAGGGGGGTAGAGATTCAGGAGAGGTCGTCGAGGTGGTCGCGGAGGCGATCGAGCAGGCGCTGCAGCCAGGCCTCACGGCGGCTGCCAGGTGGCGGCAGCGAGGCGCTGTCACTGAGGTGCAGCTCCACACCGGGTGCCAGGGCGAGGCGATGCCAGCGGCTGGTAGTGCGGCCACCACCGCGCGGCGTCAGGCGACGGCTGGGCTCCTCGAACGGTGCCGACTGACAGATCGGAGCGCCAAGCATCTCCAGCAGATCCAGATCCGGAGAGCTCTGGAGGGGGGGCGCGCTTTGCAGCTCCTGGAGATAGTCGAGGGCGGCATTGGTGGCCGGCGGCTCTTCCAGCTGGGTGAGCTGGCGCTCCAGTTCGCTGTTGCCAGCGGCCAGCAGCGGCGCAATGGCCGTGAGGCTCAGGCCGCGCCGGGCGAGGGAGCGAACCAGCAGCAGCTGCAGCAGCTGACGCTGCCCGTAAACCGCGCGGCGGCCGTCCTTGCCCGGGCGATCGATCAGCCCCTCAGTGGCATACAGACGCACGGTGCGCGGCGTGACCTTCTCGCCAAGGCGCTCGCTGGCAAGGGCCAGCAGTTCCTCCAGCCCGTAGACCGGAGAAGGGACAGGAGCAGCAACGGGGAGGTCGGCCATCCCTCAAACGTATACGGTTGCAGTGCTGCTGTCAACAAAGCAGCAGATTGCTTCTGCCCGGGCCATGCTGAGCGAGCTGTCTAGATCTGCCCTGTTGACCCTGTCCCGTCTGCTGCTGCTGCTGGGGATCGGTGTGGCGCTGGGCGTAGCGCTCTGGCCCCTGGTGCTGCCGCTACTGGCCCTGCTGGTGCTGGCTGCAGTCCTCTCTCGTGGTGGCGCCAAGCCCAGGCCTCAGGCCACCGCCCCTCAGGCACCGGCCATCAGCCCACCTCCAGCTGGCCCGGTGCTGGATCCTCAGGTGCGGGCCCAGGCGCTGGCGCAGGTGGAGCGGATCAACATCGAGGTGCAGCGCGAACGACTCGAACGCGTGTTTGACCAGCGCTGATTACGTTGAAGCCCCAGCTGGGAACCCATGCCGATCACCCCCCGCTATGGCGACGCTCTGGCCTGGGCGGATGAACTGCATCGCGACCAGCGGCGCAAGGGCAAAGCCGTGCCCTACATCTCCCACCAGATCGCCGTCAGTGGCCTGGTGTGGGAGGACGGCGGCACGGAGGATCAGGCGATCGCTGGCCTGCTGCACGACGCCATCGAAGACGCTGGCCAAAGCCACATCTCAATCGCCGAACGCTTTGGCGTGGCGGTGGCCGACATCGTGCGCGACTGCACCGACACCAGCGAGGAGGCACCAGCAGGCGAGAAGGAGCCGTGGCTGCTGCGCAAGACCCGTTACCTCGGCGCCCTGGCGCACAAGCCCGAGGACTCCCTGTTGGTGACCGCCGCCGATAAGGCACACAATGCCCGCGACATGGTTCTCGATGCCCGCCGCGATCAGGAGATGTGGGTGAAATTCAATGCCGGGTTGGAGGGCTCAGCCTGGTATCTGCTGCGGATGCATCAGCAGCTCAGCCATCGCCTGCCCCACAGCCGCTCCACCGAACTTCTGGGGGAAGCGGTGCCCGAGATCCTGGCTAGTCCGCCTTTCCAGCGGATCGTGCCCGAGGGCATGGCAGCAGCCGTATGGGCAGCCAGCTACGCCGAGCGTCAGTAGGACTGGCGGACTGAGCCGGTCTCGTCAGTGCATGCCCGCCAGGTCAATGCATTCGATGCACGAAGTTGCGGCTGACCGCGCTGGCAGGGCAACCTGAGTTGCACGCAGGAGTGTCGATGCAAACGCCCTTGCGCTGGCTGCCGCTTGCACTCCCCGTGGCCAGCGCATCGGCCCTGGCTCAGCAGCCGGTGCAGCCCCTCCCGAAAGTGGGCGGTTGCCCGCTCGGCAACTACAGCTCTGGCGGCTACTGCGTGCCGAGCGCCAGCGGCAACACCCTCGGCGCCATCGAGAAAGCGGGGAGCAGCTGCCCGCTGGGGTTCTACTCATCTGGCAACTACTGCGTCAAGAGCCGCTGATTGCCATGGGCTTCCGCTTTCGACGCTCCACCCGCATGGGCCCGCTGCGCTTCAACTACCGCTTCGCGGGCCTGCGGCTACAGCAAGGGTGGGCTTAGCTCGATCTCAGTGGGCGGGCTAGGTGCCTCGTTCAACATCCCCGTCGCCCGGAGTGGTGGTGCGCGCACCACGGTGGGAGGGCCGGGCACGGGCCTGAGCTGGAGCGTGGAGCACGCGCCGGATCGTCCAGCCGTGATCCCAGCGGGGAGAGCAGAAGGGCTGCTCAACAGCCGCCGGCTGTGGCCCGGTCAGCTTGATGCCCCTAAGCCGCAGTTGTTGGAGGTGCTGCGCCAGGAGCTGTTTGCACCCAGCTCCACTGGGGAGCAGCTGTGGGAGCACGTCCTGGTGAGCCGCCTGCTTGCTGCTGGCTCTGATCGAAACGCCGGAGGCGATGGAGGCATATGTACTGCGAGCCCAGGGGCAGGACGATGCCAAGCACCGCGCCCACCGCTGCATCGAGGCGGTACAGGAATGCTCTCGCCTGGCCACTGGGCGTGGCTGGCTCTCCTAACCAGGCAATGCAGGCCGAACGTTTCGGGGTTTGTTGTGTTCACCCCTATCTGGTGAACAAGAGCTGCAACGTGTCCCGCAGTCAATCTGCGAGGGGGTTATGGCTGCCCAGACGGGTGCCCCAAATGGATCCAGCAAACAGTTCATGTTCTCTGACCAGGCTCAAGACCTGACCTTCCAGTGGCTGCAACTGCTCAAGCTGCATAAACAGCTCAACAGGAATCACAAGAGCCGTGCGCCGGTGGATGTGATTCACCATCACCAGCTCCACAGCGAGGTACTGCGAGTTGATTTCCTCAAGCCCTTCCGCAGTAGTGGCGGCTGGGCTGGAGAAGTCGTGTGGTGAGCTGATGGCTTACGACGCCTGTTGATAGAGCTCCTCCAGCCGCTCCCGGCTGAAGTCGACGTAGAGGACCTCGTCACCGGGCTCGGGAGCCTCGGGATGGCGCCTTGGCTTGGCGCCACTTCTTTGGGATGCAAGAGAAGCGGAGCCACGTAGGTTCTGACTCATCAAGGCAAAAGCTCCACCTGCGATGAGCGCAAAGAAGATCAGGTAGACAGCAGCCAGGAGGTCGTTCAAAGGGTGGAAATCTCTTTCCGTAAACCTAGTGCAAAGAATTGTTAACCGCTGGCCACTTTGCCTCAATCCCGTGAGCCCAACCCCTCAAGTTTTGACCTGAACAGCGGAGACCCGCAGCAGTGCCTGGCCTGCAGTCCTCGCCGACGTGGCTGCGGAAAATCGGCAGAGGGGCTTGAGAAGCAGCACGGTTCCCATCCGAGGCCCCCGTGCTGATGAAGTTGGAGGCTTAGCTGGCTGTGGAACGAGCGCGAACTAGCAGGCCATCTGCCGGCGAGGGGCTAGGGATGACCCTGAGCGTCAGGTCCTGATCCGCCTCCAGCGCCAAGGTCACCTGTTTGAGCAGCCCCACCGCCAGCAGCCGGATTTCCAGCTCCGCAAGCGCCTTGCCCAGGCACACCCGCTCACCACCTCCATAAGGCAGCAAGGTGACCGTGGTGTCACCGTCCAAATGCCGCTGCGGGCGGAAGATTGCCAGATCCTCCGTATCGGCCCCATGGCGCTGGCTGGCGGCGATGCTCACCTGCACCACCCGATCGGCTGGCACCAGTACACCCGCTAGGGCAATGGGCTTCAGGGTGCGGCGGAAGAAACCACCCACTGGCGGGGTCAGCCGCATCACCTCCTTCACGACCGCATCGAGCCGCGGGGCACGGAGGGCGTCGGTGGCGCTCCCAGCCTCCCCCTCCTCCGGCGGCCACGGCAAGACGTCGAGTTCCTCCCTTAGCCAGTCCAGCTCGGCTGGGTGTTGCAGCAGGGTCAGAAGCAAGCAGCTCAGGGCGGAGGCGGTGGTTTCGTAGCCGGCAAACAGCAGCAGTAGAAGCTGCTCCGCCACGTCGTCGTCGCCCAGGGGGAGACCGGCTTGATCGAGGCCACCGGCTAGCAGATCAAGGCCGCCGGCGGCGATGGGTGCTCCAGATGCCATGGCGGACTGCGCCTTCTTGAGCACAGCGCCTAGACGCTTAAGCAGACGTTGGCGGGCTTGGCGGGCACGGGCGTAGGGGCTGCCGGGCAACGCCAGGGGAAGTGAGAAGAGACCCTGGCACCAGGTTTCAAAATCTACGAACAGGGCCTCGCGATCGATGGGGTCTAGCCCCAGCACCGTGCTCGCAATCACGCTGAAGGCAAAACGCCGCAGCTTTGGCACCAGGGCCACCGGCGCGTCTGAAGCGAGCAGCTCCTGGCTGAGCTCGTTGACCAGCGCCACGATCGTCGGGCTATAGCGCTTGAGGGCAGCAGAGGCGAACAGCTGGCCCACCACCCGGCGGCGGGCTTTGTGGTCGGCGCCGTTGCGGTTCGCCAACGACAGGGGCCCCAGCAGCTCTCGCACACTGTCGGGCCACCAGCCCTGAACCGCATCGCCCTGGGCAAACAAGTCGCCGATCGCCTGGCCACCGCGAATGAATACGGTCCGTTGCCCCAGCAGGCTGGTTTCGTACACATCGCCGTAGCGCTCGAAGCGAGAGCGGGCGAAATCAGGATCGCGAAAGAAGGCAAGGGTCTCGAGCACTCCGCTCAGCGCTGGCGTGCTCGGCAGGGGCTGGAGGGTGGCGGGATCGAGGGGCACCAACGTCAGCTGGAATAGGGCCAAGGATGTCGGATCACAGCCGGCACCGCGCCGCCACAGACACGCAGCGGTTCAGAAAAACAGGATGCTCAGAAGAGGAAGGCGATGCAGAGGCTCACCAGGGCCAGCCCTGCCAGACCGGTGGCGGCGAGAAGCGAAAAGGATTGAACCACCGGCAGCTCCAGCACGGCCAAAACCTAAAGCAATCCTTAAGGCTCGCAACCAGTCCGGCCTGGTCTCGGTGCAATCCTTCACGGCCACGGAGGCCCGGCTCACGAAAGCCATCACTGCAGCGTGGGCCAGCCTGCCTCTGCTGACGATGCGGCTTGGGCTGATCCGCACCTGACAATGGCGTTCAGCTGATCGAAGGACTTGGTTCGAGATCCAGATTGTTCCCCCAGATAGCGGCGAAATGCTGATCTACCCGCGCCAATCGGCCTAGGACTAATTGAAGATCAAAAGCCGAAAGTTCGCCGTCGGTATTCCATTTCAGGCAAGTGAGGGCGACACAGCAGCCTGAGCTGATCGATCTGTTTGTCATTGGCGTACTTCCTAACTGAATCTGCTTCCACTTTTTTCAGTTCTGGGCATCACGAATGCGGCCAAACTGGTCATTACAGCCACAAAAGTGGAGCGGCGTCATCACTGGGCGGCCCGGAAGCATCAGCCCGCTAACGGCGGAGCTGGGAAGACCGTTAGACAGTCCTCCACGACAAGGCTGTGCTCGGCCTGGTTGTCGACCCTGAACCGTCCCCAGGTCGCCATCGGGTCGGAGCCCAGCAGGCTCCAGAGCACGGAGATCAGGCTGCGGTCGTAGGGCGCAGAACTCAGCTCCTCAGGACAATCGACGATCGAGCCCGGCTTCAAGGTGAGGTGCAGGCCACGCTCCCAGCTCAGGAAGGTGCCGTCGTGGGTGGGGTAAAACCAGCAGGTGGCGTTGCTCAGCTCGCTGAGCGCCACGCGATCGAGGCACCGCAGGCAGGTTGGGTCCTCCGGATCGCCCTGGTACACACCAAGCCAGTGGTGCCGGGGTTCGATCCGAACCACCAGGGCGGCGCAGAGCAACTGAGTGCCATCACTGCTGCGGCGTTGCTCTCCGGTAAGACGACCATCGAGTGGAAGCAGCTCCAGATCGGGATGCTCAGCGCCCCGGTTGAAGATCCGCAGAGCGAAACCAGTGGAGGGCCCTGCGGCCTGCGCTTGCTGCTGAACCTCATGAGAAGTGGTGGCGTCAGGCAGCTGTAGTGCCGGGGCCACCACAAAGATCAGCGGTGGGTTCATGGCGATAGCCGTGAGTCAGGGCAGTAGCTGGGGTGCCGATCCAACAAACGTGGCAGGGAGGCAGCAAAAGCCAAGGATGCTTGCATCAATTTCCCCCTACCGATTCGGTCCCTGTTGATCGAGGGAGGTCAGTCCAGAGGAAGAAGGCCAAAGCAACACGCCCGCTCATCCGCGGGCGTTGGAGTTGACGGTTACCGGTATGGCGCGCAGCTCGCCAGCGTCCAGTGAGGAGAAAGCAGGCTCAAGGTCATTGGTCGCGCTGAGGTCGTCGAGCACAGCCGGCACGATGCCGGCATCAAAGGAGAAGCGACCGGGGCCGTTGAACAGCAGGGCGAGGCTGCCGCCTAGATAGAGGACCACCAGCTCCAGCACATAGATGTTGAAGCCGGCTGTGGAGATGTGCTGATAGGCCGCCACCGTCATCGTGCCGCTGAGGGCCAGGGCACCCACGGGCGTAAGCAGGCCCAGGATCACCAGCCAGCTGCCAATCAGCTCCGAGAAGCCGGCGGCGTACGCGAAGAACAGCGGGAAGGGCAGGTGCAGCGAGGCCACATAGGTGTTGGCGAACTGCTGGGGATCGGCGAGCTTTTCTTGGCCGTGGTGAATCATCAGTCCGCCGATGCTCAGGCGCAGCAGCAGCAGACCGACGGAAGCCAGCAAGCCTGGGCGCTGCAGGTAGGCGCGGACGGCAGGCGCCACTGCTGCTACTAGCCCAGCCAGAGGTGCAGACCTAGAGGCGGGAAAGTCAATCGCGACGAACCTGTTCATCGAGATGAACCAAAGGGCGACACAGGCGGCCATGAAGCCGCCGAACAGTTCGAGCAGGGTGTACGTGGACACGGGGTGGGAGGTCGTTTTCAAAAATCATGGCAAGCTTCATTAAGGAACGTGAAGCGCCGCGGACATCCAGCCCAGCCCTGTAATGGCGGAGCTTCCGGGCGGCGGCTCGGAGCGCCAGGGCTCACGGATGCTCCGCCAGGCAGCCAGTATGTAACTAGTTCGTTACAAAACGATGACCACTGGCGAACTGTTCCTTGAGAGCCTGAGCTCCGGGGTGATCACCCAATCTGAGATCGACTGGCTGCTGAGCCAGCAAGAGCACTTCGCCAGGACCGAGCAGGCAGCCATGCAGCGGCTTGGCCGCCTGCTCGATCAAGGGCAGATCCAGCTGGGCTGCCGGGTCGCACCGCAGCCACATCTGCAGCTCCAGGCGCTGAACGAGTTGACCGAGCCGTTCGGACCAAGGCGCCGATCCTCCCTGGCCCTGGCTGCCTGACGACAAGTCGAGGGGAGGGGCGTTTCCAGTTGCTCCGACTGGATCGCCCGCCCATCAGCGCTTAAATCCAAGCGACACAATTGTGCGGCTAACCGCCAGGATCGAGGCTCGCACTGGGCGCTTTTATTTAAAGACTATTTGCAGTACAGATATATGAATTGTTCTTGAAAAGGGGAGTTGCAGTATAGACACTCGGTCAACATTTTCGTGAGTGGCAAGCAGCAAGTATGAATCAACCCATCCCTTTGCAACTGTCTCGCAGCCTGCTGGATGCCGCTGGAGTATCAGTTTCGTTGCACAATCTTGAGAGAATACCTGCCAAAAGCAAACTTCTTATTGTCAGCAACCATCGCAGCCTGCTTGATGCTCCCGTGCTGATGAAGGCGATTGGCCGCCCTGTGCGATTCGCCTGTCACTATTACATGAGTCAAGTGCCGCTACTGCAGCAGGCAATTGCCTTGATGGGCGCCTTTCCGCTCGAGGCAGATCAGAGAAGGCAGGCATCGTTCTTCCGGCAGTCGGCCGGGTTTCTGCAAGCCAATCAGGTAGTGGGCGTGTTTCCTGAGGGTGCGGACCCGATGGTGAAGGTCAACGCCCCTCAGCAGCTCAGCCCGTTCTACAGGGGTTTTGCCCATTTAGCCCTGAGGGTGCCGGTGGATGGCCTTGCGATCCTGCCGATTGCTATTGCTTCAAGGGAGGAAAAACGGGGAAAGCTTGCTCCGCTTGCCTTGTTTCGGCGCTTTGATCCATCAGAAGCACTGTTTCAAGGCGATGGCTGGCATTCTGCAATCCTCTATCGGCATGTTGATGTTCTCTTTGGCCATCCTCTGCTGATCGACGAGAGTTGGAAATCTCGGTATCGAGGTAGCGGCGGAGCTACTACAGCTCGAGAGCTCACCCAAGCCTGTTGGAGTCAGATCGCTGAATTGTTGGCCCGCTGATGCTTATTAGTACTCCTTGATCATGATCGCTACCCCGAAGTCTTTGCGGCTCCTTGCTTGTACACCTGTAACGGCATCACGACCGCTGTTTGTCTTTTTGCCGGGCATGGACGGCAGTGGTGCGCTGCTGCAACCACAGGTTGCTGGACTCAGCACTGGCTTTGACATTCGCTGCTTGTCTATTCCTCCAGACGACCTCAGAGGATGGGAAGAATTGACTGAGCATGTCGCCGCACTGATCCAGATGGAGCAGCAACGGCATCCTGGGCGAAAGACCACAGTTTGTGGTGAATCATTTGGTGGTTGTTTGGCGTTGAGATTGATCACACGCTTTCCGAAGCTGTGTGACCAACTGATTCTGATCAATCCCGCCTCCTCAGCTCAGCGTCAACCCTGGATCGGTGCCTGCAGCTCTTTGACTCAGCTGCTGCCGGAACCGATTTACCAGCTCTCCACCTTCAGTTTGTGCAATCTGCTGATTGCATCCCATCGGGTCAGCAGGCCCAGGCGGCATCAGCTGCTGGCCGCCATGCAGGCTGTGAGGCCTCAAAGCGCTGCCTGGAGATTGGCATTGCTTAGTCAGTTCCACCTGGAGGATCTGCCCCTGGATCGCGTACGTCAGCCTGTTTTAATCCTGGCCTCAGAAGCGGATCGACTCCTGCCTTCTCAACGCGAAGCGAAGCGATTGGCACGCTTTCTTCCAGACACCACAATCGTTCAGCTTCCGGATAGTGGGCATGCCTGCCTTTTGGAGACTCAACTCAATTTGTCTGCCATCCTCAAGTCGCAGGATTTGTTTTCTGATCTGCCGGCGTCCACGTTGCCAATAGGCGCGCCAGCTCAGGCGGCTGCTGCCCTCTGGTAGCCCGGTGGCATGGGTGAAGCCTGCGACACAGGAATTGGAATCATGCGGGAAACCGGCCGCGCCTGGCATTGCCACTGCTTAACGTTTCGAAACATTGCATCAAGGCCATGCTGGATTGTGACCTCAGTCGCCAGTTCGTTGTTGAGACCCAGGCAAGAGCCATCGATGCCTGCAACGACGTGGACGAGCTCAGGCGCATCGCCAAAACGTTGCTGACGGCTTGGCATCTGCAGACCGACATGACGCGGCACTTTGGCGCCCAAGCTCTGGGCATCACCCCGCCATCGACATAAGCCTGTCCACCTTGGAGGTGGGATGGCTCAATTTTGTAGGCCAAGTCGACGCCGTAAGCGCTTCCCTACTGAGGCGTGTCAGTCGTGTAGCGGTGATCAACTGCCTGGAAGTGCCTTGGCGGTTGATCCGGCAGGTGTTGCAGCGCCTGATGGGTCTATTGATCACTGCGGTGGCGATGCAGGTTCTGGTGAACGGACCAGAGGCTGCTTCTCGATCCTGGCCCGAGAGGGGCTGGGAAGGGCAGAGAATGAGCCTGGCCAGTTCCTGATTACTCCCCAACGCCATGCCTGCTGATGTGGTGATCGGGAGTACAACGCTGCGATTGGCAAGGCGAAGCGATGTCGCCGTTGCCCTGCGTGTGGCAGCCCATTTCCAGCGCCGTATCGCTGAGGACGACTGGCGCCCCTACCAGAGCAGAAAGGATGCTGTACGGGCCTGGACCCGGCTGGGCGGCATCCGCCTTCAGGTGATGGAAGCGCTGAGCCTGCTAGACGAGTCCTGAAACTCTGCTGCGTCCACAGCACAAGGGCATTACGGGCACGCAGGGCAGGTCTGCTGAGAGCCGGGGTCTGCTGGTCCCTGAGCTCACCAGATGCCTGGCAGCAGCCGGGAGCTGCGCTGCTGCCAGACGCTGAATTCCGGGTATTTCGCTGCCATCTGCTTTTCCTTCTGGCCGATGCGCTGCAGGTAGATCAGCAGCACCAGAGCCGGCACCAGGTAGGCCCAGATGTTGCCAGCCACCACCGCGAAGCTCAGGTAGCGCAGCAGATCGCCCAGGTAGTTCACATGGCGCACGCGCCGCCAGATGCCATCGCTCACCAGGCCAGCCCCCATCGCCTTGGCGGTGGTTTTCTGGGCATCGGCGCTGGCGTTGATCAGGCTGCCGAAGCTGAATAGCACCAGTGCCAGGGCCACGGCGGCCTGGGATATAGGCACGGGATTGAGAAAGGCCAGCAGCCCCGGCAGGCTGTAGAGCACGCCTATGAAAAGCAGGGCGAAGCCAAAGCTCACCACCCCTACGCGCTCGTTGAACAGTTGGCGGGCTCGCTCGGGAAACAGCCACTGCTCCAGCAGCCACCAGAGGCAGTAGCTGATGTGCAGGCTGAGATAGAGCACCTGGCGCATGTCCTGCACCCCGATCACGGCCGCCAGCGCCAGCAGCAGCACGATCGTGAGCGCCTTGGCGGTGTTGATCACCGTGAGTTGGCTCCAGCCCATAAACACACCATTAATGGCGTCACCCTACCGGCGCGTTCAGTTGGGCCAGGGCCGCCGTGGCTGTGCGCACCACGCCATCCTCAGCCGCGAGCAACTGCTGCATCACCGGCTCCGTCGCCGGGGAGACTTAAACCGCTATGGATGGCGATCAGGCTTGTGCGGACCGACGTCGCTGTGTGGCGACAAACGCAGCGCCACCGCCCGCCAGGAGTAGCCCCCCGCCGACTGCCAGAAACACCAGGGTCTGGAGCAGCAGCAGGAAGATCCCGAGCGCCGAACCAGCCACTATTTGAATTCTGGCCTTGATCAGCAGGGTGAGCAGCAACAGCACGGTGCCTTTAAGAGCCCATACCTGGGCTGTAGTGAACAAGCAGAAGGGATTCAAAAGCACGGCGAGAGTAAGAGCTTGTCCCATCGTGGCTGGTGATAGATCGAGGTAGGGCACCCAGCCAATAAAAAAGCCCCCTGGTGAGAGGGAGCTTTTGGGATTCCGTTATTTCCCAGCCGTAGCTGGGCTGTTGACTATCAACCGATTGCAGGTGCGGTCAGTGCCACGGGGGTGGCAGTAG